>JBQCZX010000083.1:0-17073 GCA_052089485.1 Marinobacter sp. | reverse complement strand
CAGGAATACGCACCGAACCACCGGTGTCGCTTCCGATTGCGGCAACCGCCATGCCGTGAGCCACAGCTGAAGCCGCCCCGGATGATGATCCACCGGATATCCGCCCCGGTGCCAATGGGTTCGCCGGCGAACCATAGTGAGGGTTGAGCCCGAGCCCGGAGTAGGCGAACTCCGTCATGTTGGTGTGCCCGGTAATCACCGCACCTGCCCGGCGCAAGCGAGAAACAATCAGCGCATCACTGCGTGCCGGCTGATTCCACCACTTGGATCCCGAGTGAGTCACTTCGCCGGCCACATCAAACAACACTTTGAGCGCTATCGGCAAGCCAGCGAGCTCACCCAGCGGAACCTTGCCATTCTGGAGTGCGTCGATGGCGGCCGCTTCGGCTTTCGCCGTGCGATCAAAGCGGGCGGTATAGACCAGATTAGCGGGATCATCATGCTGGTCAATGTTGTCCAGACAGGCTTTGAGCAACTGGCTTGCATGCCATTTGTTCTGCTGCATTCCGCCAAGCAGCGACGATAATGTCGCCCCTGACAGATCCACAGGCGCCAGGCCAGACTGTTGATTCATTTCACCACCGATAGCGTCTTTGTTTCATAGAAATGCTCAATTTTCCGGTTTGTTACCGGATCCTCAAGAACCATGCGGAAAGCTTCAGAGGGGCGCACACCACCGACGACCGGCAAGGTGCCACAAAGCATGGCCTGACCAGGCGCCAGTTTTGGTTCATCCAGACCAAATCGCTGCAACAAGTCCCTTGGGTGCAACAGTCCCGTTACACCACCCGTCTGGTAGAGCACTTCTTTACCATCAAAGGTGGCGTAAGAGGATATTTTCAGCTCATCCCAGTGGTCAATCACACTTTCCAGTGTCCAGACCTGCCGGCCTACGGGCTTGGCACACACCTGTTTGGAATGCGCCACTGACCATGCCTCCGCTTCCCGATCGGTATGATCCGAACCAATGCCTACAAACGTGCCCTGCTCGGTACCGATTAGAACCACCTCCACTTCACCGCTGGATTCACCGCCCAATACCTGCACAGTTTCAGCAGTCGTCAGTTGATCCGCCGATACGCGGTAGAACAAAGGCGTGCTTGAAGGCGGCGTAACACCAATCTCCTTAAGCTCTTCGATGTGTTCATCGATTCCGGCCTGCTCACGACCTGCCCATCCGGCAATAATCAGTTCCTGAACATCGATCTCGAGGGCATCGTTGGTATCTGCCACATAAAATGTTGTCATGAAAAAATCCTATTGTTGCTATTCATAGATGGATCGTTAATTCAGTACACCGGGCAAATACAAAGCCAGTGACGGGAAAACGACAAGCAGCACGACCATGACCAGCATGAACCCGACATAAGGCAAGGCGCCCATCATCACATCGTTGAACGAACCGCTCTTACGGACACTCTGCACCACATATAGGTTCAGTCCCACTGGCGGGGTGATCAAAGCCATTTCAATTAGAAGAATCAGCAGGATGCCAAACCAAACCGGGTCAAAACCCAAGGCAATAATAATGGGCGCAACAATCGGAATCGTGATCACCATCAGTGACAGCGTCTCGATGAAGAAACCCAGGATGATGTACATACCGATGATAAGCAGCAGGGTCAGATACGGCCCGAGACCGGCTGATTCCAGGAACGAACTCAACTCTCCTGTGATGCCCGCAGAAGCCAGCACGAAGTTGAGAAAATACGATGCGATAATAATCAGCACAATCATGCCGGTTGTGCGCATGGTGCCTTCAAGCGCTTCGACAACAACGCTTATGCTCAACTTGCCCATGAACAGTGCGATAAGCAGCGCGCCAATGACCCCCAGAGAGGCGGCTTCGGTGGGCGTTGCCCAACCGGCGTAAATCGAACCGACAACAATACCAAACAAGGTCATCACAGGGCCTAGGCTTAACAGCCCTTTGAATCGCTCGCCCCAAGAATGGCGAGTGCTTGGACCACCTAGCGATGGCCGCCAGAGGCAAATCAGCGCCGTACCCAGTACAAACAGAAACGCCAGTAGCAGGCCCGGAACAAGTCCAGCCGCAAACAACTTTGGAATTGAGGTCTCGGTAAGAAATCCGTAGACGATGAGATTGATCGACGGAGGAATCATGATCCCAAGCGTGCCTCCGGCAGCAATCGAGCCTGTGAACAATTTGGGATCATATTTCATGGCATCGCCCTGCGGAATCGCAACCGTACCAATGGTAGCGGCCGTGGCAACACTCGACCCGGAAGTCGCTGAAAACAGCGTCGCCGTGGCAACGTTGGCATGGAGCAAGCCGCCGGGTAACCAGGAAAGCCAGCTTTCCAACGCCCGATAGGTGCTTTTGGCAACGCCGGTTCGGACCAAAATCTCCCCTAGTAATATAAAAAGCGGGATTGCGATCAGTAGAAAACTATCTGACGCGGACCAGAGCACGTCCCCCATTGCGTTAGCCAGCGGGAAAGGGGAAAAGAACTCGTCGAGAAACAGACTTAACACAATCAATGTGGCGGCAACCGGCACACTCAATACGAGCAGCACCAACAATACAACCAGCGCAAAAAGAATCATTAGGCGGCTCCCTTCTTCTCTTCTGTAACTTGATCGTCAAGCGTTGGGCTGCCAGCAATCCTTTGCACATCTCCGAAATTGCCGCTTAACAGACCAAACAGAACACGAAGAGAGACCAGGACAACCGCAATGCCGAACCAGGCCAGACCAATCAGCCACAGCAGTTGCGGAATCCACACAGGCGTGCCAAGGGGGGTGTTTGCTCTTGCGCCGCCGGTATACGACAGTTGGGTAATCTCAAAGGCCGCGCCGACAATTAACACACAAAAGAGCGCAAGAGAGAGCATCGCGATCAAATCAAGCACACCGCGCACACTGATCGGAAGCGTCAGATACAAAGCATCAATGCGGATATGAGCTTTTCGCATCAGGGTGAAGGCAAACGCCCAGCTCGAGCTGATTGCCATGACATAGCCCGTCAACTCGGTAGCGTGGAAACCGGATCGGCCAAAAAACCGGCGCGAAAGCACCTCTGCTGTCACCAGGCCGACAGTCAGCAGAATCAGCAAACCTCCGGCCCGGGCCATCCACAGTGACCCAATATCGACACCGACAAGTATTCGATCCAGTACGCTATTGATCTTCTGTAACATGGGGTTCTCCAATGTGAGCCCGGGCTCTTTCAACTGGCCAGACTATTCTTTAGTCGCAGTAAGGCCCGTTACCTCACCTATGGTCTCATTCCAGCGATCGACCCACTTCTGATCGACACGTTGGGCCCAGTTGGGTAATAGCGTTTCTTCAAGGTGACGTGATACCTCGGCGAAATCTTCATCGGTCGCTTCGACCAGAACCATGTCCCCTGACTCACCACGCGTGCACTCGCCTTCGCCCGTCAGGCAAGCGATGCCCTCACGGGTTTCCTCAACTGCAGACTCCCAAACCGGCTCCTCATAGTTGGCCTTCACCTCGTTCAACAGCCACTCCTGGGTCGGCTCAGACAAAGATGCCCACTTCTTGCCATTCATGGCTGTTATCACCTGATCCCAGCCGCCCAGCGGCAACGGGTATAGATGGGTAGCCACCTCATACCAACCGGAGCTGTAACCTGAAAGCGATCCGGTCACCGCGCAGTCAACAACACCACGCTGCAGCGCACCCGGTACTTCACTGTAGTTCAGCGTAATGCCTTCAGCACCGAGAGCTTCGAGAAACTCGGCAGTCGTGCGGCCGCTGGCACGGACCTTTTTGCCTTTCAGATCCAACAAGCCGTCGATTTCAGTATTGCAGAACACGACTTGGGAAGGGTAAGGAACAATGGCAAGCAATTTTGCATTGTCGAATCGCTCCGCAAAGGCATCTGAAAGCACAGGGCGATAGGCCTCTGAAATTTTCCGTGCGGTCTCCACATCCGGAGCCATCATCGGCATATCCAGGCCTTCAAGTTCGGGAGCGTCTGCTACGGCGTAGTCAGCCACGGTGGACGCCACTTCGATGACGTTCCGCGCCATCAAACGGTAAACCTCGTCGCCACCGAGACCCATCTGATCGAAGGTTGTCACTTTGGTTGAGATCTTACCGTCCGACGCTTCCGGTATATGCTTCTCCCAGAACGGCTTTTCAAAATTTTTGTACAAAGACAAACTGCTCCAGCTGCCAACATAGGAAATGCTGGTTTTGTCCAGTTCCTGAGCGGATGCGTAAGGTGCTGCTACAAGCATTGCGGCGGCCACCGCAGATGCGAGATATTTTTTTGTAGTCATTGTCATCTTCCTCTTCTCATTATTTTGGTGTTAAAACAAAGCCACCTGACTTTCAGGAATATCCGTAACCAACATGAAGCCCGGCGTGTGAGTAATCGCAAATTCAATGCCCGAATCCATAAGAACCTGCTGCGGCGTAACGCCACAAGCCCAGAAAACCGGTATCTCATCACTGGCTACCGAGACTGCATCTCCGTAGTCGGGCGATTCGAGGCTCTCTATACCAATCAATGACGGATCGCCAAGGTGCACAGGCGCACCGTGAGTTTGCGGAAAACGGGTAGTGATCTGAATTGCCCGAATAGCGGCTTCGGCCCGGAACGGGCGCATGGATACAACCATATTCCCACGGAAGCCTCCGGCCGGCTGCAGCGGAATCGAGGTGTTGTACATGGACACATTGTGCCCTTCAGCAATGTGGCGCACCGGCAGTCCGCTCTGCAGAAGAGCATGTTCAAAGCTGAATGAGCAGCCGATAGCGAAGGTCACCAGATCATCGCGCCACGCATCTGAAACATCGTTCAGCGTGCTGGCCAGTTTGCCATTGCGATAAACACGGTATGAAGGGACATCCCGGGCTATGTCCAGATCCTGACCCAGCACCTCACACTGCCTTGCGCCAGGTTCACTGACAGCAAGCACTGGACAGGGCTTGGGGTTTGCCTGACAGAACCGCAGAAAACCATTGGCCTGCGCTTCGGGCAGTATGACCAGATTGACTTGAACAAAACCGTTTGCCATACCGGCCGTTGGCCCCACAAGTGAGCCATTACGCGCCGCGAGCCTGACATCTTCGGGCCTGAGAAAGCGCTGAGAGCGTTCTGTAGGAACCATGATTCTGCCTTAAGTTGCTTTCCTCTAAAATTAGCGCAGAACCAATGATTAGTACAAATCGAAATTTAGAATCAACTTCGATAGATAAACCTGATCAGTCAAGAATAGTGCTGAGTTTAGAGGAGCTTGGGCGACACAATCTTTAGGGAAAGATCCGCGACAGCTCGCACAACATTTGCGCCCGGGGCAGCGCAATAGGCCATATTGAACACCAAATCAGGAATATTTGCCTCCACCTCGAACTCCCGAAGCTGCCCTGATGCAAGCTCTCTTGCGATGATCTCCTTTGGCAGAGCGCTGACGCCGATACCATCCAGCGCCATGCGGATAATTGTGGACAACGAGGAGCAGGAATGAATCTGAGTGGAGCTGCTCATTTTAGTAATCAGTGTGCGGATATTCGCGTGAGGCTCGCTCATTCTTGGGTAGGTGATAATCGGGATTTTCGCTAACTCGGAGAGGCTTATGGGTTCAGGGGGCAACGTCAGCTTTTGGCTAACAACCCAGATCAGCGAGTAGCTGTAGAAAGGTGTATTAAAAAAGCCTTCCTGTTTTACTTCTCCAATAAGGAACGCAATATCAATCTCACGCTTCAACAGCTTTTCTGACAGGTTGAGAGATATATCAATATCAAGTTCGAGATTTATAGCGGGGTAGGTTTCATTAATCCTTTCTATCAGCTCAGGGAGCCAGGTATATGCAATGGTTTCTGCAACACCCAATCGAATAGTGCCTTGAATGGCATCCGGACTAGCAACGGTATCGAGTAATTCGGCGTGAAGCTGGAGGATTTTCTCAGCGTAAGAGAGCACTTGTCGGCCTTTGGCTGTCAACACAGCGTTGCGGCCAGACCGATCGAACAGCTCAATGCCAAGCTCATCTTCTAAGCCAGAAATTCGAGCAGAAATTGTCGGTTGTGAGGCGTAAAGTTTTTTCGCCGTGGCTCGAAAGCCACCTAGCTTTGCGATCCAAAAGAAAGTTTCTAACGACTTGATGTTCATAATAAAAACCCCTGTTAGGCTGAGCATAACAGGGGTTTTTTTTTAATCCTACTAACTTAAGCAACGATATTGGGGAATCGAAATTAAGGTAGGTAAATCGCCTTTATATTAACAAACTCTTTCATGCCGAAGCCGCCGTGTTCCCGGCCGATCCCGGAATCTTTCACGCCGCCAAAAGGCATGTTCGGATCTGCCGCTCCAAAGGAGTTGATGCGGACCATGCCAGTATCAAAATGGTCGCGGGCCAGTTTCAAGGCCTTGTCCTCATCCCTGGTAAATATCCCCCCTCCAAGACCATAGCGGCTGTCATTGGCAATGCGCATTGCGTCCGCGTCGTCTTTGGCCTTGATGACCGAAGCGACCGGACCGAATAGTTCATCGTCATAGGCGGGTGTGCCGGGCTGACAGTTGGAAAGAACAGTGGCGGGATAGTATTGCCCCACGCCTTTTTTCGGAATGCCACCGCACAACAGCTCGGCGCCACCTTCGAGGCTTTTCGCGACCTGTTCAGACAGAGTGTCGAACTGCTCTTTGCTTGACACAGGACCGAGCTGAGTATCCTCCGCCGTCGGGTCACCCATGTTGATTGCTTTCATCTGTTCGACAAAAGAGCTGACGAAGGCGTCATAGATCGCCTCCGTCACGACGAAGCGCTTGGCCGAGACGCATGTTTCACCGTTATTGTAGATTCGTCCCTGGACGCAGGTTTTTACCGCGAGCTCTACATCGGCGTCTTCCAGCACCAGATATGCGTCGTTTGATCCCAGCTCAAGCACGGACTTTTTAAGATGTTTCGAGGCTTTCTGACCGATATAGCGCCCTGCACTATCACTACCGGTCATAGTTACCCCGCGAACAAGCTTATGCTCAATGACTTTGTCCGAGGTGTCATGGTCAATGATCAGCACATCAAACAGTCCTTCAGGTAGTCCCGCCTCAGCGCATATATCCCGCAGCATTAATCCACTACCCGTACAAATAGCGGCATGTTTCAAGACAACCGCATTTCCGGCCATCAGATTGGCAGCGAGAACCCGGACAGGTTGATAGAGCGGAAAATTCCACGGCTGAATGCTATAGATGACGCCGATCGGGGAATATGCCACGACGCCCTTTTTCTGACCGCCACTGTACGTGCGCTGTTCGTCAGCAAGTTCGGCAGGGCCGTTTTCAGCCGTGTATTCGAGAATACGCGCGCACAGCTCGACTTCCGTTTTCCCGTCACGAAGAAGCTTGCCGGTTTCCTGCGTCATCAGCTTGGCAAATTCATCTGCCTTTTCACGTAATGCCTTGGCAATGTCGCGAAGGTATGGCGCACGCGCTTCATGAGATTTTTTTCGCCAGTCCAAAAAGGCTGCCTGGCCCGCTTCGACTTTTTCGAAGGCGGTGGCTGCACTCATCAAATCATAGGTAGCAACCGTTACATCGGTGGCGGGGTTAATGGTGGTGATTTGTGTCATGTTCAGCTCTCCTGTTCCATTCGATTATTGCGATCTACAGATGGATCATCTGCATTTTCTATATCAGCAGTGCCAGTGACATTTTTATCGCTGTTCTTTTTCTTGTTGGCCGACGCGGATCACGCGCTTGCCGAAGTTATCGCCGTTGAGAAGACCAATGAAGGCGTCAGGCGCATTTTCCAGGCCATCGATAATCTCTTCGCGATACTTGATCTTGCCGCTTTCCACCCAAGCGCCCATTTCCTTAGCGAATTCCGGGTAAAGGTGATCGAAACTGTCAAAAATGATAAAGCCCTGCACCTTGATCTTGTTGCGCAGAATCTGCCCCATCAGCCAGTTCATTCGGTCCGGTCCAACGGGCAATTCGGTGGCGTTGTATTGCGATACCAGTCCACACACCGGCATACGCGCATGCGGATTCAGAAGCGGGATCACCGCATCAAGAACCTTGCCGCCCACATTTTCGAAATAGACATCAATGCCATCAGGGCTGGCCTTGGCAAGCTGATCGGCAAAGTCTGATGCCTTGTGATCGATGCATGCGTCGAAACCCAGTTCATCCACTGCATAGGCGCATTTTTCTGGCCCTCCCGCGATGCCGACAACACGACAGCCCAGCAGCTTGCCAATTTGGCCTACGGTTGCGCCGACTGGGCCGGTCGCCGCAGCTACCGCAATGGTCTCGCCGGGCTTGGGCTCACCAATCTGCGTCAAGCCAGCCCAAGCGGTAAAGCCGGGCATCCCCAAAATGCCGAGCGCCCAGGATGGATGTGCGGGCGAAGCGCCAAGGTTGGTGACTCCCTCGCCATCCGAAAGAGCATAATCCTGCCAGCCATGAAAGCTGAGTACCCAGTCACCCTCTGCAAAACCATCGACTTTCGAGGTAACAACCTGTGCAACCGTTCCACCGACCATCACATCGCCGACCTCCACCGGTGCGGCATAAGATGGCGCATCACTCATCCTGCCTCGCATATAGGGGTCGAGTGACAAGTACTCGGTACGCAAAAGCATCTGATTGTCGCCGACGGCAGGGATCGCCGCTTCGTCGAGCCTTAAGGTGTCCTTGGTCGGCGCGCCTTTGGGGCGTTCCGCCAACACAAGTTTACGGTTTGCTGTGTCAGTTTGTGTCATCTTCAGTTCCTCCTACAAAGCAGCTTCAAGAATGCGGCGGGCATCGTCGGGGCCAATGGCTTTATGCTCACCAATGCTGTCATGCCGTGATCCTGCAAGGCAGTAACAAGTTAGACCGGTCGTCTACTCTCAAGGCAAATAAAAACCCGATGGGATCAACTTGCTTATCGCGGCAATTTGCAGCTTAACTCCGAATAGACCGGTCGTCTAGCACTGAGGTTAAATTTTTACCGTTAATTCTTATTCAATCCCAGCCAACCTTATGCTGCCTCAAACGCAGACTCGCACCTATAATTGCTAGGGAGTTGTCGCTGTCAATTTGAATCCAGGTGAACAGGTACCGAGCCATCAGCAACACAACACCCATGGTGATGAGAGACAGTAAGAATCCCATGCTTGAATGGGTTGCCACTCGGCCAAGCTAAATCTTCACTCACAGTGCGTTCTTTGGCTACTCGAAGAGGTGGGTTTGAGTTCGACATCAGGCGCTATGAGCGCGAATGAGCTTTATGGCAGTTGTGGTTCGTCAGTTAGGAGAAACATCACCAACCGGCCATGAGACAAGCCGGTTGGTTATCGCCGCGTTATTGAGGTTACTCAACCGTGACACTTTTCGCCAGGTTTCTAGGCTGATCCACGTCTGTGCCCTTGAGCACAGCAACATGGTAAGACAACAGCTGCAACGGCACGGTATAGACAATTGGCGCGGTGATTTCGTGCACCTCCGGAAGCTGCATCACGTGGATGCCCTCTTCCGGTTTTAAGTTCGCGGCACGGTCAGCAAACACGAACAACTCACCGCCCCGGGCGCGGACTTCTTCCAGGTTCGATTTCAGTTTCTCGGCCATGCTGTTATTGGGTGCAACTGTGATCACTGGCATTTCGCTGTCTACCAATGCCAACGGGCCGTGCTTCAGTTCGCCTGCGGGATAGGCTTCCGCATGAATGTAGGAAATCTCTTTTAGTTTCAGCGCACCTTCCATAGCCACCGGGAACTGTGAGCCCCGACCCAGGAACAACGCGTGGTTTTTGTCCATGAAGCGTTTGGACATCTCTGCAATGTCGCCGTCTAGTGCCAGTATGTCGTTGACTTGACCGGGCACCAGGTGAAGCGCTTTTACGATATCGGCTTCGCGCTCTTCGCTGAGGCCGTTTTTGTGGGCCAGTGCCAGAGTAAAAATAAGCAGTGCTGTTAGCTGTGTGGTAAAGGCTTTGGTGGAGGCTACGCCAATTTCCGGGCCGGCCTGGGTCATGATCACCAGATCGGATTCCCGTACCAGAGAGCTGCCGGGCACGTTACAAATAGCCAGTGCTGCGCGGAAGCCCGCTTTTTTGGCTTGGCGCAGAGCAGCCAAGGTGTCGGCTGTTTCACCAGACTGGGAAATACACAGGAACAAAGTGTCTTTCTGGATGACGTGTTTGCGATAACGAAACTCGGATGCCACTTCAACAGAACAGGGTACTCCAGCCAGATCTTCGATCCAGTACCTGGCAACCATGCCAGCGTGGTAGCTGGTGCCACAGGCAATGATCTGTACGTGGCGGACGTCTTGCAACAGGTCACCGGCGTCGGTACCAAGAGCCTGCTCCAAAACCCGTGACTCTGTCACGCGGCCTTCCATGGTAGCCTTGATCACTTTGGGCTGCTCATGAATCTCTTTGAGCATGAAGTGCCTGTACTCACCTTTTTCTGCTGCGTCGGCACTATGCTCAAAGCGGCTGATGGTGCGTTCAACCGGCGTGCCTTCGCGGTCATGAATCTCAATACTATCCCGACGAATATCAGCAAGATCGCCCTCTTCTAAAAACATAAAGCGGTCTGTTACTGGCAGCAGGGCAAGCTGGTCGGAGGCGATAAAGTTCTCTCCAATACCTACACCAATGACCAGCGGGCTGCCTTCGCGGCAAACAACCATGTGGTCGGGCTCATCGGCATGCACCACGGCCAACGCATAGGCACCGCGCAGGCGGGTGACGGCGGCCTTCACCGCCTCATAAACCTTGCCCAGCTCACGGAAATTCTGTTCAATCAAGTGCACAACCACTTCGGTATCGGTCTGGGAAGTAAACTCGAAGCCATCGGCTTTCAGTTCTTCACGCAGTTCCTGATAGTTCTCGATGATGCCGTTGTGCACGATGGCCAAGCGATCGCCAGACATGTGTGGGTGGGCGTTAAGCTGCGATGGCTCACCGTGGGTTGCCCAGCGCGTGTGAGCAATACCCAGATGTCCCGAAGGTGGTTTGGCTTCTACGGCTGCGGCAAGCGCTGCGACTTTACCCACTTCCCGCGCACGCTGAACGGCGCTCTTGCCATCCAGAACTGCCATACCGGCAGAATCGTACCCGCGGTATTCCAAGCGGCGCAGGCCCTCAAGAAGAATGCCTTGGACGTCCCGTTCCGAAACTGCACCTACAATGCCACACATGCTGCTTATCCTGTTCGTGATAAAAAATCTTGGTGAAAATGCTGGGAATAAATAATGCCTAGTGTTTTTCCGGCTTCTGCCAACCGGAAATATTGCGTTGACGGCCCCGGGCCACGGCCAGTTCTTGCTCTGGCACATCCTTGGTGATGGTAGAACCAGCGCCAATAGTAGCACCTTCCGCCACCGTAACCGGCGCGACCAGAGAGCTGTTGGAACCCACAAATACGCCGTTGCCCAACACTGTCTGGTATTTGTTTACCCCGTCGTAATTGCAAGTAATGGTGCCTGCACCCACGTTTACGTCGGCTCCAAGCGTAGCATCACCCACGTAGCTGAGGTGGTTAATTTTACTGCCCTCGCCAACGATGGTTTTTTTGGTCTCAACAAAATTACCAACCTTGGTATTGGCCGCCAATTGCGTACCTGGGCGCAGACGCGCAAAAGGCCCCACCTGAGCATTGGGACCGACACTGGCCTGCTCGATCACACTGTGGGCATGAATATGGGCGCCATCGGCAATGATGGCGTCAGTGATGACACAACCCGGGCCGATGGACACATGGCTGCCCAACGTTACGTTGCCATTGAAGACGACGTTTACATCAATCAATACATCGTTGCCGATGGTGAGTTCACCGCGCACATCTACCCGCGCTGGATCAGCGAGAGTGGCGCCTTCGGTCATCAGCCGATCTGCTTCACGGCTCTGGTACCAACGCTCCAGTTCGGCCAGCTGCAGCCGGTTATTCACACCCTGCACTTCAAACGGGTTACCCGGCTGAGCGACGTTTACCGTCATGTCCGCCTGCACGGCCATGGAGATGATATCGGTGAGGTAGTACTCGCCTTGGGCGTTGCTGCTAGAGAGCTGGGGCAACCAGGTTTTCAGATGGCAGGCACTGACCGCGAGAATGCCGGTGTTTACTTCATTAATAGCCAACTGTTCAGCGTTGGCATCTTTCTGCTCAACAATAGCAGTCACCTGCCCGGCCTGGTTGCGCAAAATACGGCCGTAGCCCTGAGGGTTATCCAGAGTGACGGTTAACAACCCCAGAGTCTTCTCGTCCAGGTTCTCAACTAGGCCCTGAAGCGTCTCTGCGGTGGTTAGCGGTACGTCGCCATACAGCACCAACACGCGCGCATCGTCTGGCAAATGCGCCAGTGTTTGAGCAACGGCATGGCCGGTGCCCAATTGTTGTTCCTGCATCACCCAGCTAACGTTGTACGCATCTGTAGTAGCCTTTACTTGATCGGCCCCGTGGCCAATCACACCATGGATTTTTTCAGCACCCAGAGTCTGGGCCGTATTGATCACATGGTGGAGCATAGGCCGCCCGGCCACTTTGTGTAGTACTTTCGGCAGCGATGACTTCATCCTGGAGCCTTGGCCGGCAGCCAAGATAACAACGTGCAACGGTGACATGGGACAACAGCTCCCTTACGTGGTCGGGGTTGTATTGATAGTTAAATCAATAAAGGCTAAATCAAAAAAAGCCGCACCCCGCACTGGGGGCGGGATGCGGCTTTTTCGGAGCGAGCGCCAGCAAACGGTTCTATCGAACGTTCTTGCGCAGCTTCTGTAACGTGCGTAGCTGGGCTGCCGCTTCGGCCAGCTCCGCAGCTGCACGGTAATACTCAAACTCGCCCGTTTTATTCGACAGTGCTGCTTCGGCGTCTTTCTGAGCCTGCAATGCTGCAGCCTCATCGACGTCTTTAGCGCGCACCGCCGTGTCGGCCATCAGAGTCACGAGGTTAGGCTGTACTTCCAGGTATCCCCCAGACACGTACAAGATTTCCTCTTCGCCACCCTGTTTGATGATCCGGACTGCCCCCGGCTTAAGCGCGGACAGCAACGGAGCATGGCCTAACTGAATGCCCAACTCACCCTCGGTGCCGGTAGCGATCAACATCTCTACCAGCCCAGAGTAAATCTTCTTTTCAGCACTTACGACGTCGCAATGTACAGTCATAGCCATATCTCTAAGCCTTTTCGGACAGAAATTAAAAGAAGATTACTTACCTTCTTTCGCCTTCATGGCCTTCGCTTTCTCAACAGCTTCGTCAATGCCGCCGACCATGTAGAAGGCCTGCTCTGGCATATCGTCATAATCACCGTCAAGAATGCCCTTGAAGCTGCTGATGGTTTCCTTCAGAGAAACATACTTACCGGGCGAACCGGTGAATACTTCAGCAACGTGGAACGGCTGAGACAGAAAACGCTCGATCTTACGGGCACGGGACACAGCCAGCTTGTCTTCTTCTGACAGCTCGTCCATACCTAGGATCGCGATGATGTCTTTCAGTTCCTTGTAGCGCTGCAGGTTGGTCTGCACGCCACGGGCGATTTCGTAATGCTCTTCACCGATGACCAGAGGGTCAAGCTGACGCGAGGTGGAGTCGAGTGGGTCGATCGCTGGGTAAATACCCTTGGATGCGATGTCACGGCTCAGTACCACGGTGGCGTCAAGATGGGAGAAGGTGGTTGCCGGAGACGGGTCAGTCAAGTCATCCGCCGGTACGTATACCGCCTGGATAGACGTGATGGAACCATCTTTGGTGGAGGTAATACGCTCCTGCAGCTCACCCATTTCCTGGGCCAGTGTGGGCTGATAACCTACCGCCGAAGGCATACGACCCAACAGCGCAGATACCTCAGTACCCGCCAGGGTGTAACGGTAGATGTTGTCCACAAACAACAGTACGTCACGGCCTTCGTCACGGAACTTCTCGGCTATGGTGAGACCGGTCAGGGCTACACGCAAACGGTTCCCGGGGGGCTCGTTCATCTGGCCGTAAACCATGGCTACTTTATCAAGAACGTTGGAGTCCTTCATTTCGTAGTAGAAGTCGTTACCTTCACGGGTCCGCTCACCAACACCGGCAAATACCGAAAGACCTGAGTGCTCTTTCGCGATGTTGTTGATCAACTCCATCATGTTAACGGTTTTGCCAACACCGGCGCCGCCGAACAGGCCAACCTTACCACCCTTGGCGAACGGGCAAATCAGGTCGATAACCTTGATGCCGGTTTCCAGCAGGTCGGCAGACGCTGCCTGGTCTGCGTAACCTGGTGCCTTGCGGTGGATACCCCAACGCTCTTCTTCACCGATTGGGCCCTGTTCGTCGATAGGACGACCCAGAACGTCCATGATGCGACCCAGCGTCTGGGTGCCCACGGGTACGGAAATAGCTTTGTGTGTGTTCTCTGCTTTCAGGCCACGCTTAAGGCCTTCGGTGCTGCCCATGGCGATGGTACGAACAACGCCGTCGCCCAGCTGTTGCTGAACTTCAAGAGTTGTATCGCCACCTTCAAGCAGCAGTGCGTCGTAAACGCTTGGCACGGCGTCACGTGGAAATTCCACGTCGATAACCGCGCCAATGATCTGAACGATGTGTCCGCTACTCATGCTCGGTTCCTCGTTATCTTCATAGTCAATAAAACCAGTAGGATCGTGGCGAATCAGACCGATGCCGCGCCGCTCACAATTTCCGAAATCTCTTGCGTAATGGCTGCCTGACGAGCTTTGTTGTACACCAACTGCAGGTCGTTAATAATGTCACCTGCGTTATCGGTAGCACTCTTCATGGCAATCATCCGGGCAGCCTGTTCGCAGGCAAGATTCTCTACCACACCCTGATACACTTGGGACTCAATAAAACGTGGCAGCAGCCCTTCTAAAATTGGGCGCGCATCCGGTTCATAGATGTAATCCCACTGGCGACCAATGTCTTCTTCCTCACCTTCCGGCAGTGGCAGAAGCTGCTCAGCTTTCGGCATCTGCGTCATGGTGTTAACGAACTCGTTGCTAACCAGGTACAGGCGATCAATCTTGCCGTCACTGAACGCATCGAGCATTACCTTGACGTTGCCGATCAGCGTTTCAGCACTGGGGGCGTCGCCCAAGTGCGTCAGCGCAGCGATCACGTTTCCGCCATAGTTGCGGAAAAACGATGCCCCTTTCTGCCCGATTGCACAGAGATCGGTCTCAACATCTTTATTTTTCCAATCACGCATCTCACGCACAAGTAGCTTGAACACGTTAGCGTTCAAACCACCGCACAGACCGCGATCTGAGGAGACAACGATGTAGCCAACACGCCTCACCTCACGCTCAACCATGAACGGATGACGGTAATCTTTGTTAGACTTGGCAATATGTCCGATTACCTGGCGCATCTTTTCAGCGTACGGGCGAGTCGCCTGCATGCGTTCCTGAGCTTTACGCATCTTACTGGCCGCTACCATTTCCATGGCGCTGGTAATTTTCTGCGTACTCTTGATGCTGCCAATCTGGTTACGTATTTCTTTTCCGATGGCCATATGTCACTGCCCTTTCAAGTTAGACACTCATTGGGACCAACAGGCCCGCCGCAGCAGGCCGATGGTATTACCAGGTTTGAGTGGTCTTGAATTTCTCCAGCGCAGCTTTCAGGCCAGCGGCAACGTCATCGTTATACGTGCCTTCGGGACCGATTTTCTCAAGCAGTTCTTTTTGCTCTGCCCGCATCCAGTCCAGCAACTGAGCTTCAAACTCAACCACCTTGGTGACATCTACGTCATCAAGGAAGCCTTCGTTGGCTGCATACAGAACGGTACCCATTTCAGCCACAGACATCGGGCTGTATTGGTCCTGCTTCATTAGCTCGGTAACGCGCTGACCGTGCTCAAGCTGCTTACGGGTGGATTCGTCGAGATCCGAGGCAAACTGGGCAAAGGCCGCCAGCTCACGATACTGAGCCAGTGCCAGACGAATGTTGCCGCCCAGCTTCTTCATGATCTTGGTCTGGGCAGAACCACCTACCCGAGATACCGAGATACCTGCGTTCATCGCCGGACGAATGCCGGAGTTAAACAGGTTAGTCTCGAGGAAGATCTGGCCGTCGGTAATAGAGATAACGTTGGTCGGTACGAATGCCGACACGTCACCAGCTTGGGTTTCAATGATTGGCAACGCAGTCAAAGAACCGGTTTTGCCTTTCACTTCACCGTTGGTGAACTTTTCAACGTAGTCTGCGTTTACACGGGAGGAGCGCTCCAGCAGACGGGAGTGAAGATAGAAAACGTCACCCGGGTAAGCTTCACGGCCCGGTGGACGACGCAACAGCAGGGAAATCTGACGGTAAGCAACGGCCTGTTTGGACAGGTCATCATACACGATCAGCGCGTCTTCGCCGCGGTCACGGAAGTATTCACCCATAGAGGTGCCGGAATATGGCGCCAGAAACTGCATGGCAGCCGGATCTGCTGCACCAGCAGCTACTACTGTGGTATGGGCCATAGCACCGTGCTCTTCCAGCTTGCGCACAACCGCAGCAATCGAAGACTGCTTCTGGCCGACGGCAACGTAGATACACTTAATGCCGGTGTCTTTCTGGTTGATGATCGCGTCAATGGCAACAGCCGTCTTACCGATCTGACGGTCACCGATGATCAGCTCACGCTGGCCACGGCCAACCGGAACCATGGTATCGATAGCTTTCATACCGGTCTGTACCGGCTCATCAACCGACTGACGCTCGATAACACCAGGCGCTACTTTTTCAACCGGGTTGGTCAGTGTGTTACCCAGATCCCCTTTACCGTCGATCGGGTTACCCAGGCCGTCTACAACACGGCCCAGCAGTTCCGGACCTACCGGAACTTCCAGAATACGGCCGGTGCAACGTACTTTCTGGCCTTCAGCCAGATCTTCGTAGTCACCCAGAACCACGGCGCCAACAGAATCGCGCTCCAGGTTCAGTGCCATACCGAATATACCGTTGGCAAACTCAATCATTTCGCCTGACATTACATCGGCCAGGCCGTGAATTAGCACAATGCCGTCTGCTACAGACAGAATAGTGCCTTCGTTTTTTGCTTCAGAAGAGATATCGAGTTTCTCGATTCTCTTTTTGATGATGTCACTGATCTCGGATGGATTCAGTTGCTGCATGCCTTTGTCCTCAA
>JBQCZX010000082.1:0-17409 GCA_052089485.1 Marinobacter sp. | reverse complement strand
GTTTTCATCCTCTGTGCTGGGTGCTGAAAGCTTTACGGTGGAGTTAGGTAAGGTAAGGCCGTTTGGCGAGAATGACCTGGGGCGTTTTGAAGGGGTTAAACGGGCACTTCGGCGTCGGTTTTGTGGTGAGGCTGCGCCGGCGAAAAAGCCAACGTTTAAGCAGCTCACGGTGTTTGAGGTGGTACATGAGATTCTTAATACCGGAAAGAATTTCCAGTTTCATATTCCGGATAATGTGGCCAATTTTACGGAGTACCCGCCAGGCACCGTCATCTGGGAGGATGGCGATACCTGCTACCGGGTAGAGCACTCAGCTCAGGCAATTGTGTTTCCAAACCGAAATGTGCCGGTTGGCCAGCGGGTAGGTCTGCTGATCAGAGCTCTGTGAGCAGGCCCCAATGAGCAAATCCTATTCGATGACCAGGGCGCTCCGCCTCTAGGCTGGCGCGTTTTCTGGCTCTGCAACCCGCGTTTTAATCACCTGTGTACATACCGCCGGTATCACCAGCAGGGTTAATACGGTTGAAGCCAGCAACCCGGAAATAATCGCCCAAGCCATGGGTGGCCAGAGTGTGGAGCTGGAGAATGCCAGCGGCAGCAAACCAGCCACGGTGGTTGCCGTGGTCAGCAGGATTGGCCGGGTTCTTTGCATCACGGCTTTGCGCATGGCTTCGTGGATGTTCTCGCCGCTTTCCAATTCTCTGTCCATTACATCAAGCAGCACGATGGCGTTATTCACCACAATACCCACCAGTGCAATGACACCAAGCAGTGATTGAAATCCGAAGGGCGAGCCAGAGAGCACCAGGCCGGGGAATATGCCAACGGTCGCCAAGGGTACGGTCAGCAATATAATGCCCACACGCCGGAACGAGTTGAACTGCAGCAGCAGAAAGAAGAGCAGCAATAAAATGCCAATAGGTGCGGCCGTTAATAGAGCCCCGTTGGCATCGCCAGAACCTTCTGCATCTCCGCCCATTTCCAATCGCGTGCCTTCAGGCAATGGGTTTTCTTCCAGGGCGCGATTCAGCCCACCTAGAGCCTCACTGAAGCTATACCCCGTCAACAGGTTGGCTGTGACGGTGTTTAGCCGGGTACCGTTACGCAAATAGCGCGCTGCGGGCTCCCAGGTAGTTTCCACGGTGGCAACCGCCGAGAGAGGGATGGCTTGCCCACTGTTGTTATAGATATTCACCGAAAGCAGGCGCTCCAATGACAAGGAGGTGCCTTCTTGTGAACGGAGCACCAGCGGGATCGGGTCTTTCTCCTGACGGTAGCGCTCAGCAACCACACCAAAGCTTTGACCATAGAGGCTTTGGGCCACATCAGCCCGGTCGAGCCCGTAGCGAGCAGCCGTGGCATCGTCTACGTTAATGGCAATACTGGGCACGCCGATATCCAGGTCGTGCCGGACATCCACTGTACCTTCCACCCCACGCAACGCGGCGAAAAGCTGCTCTACCGCATGGGTACGAGCCTGATCATCCGCGTTGTATACACGTACCTCTACCGGGGCAACTCTTGGTGGCCCCTGCCCAAGAACACCAACACCTACGTCTAGCTCCGGCATTTGTTCATTCACATGGGCGCGAATCCAGCGGATCATGCCAGTGGTATCCTCAAGCGTTGGTGTGGTTACCACAAGCCGGCCGCGGTTCGGCGCTTGGGGTGCGCGCTGGAGGTTGTAATAAAACGCAGGGCCGGTAAAGCCGACAAACCGATGAACCTCAAGTGCGTCTGCCTGTGTACGTATGGCCTGCTCCAGATTGGCAGCTGCTTCAGCTGTACGCACTTGATCGGTACCTTCGGGCATGAAAAGCTCCACAATAACCTGCGGGCGATCAGCATTGGGGAAGAATTGCTGTGCCATAAACGGCGTCATCGCCAGACTGATGGCAACAAGCAAAGCGCCGGCCGCGATCAAGCGGCGAGGGTGACGATAAACCAGCCCCCCAAGAAACCGCGCCAAGCCAACCAGCCGGTCGGCTTCGGCATTGCGGCGGGGCTTGAGGAAGCGAGCTGCCAAAAGAGGTACCACGGAGATCGCAAGCAAATAGCTTACCGACAAGGTAAGCATGATCATCACCGGCACGCCCCGGGTAAAGTCTGCTGCGCCACCTTTGGCAAGCAGCATGGGCGCAAAAGCCGCAAGCGTAGTGCCGGTGGATGCGCCGAGCGGCCCTGCAAGCTCGCCAACCGCTTTGCGCAGGGCGTCCATACGGCGCATGCCTTCATCCAAATGCCCCTGAATGTTTTCAACAATCACAATGGCGTTGTCGATCAGAATGCCCAGGGAGATCACCATTCCGATCACCGCAATCTGGTGCAGAACGCCACCGCCAAGATCGTAAAGCCCAACACTGATCAGTGCCACCATCGGCAGAATGGAAGCCACCAGCAAGCCCATTCGGATACCCATACCGGTGAACACCACTGCCACGATGATCAGAACAGAAAGCACCAGGCTCCAGGCAAGATTGTCCAAACGGTCGGAGACTTTGTCTGGCTGAAAAAACATCTCACGGATTTCGTAGGGTTCAAAGTCGGAGCGAACCTGAGCAACCCGCTTTCGCACACGCTCGCCAAAGCGAATCGCATCGGTAGTACCGTCTTCCATAATCAGTGACAACAACACGACCCGCTCGCCATCAAACCAGGTTTCTGGCTGTCGTGGTTCAGCGGGGCCTCGCCACACATCGGCAACTGCTGCCAGCGGCATTTGGGAACCGTCAGGAAGTTCAATTGGGGTGGCCCGAATAGCGTCAATATCGGCGAATTCCGTATTGGGAAGCACCGATAGCCGGCGGCCGTCTACAACCACAAACCCACCAGGTGTGGTTTGGTTTCGCTGGGCTAAGGTTTCCAGAATTTTGGCCGGTGAGACACCTAGTCGGTAAAGTGCAGCGTCATCCAGAGCTAACGTAATCTGCTCGTCAGTATCTCCTTCCAGTTCAACACGGGAAACACCGGTAAGGTCAGAGAGATTCTGTTTAAGCCGTTCGGCAACATCCGACAATTCACTCACCGAAGGCGCACCGCCAATAGCCAGCACAATGGCCGGATTGTCGATTAGCCGATCATCCAGAACCATCTGGCCCACATCGTCCGGGAAGTCTTTCTTTGCACGTTCCATCGCCTGACGGACTCTGTCCCAGGCTGGATCTGTATCGTATATGTCGTCATTGAGGCGCAGCTTTACAAGTGCTACGCCGGTACGGGCAGTGCCCTGGGAGAAATCAACCTCTTCCACTTGGCGCAATTCGTCTGTCAGCGGCCTGAGTACCAACCGCTCGACAGCATCGGCGCTAGCCCCCGGATAGCTCACCGAAACCAGACCAGCCCGGTACGGAAACGAAGGGTCTTCCTGGCGCGGCATGGTGCTGTATGCCGCGATGCCGAGCAGGCAAAGCATGGTAACCACCATGCCCAATAAACGCTGAAAGTTAAGCAGCCGGCGTGTCATTAACGCACCTCCACGGCGTCACCGTCTGCGAGGCGGGTGGTGCCCGCGTATACCACCTGATCACCCGGCTCCAACCCACCGGCGCGCACGACCACTCGCTCGCCTACCACACGCTCAACGTTTATTGGCACCCGCTTAGCCACGCCATCGCGCACTCGGAATACCGTCATGCCCTCGGCGCTTCGGATCACCGACAGAAGCGGAACAGTAATGGCGGAGTCCCGAAGCGGTGTAATGCCTACTTCAACCGGCTCGCCGGTATCCAGTGTGTTGATTGGCAAACTGACCAGAACCGGGTGCAGTTCTCCACGGATTGCCCCAGCCTGGGCAATCTCAACTACAGAACCGGTCACTGGGGCCTCGTTACGATCGTGCACAGACCAAACCGGTATCTCTTGCTCCAGGGACACATGGGCTAACAGATAAGCCGGCACCCGAACTTCTACTTCTTTGCCCTCGGGAGAGGACAAACGCATTACTGGCTGGCCGGCCGCAACGAATTCATCCTTTTCAACCAGAAGCGCTTCTACTCGCCCGGCAAACGGCGCTCGCAGGGTGCTCTCTCGCAGCATTTGGGTAGCCTCTGCCAGTGAAGCTTGAGCTGTGGCAGCGCTGGCCTTTAGCGAGTCGCGATTGGCTGCAATCTGTTCCAGGTTTTGTTCGGAAACCACACCACGCTTATGCAGCCGGCTGGAGCGTTCCCATTCCCGCTTGGCTTGATCGTAACGGGTATTTAGTTCGTCCAGTTTGGCCTTGGCTGAATCACGGGCTGGCTCCAGCGCCGGGTTGTAGACGCGAGCGAGCACATCGCCGGCGGCTACAGTTTGGCCCAACTCTACCGCTCGCTCTTTCAGAGTGCCGCTTATCTGAAACGTTAATGTGGCCCTTTGGGTTGAACGTACAATGCCTGAAAAACGCAGGGTTATTTCCTGAGCCTGTCCCCCGGTCACCTCGGAAACACGTACAGAAACCGCATGTTTGGTAGACACTTGTGGCCCGTCATCAGCCATGCAGTCAGAAAGAAAAAGGCCAAAGGTAGCCAGAAAAATTAGGGCAACGGGAGTACGGAATAGCGTCATAAAGGTCCTTTCATCCATGCTCATGTTGTTGTCGATACCGCTTCCTGCGGAAATCCGGTTTGAGGTTGGTGACATAATGTCATTATTTGACATTATGTCAATAATCGGCTTTCATCTTCCCGCTGACAGTCGTCGCTACCGAGCCAAATAGCCGGCATAACCCTCTAATGAGAGAGCCAGATGAGTGAACCGTTGAAATCACGCCGCGAGCTGGAAAAACAGGCTCGTTATGACGCCATTCTGAATGCGGCAGAGCGGGTCTTCTCAGACAAAGGCTACGAACGCACCTCCATGGACGATATCGCACGTACAGCCAGCCTTAGCCGGGCGCTGTTGTACGTATACTTCAGAGATAAGGCCGCTATTCAGCGCGGCATTATGCTGAGGGCCGGGCAGAGTTTATCACAACGTTTTCGGGCAGCGAGACATACCGCCGACACAGGGCTGGAACAGATACGGGCTATGGGGGAATCCTATTATCGCTTCTACTTGGATGAGCCCGACTACTTCTCTGCACTCACCATGGCGTCAACCGCTATGGCGGAAGCCGACGAAGTTCAAGCCTCGGAGATGCTGTGTTCAAAATCAGAATTGATGGGCCTGATGACAGGGGCCATTGAACTAGGGCTTGAAGACGGCACCATGAGCCGTGAGCGCATCCACAGCCCGAGCGAGACGGCTCTTTATCTGCGTGGCGCTCTGCATGGAACCATTTTACTATGCCAATCGGAAATGAATGAGAGCGGCGGCAGCTTCCCCGCCGGGCGCCTGATCAAGCACACGATGGATATGCTGACTTCTTCGATATCCGCCTCGTGAAGCGGCTCTATATTGCGCCTCTAAACACCGGCTAAAATTAGCGTTCCTAAAAACACCTACATTTGAAAATCGTAAATCGAACCTAGTCCCAATATGCCGGTAAGCTCATCCAGCGCTTTGCGCACTTCGTCCAGCAGCATAGGGTCTGCCAGGTCTTCCCGCGCAAGCTGATCACGGTAATGAGCTTCAACCCAGCTGGTCAGACGCTCGTATAGCTTATCCGTAAGAATCACGCCGCGATGCATAGCCTTCAGCTCATCGTCATTCAGAGCCACACGCAAGCGCAGACAGGCGGGGCCGCCACCGTTACGCATGGACTGCTTTACATCAAACACTTCAACCGCCGTAATTGGTCCGCCAGCAGCCAACAACCTATCCAGGTACCGGCTAACCGTCGCCACCTCCCTGCACTCTCCCGGAACAGCCAGCAGCATGCCATCGGGCGTGTTCAACAGCTGACTGTTAAATAAGTACGAGGCCACGGCATCCTCAAGCGGCAGCTCTGCACTGCTTACCCGAATTGCCTCTAGCTCCGCTCCGATCAGGCGTGCACGAATATCTGACAGCACCTGCTCTTCATTCAAAAACGCCATGTCGTGGTAGAACAGGGTATTGCCATTGCCTACAGCAATAACGTCATTATGGAAAACACCCGCATCAATGGCCGCCGGGTTTTGCTGAGCAAATACAGCATTTTCGTTTTTCAGGCCATGCAGGCGGGCGATAGCTTGGGAAGCTTCAAGAGTCTGCCGGGCCGGGTATTTTTGCGGAGCTGGCGCCTGCTCATTGAACGCTGCCTGACCATACACAAACAGCTCTACTCCTGGCTCACCGTAACTGCCACAAAGCCGGGTGTGATTAGCAGCGCCTTCATCACCAAAATGGCTGACCGAGGGCAGTGCTCCGTGGTGGGAAAAATACCCTTCGTCCGCGAAAATCGACTTCAGGGTGCGGCCGGTCACGGCATGCTCAATCGACCGATGGAATTTGGCGCTCAAATTGGCAGGCGTGAAGTGCACTCTATGGTCTGCGGTGTCAGCACTGGGTGACACCGTGGCAGCATTGGCTGTCCACATTGACGAAGCTGACGATACCGCCGCCAGAATCGACGGGCTGGATTTGGCAGCCTGCTCCAGAATTTGTGCATCCGTACCACTAAACCCGAGCGCTTTCAGGGATGGAATATGGGGACGCTCATGGGGAGGCAGAATGCCCTGAACATACCCCCGGTCGGCCAAACGCTTCATTTTTTCCAGCCCCTGAAGCGCCGCCTCCCGAGGATTGGATACCGCATTCACATTTGATTTCGACGCCACATTGCCCCAAGACAAGCCGGCGTAATTGTGGGTAGGGCCAACCAAACCATCAAAATTTGCTTCTACCGCATGCTTTACCATGTTTTCGGGTTCCGTCCGTCTGAATTCAGAAATTAGGGCTTAGAAAACAGGGCTCAGGAATCAAAGTTCAGGCCCGGTGCCAAGCTTGCCGGCATCTCGCTTTTGCCAGACTCAAGAGAAGCCATGGGCCATGCACAATAGTCTGCCGCGTAGTAAGCACTGGCCCGGTGATTACCGCTGGCCCCCACACCACCAAAGGGCGCTGCACTGCTTGCCCCGGTCAGCGGGCGGTTCCAGTTCACAATGCCTGCCCTTGCCTCTTCCAACAATCGCTCATAAAGTTTTCGGTCGTCAGAAAGCAGCCCTGCAGAAAGCCCGTATCGGCTGTTGTTGGCCAGCTCCAACGCATCGTCAAAACTCTTGTAACGATAAACCGTGAGCAATGGCCCAAAGAACTCTTCGTCTGGCAGTTCCAGCCCGGTCACATCCACAATACCTGGCGAAAGAAGGCCGGTGTCTGGCTTGACCTGTTGCATTTCCAATAGAGATACCGCGCCTTTCTCCAACATGTCTGCTTGGGCAGCCAGAAGCTTTTCCGCGGCTTGTGCCGAAATTACCGAGCCCATAAATGGCTGGGGCTTGGCATCAAACTCTCCCACCTGGATACGAGCAGAGACAGCGACCAAGCGATCCAAAAACTCATCGCCTTTTTTACCCTTGGGTACCAGCAATCGCCGGGCGCAGGTACAACGCTGGCCAGCGGACAGAAACGCCGATTGCAGGGCATGGTGTACCGCGCCATCTACATCCGCAACATCCTGAACGATTAGTGGGTTGTTGCCGCCCATTTCTAACGCAAGAATTTTCTCTGGCTGACCACCTAGCTGCTCGTGCAACAAGTGCCCAACGGTTGAACTGCCGGTAAAGAACAGACCATCAATCAGCGGGTGGCCAGCAAGTGATTTGCCGGTATCGGCTGCTCCCTGAACCAAATTCATCACGCCATCTGGAAGTCCGGCCTTCTCCCAAAGTTTAACGGTGAGTTCTGCCACGCCAGGTGTCAGTTCACTGGGCTTGAAGACAACCGTATTGCCTGCCAGCAGAGCAGGCACAATATGGCCATTCGGGAGATGGCCGGGGAAATTATAGGGGCCGAAAACCGCAACAACTCCGTGAGGGCGGTGACGAAGCACAGCCTGGCCTCCAGCCACATCGGATTCAGAATGGCCAGTGCGATCTTTGTAGGCTTTCACAGAAATCCCGATCTTGCCGATCATCGCTGCCACTTCTGTACGGGACTCCCACAGAGGCTTACCGGTCTCCAGACCAATCTGGCGGGCAAGCTCTTCCTTGTTGGTTTCTAGCAGCTCGCCAAAAGCATCTATAACCGCTTGGCGCTCAGCAAAGCTCTTGCGACGCCACTTCAGGAACGCATCCCGGGCACCACGCACTGCTGCATCCACATCTGCCAAGCTGGCGCCAGTACCTTCCCACACAGCATCGCCGGTAACGGGCTGAACAGACTCAAACGCGTCTCCGTGGCCCTGAAGCCAAAGCCCGCCGATAAACAGTTCGCCTGTCAGTTTTGCCATATCACTTTCTCTCCCGTTACTGGAATTGTGCAGCCTTCAGCCCGCCGCCTTTACCGCTGCATTTACTTTGTCTTTCAGGGGCGCTATCCGCACCGAATCGCCCGATTCAATCTGTAACGCTTGTGCCACTGCCGGCGGCAAGCTGATTGTCTCTGTGCCAACGCAGCTGGCCGGCACGGTTGTTACACGAAAATCACGGAACGAGCGATTGGATACCATCACCCGCTCGGCAGTTGGTACATCAAGGTTAACGTTTTCTCGGCTCACCATGGCATAGCGATTAATACTGTCTCTAACCGTGCGAATGGTGTGCACAAATGCCTCCACCACCGGGCCACCATCAAAGATATCCACCATGCCATTAAAGTTGAACCCTTCGGCTTGCAGCATTTTCAAGGCTGGCGCCGTATTGCTATGAACCCGGCCAATAACCGTCCGCGCAGAATCCGGAAGCATAGGCAGATAAATAGGGTACTTGGGCATCAGCTCCGCGATAAAGGCTTTATTGCCAAGCCCGGACAGCCTATCCGCTTCGGTAAATTTCATATCAAAAAACTTGCTGCCCAAGGCATCCCAAAGCGGGCTCAGGCCTTGCTCATCAGACACACCCCGCATTTCCGCAAATACTTTTTCGGAGAATTGTTCACCAAACTCATCCAAATACAGGAAACGACTACGTGAAAGGAGCAGCCCGTTGCCGCCTCCGTGGTACTCATCAGACAGCAGCAGCGAGCATATCTCGCTGGTGTCTGTCATATCATTTGAGAGGTGCAGCGTGGGCGTGCGCACATGAACGCCCAACTCTTTGGAGGCGTTTACCGTGACGCTGAGCCGGTAGTTGTAAAACACCTCATCCAAACCGACTCTTGCTTGAATGCCACTGATGCCCACGGCTTTTCCGACTTCCGTATCTTCCAGAGCGAACAGATACAAACCTGCTTCGGGTGCGCAGCGCTGGTTAAAGGTTTCCTGGGCGAGGTTGATCTTGCGCTGCAACAAGTCTCGATCGGCTGGCAGTGTGGTCAGCCCCTTGCCGGCTTTTTGTGCCAAGGCGTACAGATCGTCGAGATCTTCTTGCTGAAGCGGGCGAATCACTAGCATGGCGCTACCCTCACCTCATCACCGGCGGTTTTTCCCAACACTTCCCAGGTATCCACAGACACTTTAAGAGTGCCTTCAAGGGTGTCGGCTACTTTGGCCAGGGTACAGCGGAACTGGGCACCCTCACCAGCTGAAATCAGACAGTCATCTCCGCCCTCTTCGCTGGCGCCGTGCAGGATTTTAGGCAGGCTGGTGACTAATGTGTGTAAGGCATCGGTACGCGCCTCGAGTACGGGGCCACCATCGAAAATATCCACATAGCACCCGGCTTGAAGCCCTTCCCGCTGCATCAGTTCCAGGTTCGGCACCGTCAGCTCGTGGGGCTGACCGAGTGCGGCCTGGGCTGGCTCGGAAAGCAAAGTGACATAAACCGGATTGGGTGGCATGAGCTCAGCAATAAAGGTTTTGCTTAGCATGCCAGAGTGCTGATCGGCGGTTTCAAAATCCATATTGAAAAAATGACGCCCTAAGCTGTCCCAGAAAGGCACGCTGCCATCGGCAAATTGAACGCCCTGAATTTCAACCGCAATACGCTGGGCAAACCAATCGCGATGTTCCGCAATGAATAATATTCTGGCTCTTGATAACAGCTCAAACGCTTCGGTGTTGCGCAGCTCGGGCGTTATGGAGAATGAACACAGCAGTGTGTGATCGGTCAGCCCATGGCTGGGGTAAAGCACATCAACCCGGCTGGATATGCCCAGTTCATGGGAGGCATGAACAAGCGCATCACGGCGATAATTATAAAACGGCTGGCCGTTACCCGCGCGGGCATCGATACCCGCTGTGCCGTGAACCCTGCCGGTAACCGTGTCCTCCAGCACAAACAGAAACCTTGGTGACTGGCCACTGGCGGCGTTGGTGCCGGCCAGTGAGACAAGCGAGTGATTTATTTTATCCGCAAGGGCGTCTCGCTGTTTGGGCAGCGTGGATGAGAGGCGGGCAGTCTCCGAACCGGCAGCGCCCGCAATCTCAAGTATCTGGTTCACATCATCCGGTAAAGCCGGACGTACCAGCCACATAAATGCTCCTAAGCAGTGAGCTTTTTCACCGCTGCTTCAAAGCGCACAAGCGCTTCGTCAATGTCGGTCTCCGGGATAATCAGCGAGGGTGCCAAGCGAACCACATTGGCACCTGCCACCAATACCATTACGCCTTCATCCAGGCCCGCATTCAGAAAATCTTTGGCCTTACCCTGCCACTTTTCGGTTAACACGCAGCCCATCAGCAGTCCGGGGCCACGAACCTCACTAAATATATCGTAGCGTTCACCGATATCCATCATGCCTTTGCGCAGCTGATCAGAACGGGCCTTCACGCCTTTGAGAATCTCCGACTGGCTTACCGTATCTATTACCTTCTGAGCAACGGCGCAGGCCAGCGCATTGCCGCCATAGGTGCTGCCGTGGGTGCCTACCCCAAGACTGCCAGCAACCTTAGCTGTGGTCAGCATGGCAGCAACCGGGAAGCCACCACCCAAGCCTTTGGCGCTGGTGAGAATGTCTGGCACCACATCGTACATTTTGTAGGCATAAAGATAGCCCGTGCGGCCCACACCCGACTGAACCTCGTCAAAAACCAGCAGCGCGTCGTTGTCATCACAGAGCTTGCGCAGGCCCTTCAAGAATTCCGGATCTGCCGGCACCACACCGCTCTCGCCCTGAATTGGCTCCACAACCACCGCGCAGGTCTTCTCTTTCGAAATCAATTTCTTTACCGATTCCAGGTCATTGAAGTCCGCATGGTGAATGCCACCCGGCGCTGGCTCAAACCCCTCAAGGTATTTTGGCTGCCCGCCCACACTCACTGTAAAAAGAGTGCGACCGTGGAAGGCATTTTTGAAAGAGATGATCTCGTGCTTCGCTGGCCCTGTGTGCTCCCAGCTATAACGGCGCGCTAATTTGAAAGCGGCCTCGTTCGCCTCACCGCCGGAGTTGGCAAAAAACACTCGTTCCGCAAACGTCAGGTCGCAGAGGGTTTTCGCCAACCGCAGAGCCGGCTCGTTGGTCATCACGTTGGAGAGGTGCCAGATTTTTCCCGCCTGCTCCTGCAGAGCGCCAACCAGCCCAGGGTGTGAATGCCCCAGGCAACTAACCGCAATACCACCCTGCAGATCTATAAACTCTCGACCATCCTGATCCCAAATTCGGGAACCCTCGCCTCGCACCGGAATAATCGAACCGGGGGCGTAATTAGGTACCATAACGTTATCAAAAAGTTCGCGGCTGACAGGTTCGTTGTTCATAGATCTCTCTCAGGAAAGCAATTAAGCCTATAAAATAATAGAGTTGCCGGCGCGGGCAAGTACGTAGGTGTGCGGATCGATGACTTATGATACGCCACTCAGGGCATAAGCACATCCGGCGCGCCAACCGCTGGCAGTTCAATCACCGAATGGGCAATACCACTGCGACCCATCAACGCCTTGACCAGTAACTTGTAGGAATCGAGATCAAAGGTCACCGACTGCCCGCTCAAATACAGGTCATGTAGCTCATGTTCATCGTGCAGCGTGGCAACGTGCATCCAGTTGTAGACCACCAGAATATCAGGCTCTGTGCGGCTCTCTCGTCGTTCCACAATTGCGACCGGCCCTGGCCATGGCCAGGTTCGCAAACGCAGTTCATGGAAGGCTATCTGCACCCTGAGATTATATCGGGCAACATCCTCGATCCCCTCACAAGCGCCCTTGCATCGCCCCAGCGCTCGCTGAAAACAGGAGCCCTCGTGTTCTGGTTCAAGACCCAGCAGTTGGCTGCAAAGCTCATTTTTCGCAGCAAGACCGCTTAACGCGCGCTCAGCATCACGTTTACTGCGAAACAGCCCATAGTAATTACCCAGCAAGTGCGGCTCGATCTCTCTGACCAGACGAGCTTGAAGGTAGCCGGAACCGCTCGGGGACAACTCCATACTCACCAAATTTTTAGCAGCGCGGGAGCGGCGATTATAAAGCGGGCTGAGCGTTTTTATCTGCCGCAACTCCAACAACAAAGCTCCAAGCTCG
The DNA here is from genome assembly GCA_052089485.1 of Marinobacter sp. Lineage (GTDB taxonomy): Bacteria > Pseudomonadota > Gammaproteobacteria > Pseudomonadales > Oleiphilaceae > Marinobacter. The sequence continues at coordinate 5,014 of JBQCZX010000082.1, read as the reverse complement.
CCGGCGGTTTCTGTGCACTCCACACGGCGTAAGCTTTCAGAAATCCGCACACCACGATTGGTGTTGTGATCACCGGAAAAATGCGAGGCCACGCGCTGGGCGACATTGGTGCTTTTGCCCACATATAAAAGCACATCGTTTTCACCATAAAACCGGTAAACCCCCGGGCCGCGAGGTAAATCTTTCACTGTATCCAAAGGGAGGTGGGAGGGAATACTCGGACGCTGCAACAGCACACCAACAGCTTCCTCTATTTGCGCGTCGCCCTTCTCCGTCAGCGCATGGGTGAAGAAGGCAAGCATTGCCGAAACATCCCCCATGGCCCTGTGTCGCTGCACCTGCGCCAACCCATGACGCTCAATCAACGCATCCATGTTGTGCCGCCGAAACTCTGGATACAGACGCCGGGATAGCTTTACCGTGCAAAGCACTCGCGCAGAAAAAGGCCGCCCTAGCCTACGGAACTCTGATTTAATAAAACCGTAATCAAAGCGCGCGTTGTGGGCGACAAACACCGTGTCGCGCAACTTGTCCTCGAGCACATCGGCTATTGTTTCGAACGGCGGCGCACCAGAAACCATGTCATTGGAAATGCCCGTCAATTGCTCAATAAAAGGAGATATACGGGTACCTGGGTTTAGCAACGTTTGCCACTCGCCCAACTCCTCACCCCCACGCCAAAAGCGAATACCGATCTCGGTAATGCGGTCGTAGGAAGAATTGCCTCCAGTAGTCTCAATATCGAGAAAGGCGAATGTGGTTTGTGCGAGATAAGTGCTTTTGGAGGACATGAGGTTATGTTAATACCAAAAGACACGCGCAGATACCTGTATAGACACGAAAAGCTGCCATAGACCTTCGTCTAATTATTGAGCAAATATATTTGAATTGTCATGAAATCGTAACTATGTTGTCTGCGGGTCCTACAAAAATAATTGTCCTATGTGTGGAGACAACAACAATGCAAAGCAACAAATTGAGAATGGCCATTCGTGCAACGGCTGCCGCAGCAGTATTGGGTATGACGGCTCAGGCTAACGCCGTAAGTCTGAACATTGGCGACGATGTTGAAGCGAGCCTTTATGGTTATGCTCGCTTGAACATGAGCTATGATCTTAACGCTGATCGTGCAAGTAGTACTCGCGCTGGCGCGTTCAGTGGTGGTAACGACGACATCGAAGGTCATTTCGGCGCCGATGCGCAGCAAAGCCGAGTGGGCGTTAAAGTAAAGCACAGCTCGGGTGTAGCGCTGACCGTGGAAGGTGACTTCCGGGGATCAGGCAATGGTGCCGGCAGCCTCCGTTTGCGTCATGCATTTGGTGAGTACAAGGGCTTCTTGGCTGGTCGTACTTGGTCTAACTACTTAAGCTTTGTTGGCAACACTCCAACTTTAGACTTTGACAGCTTAGCGGGCACAGCAGGTAGCCAGGATCGCTCTGAGCAGATCCGCTACACTGCCGGAGCCCTGTCTTTCTCACTAGAGGATCCAAGCAGCCAAGCCCTTTATGACTCGACTGAGATGGATACTGATGGCGATCCTACCGTGCTGAGTACGAATAACCGCACGTCAATGCCCGCCTTTACTGCACGCTTTGAAGATTCCACCGGTGGTCTCGGCTACTCTGCAGCCGCGGTGGTTCAAGAAGTCACAGCGGACAACGGAGGAAGCGTTGACGACAGCGCATTCGGCTACGCAGTATTTGGCGCGGCCAAGTTCAAGCTTAGCGATATGTTTGCTATTCAAGGCGCTATCAATTACACGGACGGTGCCAACGGCTACCTTTGGCGCTCAGGCTCTAATTACACCGGTCCTAGCGCTTACTTGGAGAACGGCAGCCTCGAGACCATTGCCGGCTACGGCGGCTCGATTGGCGTGAGCATGGAACTTGGTGGCGGTAGCAGTATCAATCTCGGCTACGGCATGACCACACTGGATCTCGATGACGCAGTAGATGCAGGCACTTCGAATACAATCGCCGAGACCAACCAGAACGTGCTACTCAACTACATGTGGACTCCGGTCCAAAACGTCATGATGGGCGTAGAATACGGCTACTTTGACCAAGAAACCGTTGCAGGTGAATCCTCAGACGCAAACCGTCTGATGTTCGCCGCTCAGTACAGCTTCTAAACCTTACTGCTAAGCGATTAACAATACGCCCCGAACTTCCGGGGCGTATTTGTTTCTGGCTTTACCCCTTCAAAACCTCGTCGCACCAACGTTCTAACCCCATCTCCGAAAACGGCAAGTCAACCGCACCCTCACCCGCAAACTCATGCCACTGCGTGAGAAATTTACGCTTAACCACGGTCAGCACGGGTATACCCGCATCCAGCAGCTGAAGAAACTCCGCACGGCACCCTCTACCGTCGATTTCCTGCCGCCCAAACCGATTCACAACCACCAGTCGGGGAGGCTTCTGCAACGCAGCGCGTAGCACGCTGGTGGCCTCTGCTAAGCCATGAGGGTCTAAGCAGCAAGATTGCGACTCTTTGCCCAGGTTCTGTGCAATGGAGTATTGCTTGCCTGTTTCCAGATCCTGCAGCGCCATAGGCTCGCGCCGCAAACCCTGCTCGTTTAGCGCCATGGCCAATCCAGCCACTGCATCCCCACGGCGGTTCAGTTTTGCGGCCATGTCATGCAGCAACTTATCCACGGGCTGGTCGTCATTGTCGTAAATGATGGCTGCAAGATTCAGATCTTTACTCATACAAACTCCTAACAGAATAACCCGGCCTATACACAACAACGCAAAAAGGGGCGCAGATTGCTCTGCACCCCTTTTGCACTCTCTATGCTACCTGTACTACAAGTGTACCGGGCTTCCGCCCGCGCCTATTGCGCCAGATCAGAAAACCGATAACACCGGCTTACAGCAATAGGGTTCGGATATCCCCCATAAGCTGACTGAGCAGCGAAGTGAACCTTGCCGCATCGGCTCCATTCACTGCCCGGTGATCGTAGGACAGCGACAGTGGTAACATCAGCCTAGGCTGAAACTCGCTACCATCCCAAACCGGCTTCATCGCCGCCTTGGATACCCCAAGGATCGCCACTTCCGGTGTGTTCACAATCGGCGTAAACGCCGTGCCGCCAATACCACCCAAACTGGTGATGGTAAAGCAGGCACCCTGCATTTCTGCAGGCTTCAGCTGCTTGTCCCTGGCCTTTTGGGCAAGCTCGGCGCTTTCTGCCGCCAGCTCCCAAAGGCCCTTCTGATCCACATCGCGAATTACTGGAACCATCAACCCGTTAGGTGTGTCGACGGCAATACCAATGTGAATGTACTGCTTGCGTACCACCTCTTTGCGTTCCATGTCCAGGGACACATTAAACTGAGGCAGCTCCGCCAACGCAGTGGCACAAGCCTTCAAAATGAAGGGCAGCGGCGTCATCTTCACGCCTTTTTTCTCGCCGGCGGCTTTCTGGGATTTACGGAACACCTCCATATCGGTGATGTCCGAATCCTCAAACTGGGTTACATGGGGCACGTTTAACCAGCTGCGCTGCATGTTGGTGGCCGTAACCGCCATCATCCGCGACATGGCTTCGCGCTCAACGTCACCAAACTGACTGAAATCAGGCAGCTTCACACCCGGAATACCAGAGCCAGTGCCCACTGAACCACCCTGCTGGGTTTGTTGCAGTTGGCTCTTCACATAGACCTGCACATCGTCTTTCAAAATCCGGCTTTTCGGGCCAGACCCTTTGATGCGGGTCATGTCTGCACCCAGCTCCCGGGCCAGCTTTCGCACGGCAGGGCCGGCATGAACCTTGGCGCCTGGCGCAGGCGGCTCGTAAGTGGAACCCTGCGACTGTGCCGCTGGCTCTTTCTGCTCCGCCTTGTCGTCACCCGTTTTGGTGTCAGGCTTCGCTTTCTCGCCAGACTCAGCGGGCGCATCATCCTGCCCGTCATCCTCTTCGTCGCCTTCTTCGGCCGCGGTTAGCTCGAGAAGCTTGTCGCCCTCAGACAACTTGTCGCCTTCAGCCACTAAAATCTTTGCGACTTTACCGCCATAGGGCGACGGAATTTCCATGGTCGCTTTATCGGATTCAACCGTTACCAAGGCATCGTCTGCCTCTATGGTGTCACCCTCAGAGACGTTGATCTCGATGACTGGCACGTTTTCCATGCCGTCTAGAGGCGGAACGAGCACAGTTTCCGTGCGGGAGCCACCAGACTTTTTCTTCGGCGCAGGCTTGCTGTCTTCCGCGTCGGCTTGGCCTTCTGATTCCTCTTTCGGCGCATCTTCTGTTTTTCCGTCCGACTCATTCGCTGAATCGTCGGAATCGCCAGAGCTATCCGACCCAGCGGACTCTCCGCTGGCTTCCATCATGCCCACAACGTCGCCTTCTTTCACCTTGTCGCCCACCTTCACGGTTAGCTTGGTGATTTTACCCGCGCCGGGGGATGGCAACTCTACAGAGGCCTTGTCGGTCTCAATGGTCAGCAGCGGATCTTCCGCCTCAACCGAATCGCCAGCGCTTACCAGCAACTCAATAACTTCAACTTCATCTGCCCCGCCGAGATCGGGAACTTTTATTTCCTGTTCACTCATGACGGTCTCCTTAGCAGTGCGCCGGGTTCGTTTTGTTGCGATCGATTCCGTACTTGCGCATGGCTTCCAAAACCTGCTCTTCCTTGATCTCGCCATCTTTGGCCAGAGCAGAAAGAGCCGTTACCGTCACGTGGTAGCGATCTATCTCAAAGAAGCTGCGCGGCTTCTCCCGGGTATCACTTCGGCCAAAGCCGTCCGTACCCAACGTCATGAAGGTTTTGGGAATGAACCCCCGCAACTGTTCGGAGTGCAGCTTGATATAGTCAGTGGAGGAAACCACCGGGCCAGTCTGCTTCTCCAGACACTGGGTGACGTAAGCCTTACGATCCTTGCCGTCCGGGTGCATGAGATTCCAGCGCTCAACGTGCTGGCCATCACGGGCGAGCTCGTTGTAGCTGGTCACACTCCAGACATCCGAGGCAACGCCCCAATCGTCTTTCAGCATTTGGGCCGC
>JBQCZX010000081.1:0-17438 GCA_052089485.1 Marinobacter sp. | reverse complement strand
CTGAATTCGACACAATCGACGATCAGCCAGAAAATTATGCGGTTGGAAGAGGCGGCCGGCGTGCGTTTGGTTGATCGCGGGCTAAACGGAATCACAGTCACTGAGGCGGGAGAGCAGTTGCTGGGTTATGCTCGTCGGATCCTTGCACTTAACGCGGAAGCTGCCGACGTCATGTCAGGAGTCGCTCGGCATATTACCCTGCGGCTCGGTTTGCCCGAAGATTTCGCCTCGGGGCCGCTGACACATGCGCTTGCAGCGTTTATTCGGCAGCATCCGAACTTGAGGTTGGAAGTAACCAGTGGTTTGAGCCGTGATCTCTATCGGGCCTACGGGCGAGGGGAGCTTGACCTGGTTCTGATCAAGCAGCGTCGTGGCGAGGCGCCGGGTGTGATGCACTGGCCCGAGCCTTTGGCGTGGTATCAAGGCGAAAACCATGCGCTGGCCGATTGCGACCCGTTACCGATTGTTGCTTTTCCTTCGGAAGGGTTGTATCGCGCCCAAATGACGACCGCACTCGACAGCGTCAGACGCGAGTGGCGTCTCGTGTACACGAGTTCCAGCCTCGCTGGCCTGTTGAGTGCAGTGAATGCAGGCCTCGGCATTAGCCTGCTTCCAAGGCGAGTGGTCGGTTCTGGCGTGCAGGAAGTTTTGACCTTGCCTGGTGTCGACGCAATGGAAATCGTGATCCACCAAGCGGAGCCGGATAGTTTTTTCATATCCGAGATCATTCGGATACTTGCGGATGCGGTCAGGCAATAGACGTACTGCAAGCGACTGAGCTTCCGGTCTTGAATGACCTTGTTCAGGAATAAAATTGCAGGAGGTGTTGTCCGAGCGTTCTCAGAACCCTCATGGCTTTATCGTAGCCCTTGCCTCTCCACATGTTTTTTGCGGTACTCGGTTGGTGTGCAATCCACTTGTTTGCGAAAAGCGGTATTGAATGTTGATTTCGAGTTGAATCCCACCTCATAACAGATCTCAGAAACGCTCTGGGGTGTGTCGCTCAGCGCTTCGCAAGCCGCTTTGATACGGTATCCATTGACCCAGTCATAGAAATTCGATCCGGTACAGAGATTGATGACAGCCGATGCTTGGTGAGTCGTGGTGCCACAAGTCTCGGCGAGAGTTCTGAGGGTCAGTGTATTGTCTCTGAAGAGCCCCTTTTCCATGGCGTGCCCAAGTTCTTTGAAAAGCGTTACGTCCGTCTCATCAATAGGCGTTGGATTGTTTTGCTCGGTTGATTCCTGTGATGCCAATGAGACAGGAGCCGGGCGCTGTATGTGCATGGGTGGGTGAGCATGGGTCAGCAGCAGGTAGGTAAGATAGGCCGTGGTTGGCGCCAATACAAAGGCCACTGAAAAGCCTTCACCAAAGACAAAGTAGACAATGATTCTGGTGGTCATACTGGCCGCGATAATCAACTGAATGAACTGAAGATGTTTCACCCATTCACGCACAGCTGCCTTGCGGGTGTTGATGCCTTTTTTTCGTTGCAACCACCAATAAAAGAAACTTGAAGCACCGATAACGGCCAGATAGGAATTGCCATAAAGCGTGATCGGTTGCCAGAGCGATTCCGCAATTCTGCCCTGAAACATCCAGTAAACCTTGAGCTCCCCCGGCATGCTCCAAAAAGGTATCGCAAGCACTGCGACCAGAATCATGGGGGTGGAGTGCAGCCACCAATCCCTTGCCTTTTTCAGCGCGTTATCGCCCTGAATGGCTCGAATGTAGCCGTAGATGCAGAAAGGTATCATCACGATGAGCGGATCGAACAGCTTGAGAAAGAACGGAAACCGTTCCATCAAATTGCTGGCCTGGTACATAAATTCCTGAGACTGAAGGACAACGAGGCACACCAGAGCTAACAGGTATGCCATCGGAAGTCTGTCGTGCTGCCTGTTTACGAACCAGGTCAAGCTGGCAAAAAGCAGGATAACCCCGATGCAAAGGCATATCAGTGCTACGGTTCCCGTCCAGTAATTCATGCCTTCTCCAGGTTCGCGTCGATCGATTCGAACTTTCAAGTTTTTGTTTTTAAAAGATAAATAAAAAAACATTCGAGTCTATCGATACGGACGACTCTACCCCGCTAGTGCGATTCAATAGGCCTCGTAGAAACACAAAAACAACGAGGAGACTTATATGCAGATGCGCTCTAGTGCTGCCATTTTTGTACTTGGTTCAATTGTGCTATCAGGCTGCAACGGTGGATCGGATAACGCAAGCTTACCATCGCCGCCGGAACAAACTCAGCCGTATCAGGCGAGTATCCGTTACACCGAGTTTGGGGTGCCACACATTACGGCAAACGATTATGGCTCTCTAGGCTATGGAGTCGGATACGACCAAGCCAGGAATAATCTTTGCACGCTGTCTGAACAGTTGGTCAAACTGAAATCGCAGAAGTCTCGATACTTCGGGCCAGGTGAGCAAAGCCAAAACCTGCTGACGGACATTGGCTACAAAGCCCTGGATTATCCGGCTCAGGCCGCAGAATTGTTCAATGAACTCTCCGAAACGTCCAGTGAACTCTTAAAGGGATATGCAGCGGGCTTTAATCGCTCTTTGGCGGAACGCCAAGGCCCGGAAGAATATCCTTCGCCTTGTCGTAATGCTGAGTGGGTAGAGCCGATTACAGCTCAAGACATGCTTGCCTACCAGTTGGATCTCGCAGGGCTGGCCAGCGCCCGAAACTTCCTCAGCGCCATAGCTGCCGCGAAGCCACCAGCAGCCAGTGCGGCATCGTTCAATGTTCAGTTAGACCCTGCCAAAGTATTTACATCAGAAGGTATCGGCAGTAATGGCTGGGCTTTGGGTAATGAAAAAGTGGAAGGGGCCAACAGTCTGTTATTGGGTAATCCGCATTTTCCCTGGGACGGCGAGCTGCGTTTCTATCAGAACCACCTGACCATTCCGGGGGAGCTGAATATCAACGGCGCCACAATGATTGGTTTGCCGGCTGTTGTCATTGGTTACAACGACAACCTGGGGTGGACGCACACCGTCTCCCAATCCAAGCGCTTTACTCTGTATCAACTGGAACTCGATCCGGCTGACGCAACCCGTTATAAATATGACGGTAGTTACCGTGATATGACGACCAAAACCGTGCAAATACAGGTGAAGCGGCCTGATGGCAGCCTTGCTGATTACAGCCAAACGGTTTATTTCAGCCACCAAGGCCCGGTGGTTAACCTGGCTTCTATATCACCCGCTTTAGGCTGGAATAAGCAATCGGCAGTGGCCTTCCGGGACGCGAATGCGGGTAATATCCGAATGTTGGATCAGTGGCTTTCGATGGGCAAAGCCCAAAGCCGTGAAGAGTTCTTCCAGGCGTTTAACGAGCATCAGGGTATTCCCTGGGTAAATACGCTGATGATCGACAAAGAAGGCACAGCCAATTACATCGACGGCACACTCGTACCTAAACTCAGCGAAACGGCCGAGCAATACTGGCGGGCAGCCTCTCAGTCGCCTATGTTGGCTGCGATCTGGCAGGATGGTGCTGGCAGTGTTCTTCTGCCCGGAGACAGTTCCGTTTATGAGTGGATAGATACTGGCGAAACCCTGACGCCCGGGCTGGTTCCCTTTGCCAACGCGCCCAAGCAAACCCGTAACGATTATGTATTCAATGCCAACAGCAGCCACTGGCTCTCAAACCTTGATGAACCACTTGAAGGCTTCAGCATTCTTTATGGGCCGGAGCAGAGCATTCGAAGCACACGCACACGTTTCAATGCGAAGCTGATCACTGACACCAGCGGCTCCTCGCTGGCAGGTTCCAACGGCGAATTCTCTCTGGAAGAATTGAAGAGTGTGGTGACTCACAACGGCTCCTTGTTTGGTGGTGCGTGGAAAAATGAACTGACCCAGCGCTGTACCAACAATTCCACGGTCACATATCAAGATGCGGACTTTGATCTTACCTCCGCTTGTCAGGTTTTGACTGGCTGGGATGGCCGGTACAACATCGATAGCACAGGTGCACACCTGATGCGGGAGTTCCTTGTGGCGTTTCGAGTATCAGGACACCGGGCGCTAAGCGACGGCCTTTTTGCGACAGAGTTTGATGCGACTTCACCCGCAACAACACCATCTGGATTGGCCCCGATCGATCCTGCAGACGCGAAAAATGACCCGGTGCTTCAGGCATTGGCGGCTGCCGCGTCAAGGCTAGAAGGTCAGGGTATCTCGCTTAATGCCTCTTTAGGGTCTCTGCAGTATGTGCTGAAAGCTAAAGGCGAAGTGCCAATCCCGGTCTCTGGCGGTTATTCGTTCGAGGGCGTGTTTAATATGGCCGAAACCAAGGCCAATTCCCGCAGCACGTCGGATCTGGCTAACACGCAGACCGGCCAGCCAACTGAAGATAGCCTTCTGTTCGCACTGGATGAAAACGCTGATGGTCAGGATGAACTGGCTTACCGGGTTAACTATGGCTCCAGCTTTGTGATGGCGCTCCAGTTCACCGAGGAAGGCCCTAAAGCTGATATGTTCCTGAGTTATAGTCAGGATCATGATCCTGAAGCAGAACATTTCAAAGACCAAACACAGCTCTATAGCGACCTGGAATGGCGGCCAATGCTGTTCAGCGAAGAGAGCATTGCCTCAGCGGTCGTGGAGACTATTGATCTGCGCGAGTGATTCAGGCGTGTGCGGCCCCGTTTATCGGGGCCGTTTGGTACACGACCTTAACCAAAATGTCGTTCTGGGCTGGTCAACACTTTGATGTCCAGGGATGCACGGAATGTGGTGTGGCACGGGCGCTAACGTGAAGAACCGAGCCCAGGAACAGGACGTGTCATTGGTCGCTTCATTGTGGTGCGGCTGCCAGCCGGTGAATCAGTCGTTCTGCGGTGGGGGCAAGTGACATCAAGGATTTCCCGTCTTTTTCAGTGATCTCATAGAGAATGAGTTCGTTGATTCCTGCTACCAGCGCCATGCTCATTAGCAGGCTAAGTGGCTGCAAGGTGTTGTCGTGAGCACGCCGCTGCTCAACCTGTTGCTGCAGGAATCTGGCGAATTGTTCCGCTACCTTGCGCCGCATTTGTACCCCGGCTTCCCCGAGTGCTGCAAGATCTATGTATAACGCACGCATCAAGTGCGGCCTGGACTCTATAAACAACAAGTAAGCCTGGGTGATGTCCCAAACCTGGGTGGGCCAGGTTTTATCGGGTGAAATGGCGGCAAGAACCGCAAGCATCATGTCTTTGCTGGTGTGCTCGGCGAGGGCGAGCAAGCAATCGTCCTTGCTCTGGAAATGCTCATAGAAAGTGCGCCGGGAAACTCGCGCTGCTGCCGCAATGTCCGCAAGGGTAATCTCACGATAACGTTTATTTTCAAGAGCTTGTGCCAAACCGTTAAGCAGGCGGACATGGTGTTTGCTTTCAGCCTTCATGGTGCGTTTGTCCAGTTAGCGTGTCTTGACTGATAGTGGGGTGTGAAGGGTATCATTAAATCTGGTACTTCGTAGTACCATAATGCTTCAAGCGTTGATATGCTGTGTTCCAGACATAACAAAACAACCGACCAGTCAGGAGCGGGTTTATGGGTCTTCAAAATAAAATACCATCACGCCACGGTACGGACAGAACTGAAGCAGAACGAATTGCGAAGCCGCTACTTTGGTTGATCCATGATCGTAAGGCAGCGGTTCCCGATGAGCGACAATGGCAGCGCATGGGGGAAGCTCTGATGGTCGGTGACCCGGTTGCAGACGATCTGGCAAAGTACGTTCGGGGCGAGGGCGGCGGTAAGGCTTTTGCTCAGTTCAAGAAAATAGTGGATTCGGGAGATTTTGATCAGGAGGGTCTGGCTCCGCCATTGCGTGCATTCTTTGATGCGGTCAAACAGCCCCCCGAGTGGGTGGACTGGGATCGGCTGGAAAGAGGCGCTCGAGCGTCTTCTATTTCCGGGCAAACGGGCATGCGTGTATTGCGCGATCTCGGGTTGATGGCGGGTTATCAGGCCCGGGGCATCAACCAGACGTTGATTATGACTGGCGCTCTGGAGAAGGGCGTGTCGCGTCGGGTTGCCGAGACTGCCAAGTGGTGGCTGGATTGCTCGACTCCGGGGGGGATGAAGCCCGGTGCTGAAGGCTTCAAGACAACCCTGCGGGTTCGCCTGATTCACTCTATGGTTCGTGAGCAACTTCTGGAAGATCCCGAGTGGGATACGTCAATGTGGGGGCTTCCGGTTAACCAGCTTGACATGCAAGCCACCTATCTGGCGTTTTCTGTATCCTTCCTCTTTGGTCAGAAACTGATGGGCACTCTTATCAGTCGCCAGGATGCTGAAGATGTCATGCATTTATGGCGTTATATTGGTTGGCTCATGGGAGTTGATGAATGGCTGCTGTGCAAGACTGAGCAAGAAGGCAGGATTGCCCTTTACCAGAATGTTATAAGCCAGGCGACAGGTGATGAGAACAGTCGCAAGCTTGGTCGCTCACTGATGGACGAGCCGCTTGGCAGACGCTACCCGAGTTTTAGCAAGCTACGGGGCCACTGGGAGCGCCAGGTTCATTTGAGCATGACACGGCTGTTTGTTGGAGGAAAAGGAATGGGTGCACTGGGTTTGCCGAGAGCGGCTATGCCTTGGTATCCAGCTGTGTTTGCGCCGTTGAACGCCGTATGGACAACCGGCCACAGGCTGTTGCCAGGTGGCCGTGATCGGCTGATCCGGAAGGGCAGTAAAGCACAGAGAACCCAGCTACACACGCTGTTTGGAAGAGATGTGCCAGAGATCACCAGCGGTGTTCAGTTTGGGTGATTGCTGTCTCAGGTAGACAGTGCTCGCTACCATCGGGTTCGGCTGCCAAGCCGGTCCCGGCGGTAGGTTCCGGTCAGCCTTTTGCGTTGCGTCGCACCAGTTGGCGGCGCGGCGTCAAGTGGTTGAGAAAGCTTGCAGTAATCCTGCCAAATGCCTGATAATCACAGGCCAGTCCGTCCCTTCGCACATCACTATCACGGTTGCCTCTCTGGTCTCCGAACGATCTGATCAGGAGGCAGAATTCACTTTCATGGCTAATGTCCAATGACCGGCGTACAGCGACATATTCTCGATACTGCTCTCCGGCATTTTGCCGATACAGGTGAGCAGAGCATATCGGTCAGTGATTTGTCGCGAACCGCTAAAATCGCCCGTGGCACCATCTATAACAACTTTGATGATGTAACAAATCTGTTTCCCATGGTGACGGAGCAGGTCTGTAGCCGGTTCGAGAACGAAGCCAGGGAGTTAATCAGCACCGTCGAGAACCCCAGGGTCGCTTTGAGTGTGCTTCTTGGGCTTTTCCTGAGATACGCCCACGAACTGCCGGAGCATGGGCGTTTTCTGATCCGGTTTGCGCCGTATATCGGGCGCCTGCGCGACATCTGGAGCAACCTGCCGTACGAGGTTCTTCGTCGCGCGGTTGAGGAAGGGCAGTTGCCTCTGGCGAAAGATCAGGCTGTGTACTATCTGCAGTTGCTTGCAGGGTCCACATACGGGTTTATGACGCTCGTTGTTGAGGGGCAGAAGAGCTGGAGGGAGTCGACTGAGGCGTTGAGCCTGATGGTGTTGGCAGCGTGTGGAGTGCCTCAGCAGGACGCCAAAAATGATGCCCGTGAAGCGCTTGAGATTTTGACGGCCTCCTCAGAAGCCGTCTGAAAGCAATCAGATCATACGATCTTCCGCAGTAGCTTTCCTACGAACTTGTTAAAGCCACCGGCTGGCGGATTAAAGGCGAATGCGCCGTTAAGCTTTGGCTGTATCAGTACCGATTTGAGATGGCTCAGCTGATCAAATCCGGCTTTACCGTGATAGGACCCCATACCGCTCTCACCAACACCGCCAAATGGCATGGTGTCTGCAACCACATGGAACGCGGTTTCGTTCACGCAGGCCCCGCCAGACAGGGTGCCATTGAGCCAGAAGTCCCGCTCTTGGCGGCCGTCTGAGAATACATACAGCGCGAGTGGCGACGGGCGAGAGTTAACGAAGTCCCGGGCTTCCTCGGGGGAGTCGTAGGTGATCATTGGCAGCACAGGCCCGAATATCTCCTCACGCATTATTCGGCTGTCCTTGGGCGGGTTCAGCACCAGCGTTGGGGTCATTTTGCCTTTTGCATGCTCGGTGTTTCGGGGTAAAAGCTCCCGCACTTCAGCACCGGCGGCTTTGGCATCAGCAACCAGCTCTTGCAGGCGGTTCAGGTGGTTGTCGTTAACAATGCCGGTGTAGTCCGGGCTTTGTGGGCCTTCCGGGAAGAAATTGTGCACCGCAGTTTCCATTGCCGTCGCAAAGGCCTCCACCTGATTCCGTGGTAGCAATACATAGTCCGGAGCAACACAGATTTGCCCTGCGTTGGCTACTTTTCCGAACGCAATGCGGCGTGCTGAGTAATCGAGGCTGGCCTGCTCACCGATGATGGCAGGAGACTTTCCGCCCAGTTCGAGTGTAACCGGTGTGAGATTGCGTGCGGCGGCGATGCCCACCTCTCGCCCGACTCGGGTAGAGCCGGTGAAAAACAGGTGATCAAACGGCAAGTTGGAAAATGCCTGAGACAGCTCAACACCGCCGATGCACACCGACACCTCGGTTGGATCAAACGTGTCTGCAATCATTCTGGCCATCACTTCGGATGTTTTTGGTGTTAACTCTGATGGTTTCAGCATTACGCGATTGCCCGCGGCCAAGGCCGCAGCAATGGGGGCAAGGGCCAGATAAACGGGGAAGTTCCAGGGCGATATAACGCCTACCACACCTTTAGGTTGCGGAATGATTCGGCCACGTGCGGGTTTCAGGTGCAGCGGTACGCCGATTTTTCGTGGTTTCATCCAGCGCTTGACGGAACGGCGATTGCGCCGAATGTCGCCGAGTGGAATCGTTATGTCGAACGTGCCTGAATCAGATTCCGAACGGTGCCGGAAATCCGTGTTCATTGCCGCGACCAGCTTCGGTTCGTATTTTAGCAGGGCCGTTTCAAGTCGGGCCAGGCGCTCTCTGCGTAATTCGGCAGAAGGCATTGGATCGGTTAAGTGCGCAGCGCGAGCTGCCGAGAACAGCGTCGATAAATAGTCGGATTGGGGAGGGTTTGACGTCATGTTAGCGCTCCTCAGCAAGATGAAGCTGGAAAGTGTCGGGCCAGAATGCACGCCGCAGGAAGGCGGCAATCTGGTTGTTTGCGTGGCTGGCTTCGGGCGTCAGGTGCATACGGACAGGCCAGATATGACCCGCCCCGGCCTGCCGCAATACCTTTACCTGACCGCCGGCCGCTGAAAGGGTATTAGCCATGCGTTCAGTGTCATCGCGCAGGAGTTCGTCTTCGCCGGTGAGCAGCATGGTGGGTGGCGCCGGGCTGTCCCATTTTTCAAACAGGGGTGACACCGCAGGGTCATCAAGCGGCTGGCCGTTGGCATAGAGTTGCGCTGTGCGCCGCAGCCAGCTTTCCGGCACCATGGCTTCGCTGCGCTTGTTGGTGCGCACAGACTCTCCTGAAAGCGACAGGTCAAACCAGGGAGAGACAGCCACCATGGCGGCTGGGTCGGGCAGCCCGGAGGCGCGAATACGGGCCAGCAGGGCAAACGCGAGTGCGCCTCCGGCGCTGTCCCCGGCAATGGCGATATTGGAAGGCTGATAGCCTTCGGCAAGCAGGCTGCGATAAACCGCTTCGGCATCGTCGGGGGCTGCGGGGAATGGATGCTCCGGCGCTAGCCGGTAGTCAGCCAGAAACGCACGGGCGCCGCTGGCGGCAGCAACGCCGGCTGCCCAGGCCCCGTGGGAGCCAACGCCGCCCACGGTAAAGGCGCCGCCATGAAGCCATAGCACTACTTTTTTGGCACCTGGCGTGACGGCGGGGGCGCCAAGGTCACACCAGTGCCCCGGAATCCCGCCTACGTCGCCTTTTTGCAAGCGAACATCCATAGGGCGGGGATAGCACATCCAGGCGTGCAGCCCCGCTACGCGGCGTAAAAGCGGTTGCGAGTGAACAGCGCCAATCAGAGGCTTTTCGAACAGGTGCTGGAACAGTGTCCAGAACCGTTGGCGCTTTGAAATACCCTTCGCCATGATCAATCTCCGGTAAGTTGGGCGCGGAGCTCGTGCTTTAGCACCTTGTTCATGGGTGAGAGTGGCAGTTCTTTCACCAGCGACAGGCTTCGAGGGTGTTTGTAGCCGGCAATCCGGTCTTTCAGATAGTCATTCACCTCGTCCAGTGTGAGTGTATGACCTTCTTTGGGGACGATAACGGCATGAACTCTTTCACCCCACTTTTCGTCCGGTAAACCGATGATCGCGACCATGGCGACACCGGGCAATGTCGATATGGCGCTTTCCACTTCAGAGGAATAAACGTTTTCGCCACCGGAAATGATCATATCTTTTAAACGGTCGCGCACGTAGAGAACGCCCAAGTCATCAAGCATGCCGAGATCGCCGGTTCGGTAGCCGCCATTACGCAATGCGGCGTCGGTCTCCGAGGGACGGTTGCGGTATCCGGACATCACTGTCGGCCCATAAACCACGATTTCACCAACCTCACCCCGGGGCAGGGCGGCACCATTATCATCCTCGATACGGATCTGAACGCCGGGCGCTCCGGGTTGGCCTGCACCGTCGATACGCTCAAGCTCGCCGCTATGGAATTGTGGCCCCAGAAATATAGTTATCCCGGCCTCTGTCATGCCGTAGGCCTGGGTGTAGGTGACGCCAGGGAAGGTCCCTTTGAGGCCAGCCAGAAGCCCGGCAGAAATTGGCGAAGAGCCATACATCAACCGCTCCAGACTGGAGAAGTTTTTGCAGCTGAACTCCGGGTCTGTGATCAGCATCTGCATCATGGTGGGCGCCAAGCCCAACTCTTGTACGCCGTGGTCACGCACTGCTGCTGCTACAAAATCAGGCCTGAACATAGGCATCAGTAGCTGGGTTGAGCTTTGGATCAAGCGGGTCAGCGTAGGCTGGATTCCGGCTACGTGGAAAAACGGGAAGCAGGAGCTGTAAGTCTTCTCTGCAGTAGGGAAACCTGCCACAGCCATGACCATGGCACCGGCGACCAGGCTGGCGTGGGAATGAACCACACCTTTTGATCGGCCGGTGGTGCCGCCTGTGTACAGAATAATAGCCGGGGTTGCAGGGTCCCGCTCAGGGTTCAGCTCAACAGGCTCGGCCCGCAGATCATTTACAGACTGCATACCAGGTGGCGTTTCGCCCTGACCTATGTGCACAAAGATCAAATCCGGCCTGTTTTTGGCGAGTTCGGGCGCCAATGGCAGGAAGGGATCGTCCAGAGCGACTACCGCCACGTCTGCATCATCCAGCGCAAAGGCAATTTCCGCTGCAGCCCATCGTAAATTGAGAGGGACTGGAACCAGATCCGCCAAGGGTGCGGCCAGGATTGTCTGCAGGGTTTCGATGCTGTTAAGTCCCAGAACCGCCACGCCCTTGCCGGGTTCCAGCCCAAGCTTGGTTAGCCCGCCGGCGATTTGCCGAAGGTCGCGCACAAAATCCGGGCTGCTCAGGGCCCGCCCGGAGAGGTCGCTGAAAGCCGCTCGGCCGCTATCGGTTTTTTCGGCGAAAAGGTAAAGCTCATCTAATGTCTGGAAAGTCATTGTTATAGTCTCTAACCAGTGAGTAAGGTTGTGTCAGTTGTGGAAAAATTCCGCGGCTGCCTTCTCAGCAATCATGATTGTCGGGGCGTTGGTATTGCCGCTGATTAGCGTTGGCATTACAGAAGCGTCTATCACACGAAGACCTTCAACGCCTCGTACCCGCAAAGATGTATCGACAACCGACTCTTGATCGCTGCCCATGCGGCAGGTGCCAATAGGGTGATACACGGTGTCGCAATGGTTGCGGATCATTTCCATCAGATCTTCGTCGCTGTCTGTGGAGCGAGCAGTGAAAGACCGGGTAATTCGGCTCGCAACCGGCTCAGACTCCATGATCTGCAAGGTGCGCCGGACTGCTTTTAAAAGTAGCTCTGCATCCCGCTCGTCGCCGAGGAAATCCGGGTCAATCAGTGGTGCTGCCATGGGATCGGTGGAGGCGAGGGCAACATGGCCCCGGCTTTCAGGCCGCAGAATGCAGGCATGGCACGATATGCCATAGCCCGGTTTGATCTTGCGGCCATGATCCTCAACCCGTGCAATTACAAAATGCAGCTGCACGTTGGGCCAGTCATCATGCTCGCCACCCACTGAGAAAAATGCGCCACCTTCTGTAAAGTTGGTGGACAGCAAGCCTTTACCGCTGGAAAACCACTCCCGCATTCCGCCAAGCAAACGGAAGGTGCCCGATACGCCTACGCCAAAAACGTCGGTTGTGTTGACGCCATAGGACAAAACCACATCCGGGTGATCCTGAAGATTTTGGCCCACGGCAGGCGAGTCGTGTATCACCGGGATTCCGTGGTGCTGCAGGTGCGCTGCCGGCCCTACTCCCGAGAGCATGAGTAGCTGGGGTGATTGAAACGCGCCAGCAGACAATATGACCTCTTTGGCTGCTTCTACAGTGAGCGTTTTGCCACCTTGGCGATACTCAACACCCGTGGCCTTGTTTCCGGAGAACAATACGCGGGTAGCGTGTGCCCCGGTAATCACGTGCAAGTTAGGACGGCTGTCCATCACCGGGTGGAGGTAGGCCGCCGCTGCTGAGCAACGCTGCCCCCGGCGACTGTCGTGGAACTGGGTGACCTGGTAATAGCCGATTCCAGCCTGGGTTTCGCCATTAAAATCGTCTGTAAGCGGTAATTGGCAAGCCTGGCCGGCGGCGATCCAGTCTTTGGTGATGGAGCGCGGGCTGGAAGGGTCGGCAACATGCAATGGCCCTGCAGCACCATGGAGGTCGTTGCCTCCACGTTCATTGCTCTCGGAGTTGCGGAAGTAGGGTAGTACACCTTTCCAATCCCAGCCTTCGGCGCCAAGCTCAGCCCAGCGATCATAGTCGCGGGGGTTGCCGCGGGTGTACACCATGGCATTGATGGCCGAGGAGCCGCCCAGCGTGCGCCCCCGGGGTTGGTAGCCACGGCGGCCGTTCAGCCCTCGTTGCGGCACGGTGGTGAATGCCCAATTGTTCATCTTTACCGGCTTGCCTGGCATCATCGCCACGGTTAGTGCTGGCATGCGAACCAGCAGGCTCTTGCCGTCACCACCGGCTTCCAGCAGGCAGACCCGCTTTTCCGGGTCCTCGCTTAATCGTGCCGCGAGCACAGAGCCGGCCGAGCCTCCACCAACAATTACATAGTCAAACTGAGACGGCATGGAGCGCCTCCTGTTGGCAAGGCTCAACCCGTGCCATGGTCAGATCACTACGATCGATCTCCGCCATGGAGGCGACAAATTCTTTCCAGGTGTAGGGGAATACAACCGGCACACCGGCCGCATCCAGATACCAGCTCTGGCAACCACTGGTCCAGACAGACTCACCGAGCCCGGCTTTTATGTACTCGACGAAAGCTGAAACAGCTTCCGGAGTGGGTTCAATCTCGTCGGCATCGCCGTCGCGCCAAATGTCCATGAGGCGTAGCACGTAATCCAGTTGCTCCTCTGCCATGCCGATAACCGAGTTGTTACCGATGGGGGTGCCTGGGCCGAGCATAAGGAAGTAGTTGGGGAAATGCTCCATTAGAACCGCGTGGTAGCTGGGGTAGGTGCCGTCCTTCCAGGCTTCATCAATGGTGTGGCCGGAGCGGCCGACCAGGCTGCCAGGACGCATATAGGCGAAGTTGTCGAACCCGGTTGCCAGCACAATAACGTCGAGGGGAACCAGTTCTCCTGTGACCAGGCGCACGCCTTCAGCCTCAATGCCTTTGATACCGTCGGTAATCAGGTGGGCATTTTCCTTCTGTATTGCCGGGTAAAAGGTGAAGTTGACCACCATGCGCTTACAGCCAACGCCGTAGTCCGGCGTGAGTTTCTCGCGCAGATCGCGTTTGCGAACACCCAGGCGGAGATAGGCCTTGCTGGACAGGTTCAGCAGTGTTCGTTGCACCGGCTCGCCTGTTGTGGCTTTTACGAAGAACTGTTCAATAAAGGTCTTGTACAGGGATTTCCAGGGCTTCATCCGCTCGGGCTTTTCCTTCCAGCGGTCGCGCATCCATTCCGGGAAGCTCAGGTTTGGAAAGGGAAACACCCACTGCGGCGTTCTCTGGAATACAAAGGTTTCGTGCCCGGCCTTGACCAGCTCGGGAACCACCTGGTGAGAGGTAGAGCCGGTTCCAATCACGCCTACCCGCTTGCCTTTCAGATCAACATCGTGCCGCCATTCAGCGGTATGCCACATGTCACCGGTGAAGCTGTTCAGCCCTTGGATGTCCGGGCGCTTGGGTTTGTGAAGAATCCCTGTGGCGGCAATCACAAAATCCGCGGTGAACACGTCGCCTTTGTCGGTGGTGACGGTCCAGGTTGCTGTGGCCTCATCATAAACAGTGGAAACCACAGCCGTTCCAAAGCGGATCATCGGGAGTACGTTGTATTTTTTTGCAACGTGTTCCAGATATTCCTGAATTTCTCCGCCTTGTGCGCACTGGCTTGACCACGGCCAGGGCTCGAAAGAATAGCAGTAATGGGGGGAGGGGATATCGCAGGCGACACCGGGGTAGGTGTTTTCGCGCCAGGTGCCGCCAACCCGGTCTGCTTTTTCAATAATGATAACGTCGCTGATTCCTGCTTCTGGCAGTTTGATACCTGCAAGAATACCGGTGGCGCCTGCCCCGATTACCAGCACTGAAGGCTGTCTTTTATTACCCATGATTTCTCCCTCTGGCTGGCCGGCTTCTGGCCCTGTGCACTCCGCCGCCATCGTTAAGTGCCCATGCGAATGAATTCGAATGAACAGCTCTGGTCAAAAAGTTTCACAATTGGTTAACAGCTAACCACAAAAAATAGCCGCAGACAAACTTTTTGAACCTTGTTGACTTATTTTAAACACTGTTGTTCAATTGCGGTGTAAAGGTAAAGCTTGGTGCCCTTCGCAGTATGGTGTAGCCAGCCATAGACCGCTTGGTGTGTGAAGCGCCAAACTATGAACCGAATAATCCGATAAGGACGAGTGAAATGAGTGACACGCCAATTCTGTTGTCCCGTGACGGTCAGGTTGCGACGATCACGCTCAATCGGCCGGAGCACTACAATGCTCTGAATGCGCCCATGCGCAAGGCTTTGACCGACACGCTTGCCGAGGTTGAAGCAGATCCGACCATACGGGTTTGCATCATTGGGGCCGCTGGCAAAGGGTTTTCTGCAGGGCAGGATTTGCAGGATTTCGACTATGAGCAAATATCCGATCTGTTGCTGGACGAATACGAGCCGCTGCTAAAAACCATTCACCACGGCAACAAGCTGTATATCGCCCGGGTACATGGGCAGGCTGCCGGTATTGGCGCGGCACTGGCTCTGACATGCGATCTGGTGATGATGGCGGAAGATGCCAGCGTCTATCTGGCATTTGCAGCCATTGCGCTGGTGCCCGATGGCGGTTTGACCTGGCATCTGCTGAATGCCATGGGCCGCCATCGTGCACTGTCGGCAATTATCGAAGGCAAGCGGCTTGATGCGGAGACCTGTGTGGCCCACGGCCTCGCCAATAAAGCCGTGCCTGCTGAGAGTCTTGAGCAGGAAGCGTTTGACTGGGCCAGTTCATTGGCGAATGCTGCGCCGCTTGCTGTTGCAGGTACCAAGCGCCTGCTACGAGAAGTAGCCAGCTGTGACTGGCGCTCGGCGGTCGCGGTTGAGGCCGAGGAACAGAATGTTACCACCAAGTCGAAGGACTTTATGCGGGGCGTTCAGGCCTTTGTTGCCCGTCGTGCCCCGGAGTTTGAAGGCAACTGAGTGGGTTTATTCCGCCAGACTGGCCAGTTCTTCCGGCAGTTCCAGTTTTATCCGCTGGCGACTGAGTGGGCAGTCAAAATCCAGGCCGACAGCGAGTAGTTGCAGGGGCACTCGCGCGGGTTTGCCGTAAAGGCGATCGCCAATAATCGGGTGCCCGATACTCTGCAAATGCTTGCGGATTTGATGTTTACGGCCGGTCTCGATGATGACTTGCAGAAGGCTGGTTTCGGTGGCGTCATCGGTGCTTAGCGTAGACACGTGACTGGTGGCGGCCTTGCCGTCAATCGGTGCGTCTATTAGCCGGTTCTGGGTGTTGATGACACCGGCTACTCTGGCCAGGTAGCGCTTGGCCATGGTGCGCCCGGAGAAACACTGGGACAGAGCGCCTGCGGCTTTTGAGTCGTGGGCAATGAGCATTAGCCCGGCCGCATCGCCATCCAGTCGATGAATCAGGAAGCAAGGACGCTTGAGCTCAAGCTCAGCCGAGCGCAACAGGCTGCAGTGGTCTCCCCATTGGGAGCCTTGGGCCAATAAACCGTGGGGTTTGAACCAGACACTGTAGCGGCTTTTATCATCGATCAGAATTGCCGCTTCGGGTTTGCGGTTCAGCACATTCTCATCGTAATAAAGCTGCAGCCGGGTACCGGCTTTTACCTCTTTGGTTGCGCGCCGCAGCCTTACTTGCTTGCCTTTCAGTGTCCACCAGCAGGCGCCCTTGTTCATGGCATCTTTAATGCGCTGGCGAGACAGCCCGGAAGCCCCGCTTAGGGCTTCACTCGCTGTGGTGGGCTGGTCCGTTGTAACGTCGAATTTCCTGCGCATTATTGGCCGGCGTCCCCGGGCTTGATGGCAAGTAAGTCGGTTCTCAGGTGAGTGAGCACTTTCTCAGCGGTGTTGCCAATCACCCTGGCTTTCAGGCCGGTTTTGCCACTGGTGCCGATAACCAGCATGTCTGCTTTCAGTTGGCTGGCCACGCTGGGAATAACCTTATGCGCCGGGCCGGTGGCCAGGTGAACCTGCTCGGGTTTCAGGTGCCAGGTGTTACACAGGTGCGTGATGGTTGGTTGCAATACTTCCCTTCGTTTTTTCTCGTGCTCGGCTACATTAATAATCTCAAGATCGGCCAGTACTTCTGAAATATGCAGCGCATGCACCAGGTGGAGTTCGGTTTTGAGGGCTTTAGCCAGAATGCTGGCCTGTTCAATAATCTTTGTATTAAGTGCGCTTTTAACAGGTTTGCCTGAGCTCAGGTCTACCGCTGCCAGAATAGGATGGGCGTGGTTCCACTTCTGTTCCGCCACCAGCATAACAGGTGCTGGGCACTCGCGGATCAGGTGCCAGTCGGTAGGCGTATACAGCAAGGTTTCTGAGCGGCTCCCGGTTTTAATCACAGCGGTAAAGCGCTTGGGCTGGCAGTGCTCGATAATCCACTGGTGTATGTTCTTTTCCCATACCGTTTGGGTGGTGACATGCAGCTCGCTGCAATCCGAAAGAGCCAGCATTTGCTCCAGCCACCGTTGGCGCAGTTTAATCAGAGCTTCCCGGGCACGTTGCTGCACCGCCGGGTCTGAGGGCAGGGCACCAAGGTGCTCATGGGTGAAGGCGACAATTTCCAGGTGGGCACCTGTGGCGCGC
>JBQCZX010000080.1:11780-17601 GCA_052089485.1 Marinobacter sp. | reverse complement strand
TAAATGCGCGCATGGTTCAGTTCTCTCCTGTGGCTCAGTTCAGCAGTTCGCGAACGTCAACAAAGTAGCCGGTTACGGCCGCTGCTGCTGCCATGGCCGGGCTCACCAAATGGGTGCGACCACCAAAGCCCTGCCGGCCCTCAAAATTACGGTTAGAGGTGGATGCACAGTGCTCGCCCTGCCCGAGTTTATCTGCGTTCATGGCCAAACACATAGAACAGCCCGGATCTCGCCATTCAAGCCCGGCGTCAATGAAAATCCGATCCAAACCTTCTGCTTCAGCTTGAGATTTTACCAAGCCAGAACCCGGCACAACCATGGCCTGAATAAGGCTATCTGCAACTTTACGCCCCTTAACCACAACGGCTGCTTCGCGCAGGTCTTCAATACGGCTGTTGGTGCAAGAGCCGATAAATACCCTATCCAGCTTGATGTTTGTAATTGCCTGATTTGGCTGCAAGCCCATGTACTTCAAAGCTCGCTCAATGCCTTCACGTTTAATCGGGTCTTCTTCTTTGGCGGGGTCTGGCACATTGCCGGTAACATCCACAACCATTTCCGGCGACGTACCCCAGCTTACCTGCGGCAGAATCTCTGCGCCGTCCAACTCTACAACCTTATCGAAGACCGCATCCAAGTCGCTGTGCAGCGTACGCCAGTACTTTACGGCAGCATCCCAGGTTTCACCCTTGGGCGAGAATGGCCGCTCTTTTACGTACTCGATGGTGGTGCCATCAACGGCCACCATGCCAACACGAGCGCCAGCTTCAATGGCCATGTTGCAAATGGTCATACGGCCTTCCATGCTGAGATCCTGAATGGCCTCACCACCAAATTCAATGGCATGGCCAGTGCCGCCGGCGGTACCGATCTTGGCGATGATCGCCAGTACAATGTCCTTGCCAGTCACACCCTTGCCAAGCTGGCCATTTACCTTCACCAGCATGTTCTTCATCTTTTTCTGAACCAGGCACTGAGTAGCCAGAGCATGTTCAACTTCAGACGTACCAATACCATGGGCAAGACAGCCGAAGGCGCCGTGGGTAGAGGTATGAGAATCGCCACACACAATGGTCATACCCGGCAACGTCGCGCCCTGCTCTGGCCCGATAACGTGCACAATGCCCTGACGCTGATCCTTAATCTTAAACTCAAGAATCCCGAACTCGTCGCAGTTCTTATCGAGGGTTTCTACCTGAATGCGGGAAACTGGGTCAACAATACCGTCTATGCCCTTCGCGCGATCCGTAGTTGGAACGTTGTGATCCGGCGTAGCCAAGTTAGCATCGATTCGCCAAGGCTTGCGGTTTGCAAGGCGCAGCCCTTCAAACGCCTGAGGTGACGTCACTTCGTGCAACAACTGACGATCAATGTAAATCAGCGCAGAACCATCATCCCGCTGTTTTACCAAATGATCGTCCCACAATTTGTCGTATAAGGTCTTGCCCGCCATGATTCTCTCTCACTTTCTGGAGGTACAGTGGTTTTGACGCTTTGGATCAAAGCTTTCTATAACTACTATACGCCTATAATACCGCCGGCCCATGAATAACCGCAATTCATGTTTCTTATTCATCGCATTCCAAATGGTTATGAGATAGCCTTTCCAGATAGAACACTACAGGAAGACAGATCTTGGACTCCAACGCCCTCAAGGCATTCCTCACCATCGTCGATCAAGGCTCCTTTTCTGAAGCGGCTGAGCAGCTACACCTTACTCAACCTGCCATCAGCAAACGCCTTGCCGCTCTGGAAAACCAACTAGGCACAACATTAGTAGACCGCAGCCAACGGCAAATACGCCTCACCGACTCCGGCAGCCGACTACTACCTCACGCCCGCAAGATTCTCGACGAAATCCACAACGCCCGCATCGCGCTTTCGCCAAATTCGAGTCTGATAGAAGGCGAGCTACAGATAATTGCCAGCCACCACATAGGCCTACACCATTTGCCAAAGTGGCTGCGCCGATTTAAACGCGAATACCCCCAGGTAACGATCAACCTGCAATTTATGGAATCAGATACAGCCTACGAACAAATGCGAAAACGCAACGCCGAACTGGCCTTCGTCACACTCAGCGACAGCATGCCCCCAAGCTTCCACGTATTTGCACAATGGCCAGACCCCATGGCGTTTGTAGTGGGCGCAGACCACCCCCTGGCCTCGCTGACAACACCAAAGCTTGTCGACCTAGCCAAACACCCGGCCTTACTGCCAGACACCTCCACCTCCACCTACCGCGTAGTAAGCCGCCTGTTTCTGGAGGCAAACCTACCTCTGCAGCCACAAATGCCCACCAACTACCTGGAAACCCTAAAAATGATGACCAGCGTAGGCCTGGGCTGGAGCGTATTACCACTGCGCATGGTAGATGAAAGCTTGAAAGTACTCGAAGGCGTACTAGCGAAAGGAACGGAAGCAGAAGACCCAGTTACCAGAGTGCTAGGCGGGATCGGGCTAACCGGCCGCCAACCAAGCAACGCCGCAAAAGCGCTCCTAGCCATTGTCCAAGAAGAAGAGGGAAATCAAAGCAAAGATTAGCCGTAAGGTGTGGTCGAACAAACCCGGAGTTATGGTGATTCAGTCAGAGAAGGCTGTTCAAAAATCTGAAGCGCCAAGGATGGCGCGACGAAGCCCTACAGGGAAGTATTCACGGGCGTTTTTTGAACAGCCTTCTCTGACTGGATCGCTTCGCCCAAACATCAGGGCTTAAACCTGCCCAATATCAGGCGTAGAAACAGAAACATCGCCATTCTGACCACGATGACGCAAATAATGATCCATCAACACAATCGCCATCATCGCCTCAGCAATCGGCGTTGCACGAATACCCACACAAGGATCGTGCCGCCCAGTGGTAATAACCTCCACCGGATTGCCATCCACATCAATACTGCGACCCGGCAAACGTAAACTCGAAGTCGGCTTCAACGCAATGCTCGCAAGAATCGGTTGCCCAGACGAAATACCCCCCAACACACCGCCAGCTTCATTAGACAAGAAACCCTCTGGAGTCAGCTCATCTCGATGCGCCGTGCCCTTCTGGTTAATACATCCGAACCCTGCACCAATCTCCACACCCTTCACCGCATTGATACTCATCAACGCATGGGCCAAATCCGCGTCTAGGCGATCAAACACCGGCTCGCCAAGGCCTGGCGGCACACCTTCAGCAACCACATTGATCCGCGCCCCGATAGAGTCCCCTTCCTTGCGAAGAGCATCCATGTAAGCTTCCATCTCCGGCACCTTATCGGCATCGGGACAGAAAAATGGATTTTGATGAACCTGATCCCAGTCGAGCTTCTCCGCACGAACTGGCCCAAGCTCCGACAAATACCCACGGATACGAATACCCAGGCGTTGCTGCAAAAACTTTCGTGCCACCGCACCAGCTGCCACGCGCATAGCCGTTTCACGGGCTGAAGAGCGGCCACCACCGCGATAATCGCGCACGCCATATTTGTGCATGTACGTGTAATCGGCGTGTGCAGGACGGAACTGCTCGGATATCTTCGAGTAGTCTTTTGATCGCTGATCCGTATTCTCAATAATCAGCCCAATCGGCGTACCAGTGGTTTTGCCTTCAAACACACCAGACAAAATACGCACCTCATCTGCCTCACGCCGCTGGGTCGTGTGCCGCGATGTACCCGGCTTACGACGATCCAGATCCGCTTGCATATCCGCTTCTGAAAGCTCAAGCCCTGGTGGACAACCGTCGATAATGCAGCCCAACGCCGCTCCGTGGCTCTCACCAAAAGAGGTAACGGTGAACAGTTTTCCGAAAGAATTTCCTGACATAATTCAATATCTTGTTAGGGTGTTGTAAGAAGTTAGTTTAATACTTTCCCTGCCACTGGCGGAGATCCTGCTCGGTGATAACAAAAACACCGTCGCCGCCGTTGCTGAACTCTAGCCAAGTAAGCGGGAGTTCAGGGTAAGCTGCATCCAGGGCTACCCAGCTATTCCCTACCTCGACCACCAGCAAGCCGCCGGGCGTAAGATGCTCCGCTGCACCGGCAAGAATCTTGTGCGCAATATCCAGCCCATCGTCACCTGCGGCCAAACCCAACGCGGGTTCATGGTGAAACTCATCCGGCATGTCGGCCAGATCTTCCGCATCCACATAAGGCGGGTTACTCACAATAATATCGTACGGCCCACTGATGTTCGCGAACACATCCGATTGCACCGTGCGAACCCTGCCATGGAGTTCGTGGAGCTCTATGTTTGAATCTGCAACGGCCAATGCCTCTGCGGATATGTCGGACAAATCCACACTGGCATCTTCAAACACAGAGGCTGCGCCTATGCCGATACAGCCACTTCCAGCGCACAGATCCAAAATGCGCTCAACCGGCTTGTCTCCAAGCCAAGGCTGAAACCCGTTCTCAATCAACTCTCCAAGCGGAGACCGCGGAATCAACACACGCTCATCCACATGAAACGGCATGCCCATAAACCAAGCTTCGCCCAGAAGATAGGCAAGAGGTACCCGCTCCTCAATACGGCGCCTGATCCGCTCAAGAACAACCCGTCGCTCTTCGCGAATAAGCCGCGCGTCGAGAAACAACGTATTATCTTCCAGCGGAAGATGAAGGCTGCGCATCACCAGTTGCACAGCTTCATCCCATACGTTGTCCGTGCCATGGCCGAAAAAAACCGGCGAGGCGGCAAACTGCGATGAAGCGTAGCGAAGGTAATCGCGAACAGTGTGAAGATCTTCAATGGGGCTGGTCACAAACGCGGCTTCCTGTAATGTCGGATTCAGTGCGGGATTATACGCTGTTTCAAACCGCAAGTGGCCCGGAACTGTTCTGGTTTTCTTCAAAGCGATCCAGTGCTGCCGCCATGCGCTCACGCCCCAGTTGAATCAGTTCAGGCGCCCTATGGTAGTCATAACTCCGGGACGCATTCTTGGGAATATTGACCAGAAGGTCCGGCGGGTAACCCGCAATCTTGTATTGAACAAGAGCGCTCTGCATGGTTTCGATGGTGAGGTTCATTACGTCAAATTTGCCAATTCCGAGCTTGTCCCAGTCTATGGTCTCGTGCTCTTCCTGCAGTTTTTTCTCGCTGTACTTATGGTGCTCTTTTTTCTGAACCTCTTTCGATATCTTCTGTTCCGGGCTGTCTTCCAAACTGTTTTTTTTCGGCCCCAATGACTTCAACGTATCCCAGTCGAACCAACGCGAGGCTTTGTCGCGGATAGTATTCATCCACTCGTCCGTGTCTTCCTCATCACCACTACCCGCAAAAGCAGCATCTGGTAGCCTCTGGCGGCGGTCATCCTCGCCGCTTAGATTCACCGCAACGATGATATCCGCATGAGCGGATATGGTCGGAATGATGGGTAGCGGGTTTAGCAAAGCACCGTCTACCAGCACCCGGCCGCCGAGAACCAAGGGCGTTACCACGCTCGGAATGGCAACAGATGCACGGATTGCCCGATCCAGAGGCCCTTCCTGAAACCATATTTCTTTGTGGGCCAGTAAGTCCGTAGCAACGGCGGTATAGTGCATTGGCAGGTTTTCGATGCGAGTGTCACCCAACATTTCCCGAACCACAGAGAAGATTTTTTCACCCCGGATAGCCCCCGAGGAGTTGAAGGTAAGATCCAGCAGTTTAAGCACATCAAACTGACCAAGCCCGGTGACCCAATCTTTGTAGTCCTGCATTTTGCCGGCTGCGTACATTCCCCCAACAAGGGAACCCATGGAACAGCCAGAGATGGCAACAATGTTGTAGCCGCGCTCCGCCAAGATCTCGATGGCACCAATATGGGCATAGCCACGAGCGCCACCGCTGCCCAGAG
>JBQCZX010000080.1:0-11770 GCA_052089485.1 Marinobacter sp. | reverse complement strand
AGAGTTAGAGCAACCGTTTGGCGTTTGCGCACCGGACGTTTGTTATCGCTACTGGCATGCGGCTCAGTGGTCGATATGTCAGAGCTGTCCAAAACTTTGGACACATCATTGTCTGGCACTGCACTCCCCTTTAATAGCTACCTCGATATAACCATCACTTCAACCCGATCACCCTGTCGGGCTGGATCGGTAACTAACACCGACGGCCCTACGATGAGCAACTCTTGCTGTTGCCTGGAAACCCCGGTTTTCGTTAACACTTCAGACAGGGACTCCGCCGCCTTGCGTGCGCGATCCATGGAATCCTTGAGTGGTTCATTCGCGCCAAGCTCAGAAAAGCCCACAAGAACCACCTTAGCCCCCTCAACTCCGGCAAGCTCATTAATCTTCCGGCGATCCGTGGCCTGCCAATCAAACCGGTAGGTAACGCCACCCTGCCAGGGCACAATCACCGGGCCTGAGACTCGGTCGTTTACCGCTCCAAGACCGGGGATAGCAGCGCCAGGCGCCACCTCTATATGCTCTACCCACACGTACTCGCGCAGGTTGCCTCGGGTCACGGTATACACAGACGTCAGCCAGCGGCTGCCGTCGTCGGCTACTACGCCGGCCACCAAATAATCCTGTGTCGCATCCCGGCCATACAAAACGGACTGGCCGAATATCTGGTTTGCCCACACATTGCTTCGTCCGCAGCGAATTCCCGAGCACTCGAACAAAACTTGCGCGCCACGTTCACGAAGCAACTCCAGGTAGTGCGCCCGAGCTTCCCGACGGTTAGCATCCCGGGCGATCCGATAGAGCCGTCCCTCCCCGGAAACCGGCAGCCGGGCCATGGATTCTGAGCGAATCTGGTTGTTAACCTCGCGCACCGGGCTAAACAGCACCAGGTGCCCAGACGACTCGATAGGCGTTGTCGCCTCAAGCGTGGACTGAGCAAATGCCTTGGGCAAAGCTTCGGGCAGTGCTGCATTGGCAAAGGCGGAGCTAGTTAACAGTACAGTGCCAACAAGCACACGGCATACAAAAATTTTGCGCAAGATATCACTCATTTATAAGAAAGTTTCTGACAGCATCGGCAACTGGCTGGGTATCCCCATCAAGATGACAATGGTGCCCACCGGGCACCTCCATCCTTTGCATGTTTGGCATCGCGCTCAAGCGATCATCCAGCCCTTTTCGTTTAGCAAGTAGCCCTTCCTTTGCGGCCACGAACAGCGTCGGAGCCTGCACCGACTTCAGAGAAGCCACTACCTGATCTTCAGACATCATCAGTGGCGATGGGTGCCGCAAGCGGGCGTCTGTACACCAGCTGTAACCATCACCAGCGGGCTTCAGGTTTCGGGGAATCAGTGTCAGCGCAGCCTCATGGCTGAGCGGGCTCAGGCCGCCTTCGCGCACTTTTGCCGCCGCAGTTATATCGCGATAAACAGCCGGGCGACCAGAACCGGCGATTCGCTTATTAATGGACTTGCGAAGTTGCGGAACCGTTTCATCGATAGAGCGGCTAAGAGCTCCCAGGCTGTCGATCATTACAAGCTTACGCACACGTTCCGGAAAAGCGGCCGCATAGAGTGAGCCAACAATACCACCCAGGGAATGCCCAACAATATCCACTTTCTCACCCTGCTCCAGGCCACAGAAATGCGTTTCAATCAGTTCTGCAATGTCTGCAACATAATCCATCAGCTGGTAGCTTTGGCCAGTCGGGCGGTGGCCAGAATGCCCATGGCCAGCCATATCCACCGCGTAGAGCGGCGAAATCTTTGCAAGTTCCGGCGCTATTCGGGAAAAGGTAAGGCTATTATCCAACCAGCCATGGAGCATGATGATAGGCGGGCTTTCCGCTTGAGCCGTTTCCTCGGCTGCCCAGTTCAGGCCCGCCAGAGCTATGTGCTGCAATAGCCACTCCACTTCCCGCGGCGCTGCTTTGCTACCGCAGGTATCTGGCGATATCGCAAAATCATTCATGTCTGAAGCGCACCTCGCATTACTTCACATTGTATGGGTCGGGCGATCAGAACTCAGAGAGCCGGCAAGATACGCCTCAATCTTGGTTCGGGCGCTTTCGTCATCACCATTGAACTGTACGCCAATACCTGCCGCACGGTTTCCTTGGGCACCCTTGGGCGTGATCCAAATAACCTTTCCCGCAACGGGGAGCTTTTCCGGCTCGTCCATCAGGTTCAGCAGCAAAAACACTTCATCGCCAAGTTGGTATTGCTTTTGGGTGGGTATAAACAGCCCACCCTGGCGAATGTATGGCATGTAAGCGGCGTACAAAACCGCTTTATCTTTTATCGTCAGGGTAAGAATGCCGCTGCGCGCACCAAATCCGGGCCCCATATCTGACACCTTTTAAAATTGAATGTTTACCGTTAAACCGAGCGTGTGGGAGAAAAATCCCTGATAAGTCCAAATCATAGCAGTTGTGCTAAGCAAAAGCGCAATTAGGACGCCCGGCGTTTTGTGGGCATTAAGTCTCGCCAAGCTATCAGTAATCGGCTGGCTTCCAGTTCAGGGTTGGCGTTGTATACGCCGGCCGCGCGGCCCTCCCGAACCATATCCATCAGTGCGTGGGCGCGCCATGCCGGGTTGATACCAGCCAGAAACCCGAGCATTTCACCGGCTTCGGGGTCGTTTGCTTTGCCCCCGGCACACAGCCGAGCCAAATCTGCCGCCCAACCTTCAAATAACCAGAGCATATCGTCCAGCCCCAGTGCCTTGAATGCCTTCGCTGCTTCCGACACGGCAACCTGCCCCTTCATGAACTGGCGAAACTTATCGAACGCCTCATCCCGCAGCGCCGGGAACTCACCTGTGGCGTACTCAAGTGCCAGTCGCGGCGCATTACCCGCCAGCATAAGGGACTTGGCCATAAGCTCTGTGGAAGGCTGCTTATCGCTTTCAATATGCGCCACCTTGCTGGCAAGCCATTGGTCGGCCTGTTCCGTTGAAGGAACCGGTATAGACAATACCTGGCACCGCGACCGAATCGTTGGCAATACGGGCCGACCGCTTTCCTGCAAAAGCAAAAGCACAAAGTCTTCTACCGGCTCTTCAAGAGTTTTCAACAGGGCGTTGGCTGAGTTGATGTTGAGTTGATCTGCACGATCAATCACCGCGATCTTCCGGCCTGCAACCTGAGGCGATGAAACGGCAAAGGCCGAAAGCGACCGTATCTGGTCAATCTTGATCATCCGAGACTTTTCCGGGGAACACACTCGAACATCCGGGTGACTAGATGCAGCAAACAGCTCGCATTGGCGACATTGCCCACAGGCAACCGGTACACCGGCCTCCATGTTCAGAGGGGCGGCGCACAACAATAGGCCTGAGACCGCATCGGCCCATGCTCGCTTGCCGACACCACATTCGCCGGTAATCAACAGCGCGTGGGGAAGCCTGCCCTCGCAAAGGCGGTTTTGAATAACCTGCCAAGGCTTCTGAAGCCAAGGCATTTCAAGGGCAATATCAGTCACTGTGCTTTCCTGAATGTGAGTTAGGCCAGAACATTTTGGGCCGGTGCTTGCCCGCCCTGTGTAGCTGTCGCTTCATGGTAACCAGTAATCTGCGCAGGCGCTTCAGTTCGTCGTTATCGTCTCGCGCAGATGGAGACCCAGATTGAGGCTTATAGTAATGGCTGTTAACCATACGGGCAAAAAGCCTGGCAGAATCCGCAACCGCCGGTTCTGCAATTGCTAGCCTTGACGCCAAAGCGGCCGGGGTTTCGCCGTTTCTTACGGGCACCCCTGCCCGCCCGCACAACTGATACCAAGTATCTAACACCCGCTTATAGCGGTCCCGGCTTGCACCTCGGCGCATCTGCAAAGCGGATAGGAGGCCCGCAATGAGTAGCGCGGTGCCGACAATGCCTGCGGTTAAATAGCCCAGTTCCCGCATGCCAAAACCACCGGGCAAGCGGGACATCAAATCTAACTGGCTTTGGCCTTGATACCCAACCACCCAGCGCTGCCATTGATAGTTCATTCGATCAAGCTGCAGGCTTGCCCACTGGATAATGGCCACATCCCCGTATCTCTGGGCAGACGCCCAATTATTCTCCAAAAAAGAGCCTTCATCAGCCACGGCATCGCGTAAACCTGACTCAATTCTGTTTGGGGCAATAGCTGCTGTGGGGTCAATGCGAATCCAGCCCTGCCCTTCAACCCAAGCCTCAACCCACGCATGGGCATCGTACTGGCGAACGATTAAGTAGTCGCCGCCGGCGCCGGTTTCGCCCCCTTGATATCCAACCACTACCCGCGCTGGAATACCCGCTGATCGCAGCACAAAGGTGGTGGCACCAGCATAATGCGCACAGAACCCGCGTTTTTCATCAAAAAGCAGGCTGTCGATGCCGTCGTTTGGCATTGCGGGTGGTCGCAGTGTGTAAAAGTAAGGTTGCTCCCGGAACCGGCTCAACAGCGACCGGATCACGCCCATATCATTAGTTGCGCGTTTCAGTTCATCGGCCAGAGCCCGTGTTCGTGGGTTTCCCTCCGCCGGAAGCTGAAGGTAGCGACGAGCTTCGCTTGGTTTCAAGGGCTCCGTTGCCGGCCCATTCGTGTTTTCAAACGCCAGCCTGTAACGAATTGAACTGTCTGCCGGTCGGCGAAAGCGGAACAGCTCGTCTGATTCTTTTACGACGTTGTCAGACATCGCCTCAGAGTCTTCAAGCGCAAACGCCCAGCGCTGATCCGTTGCCTCCATCAACACATCATACTCACGGGTTGTTAACTCCCCAGCGCCGCCATCTACATTGACTCGCCCGGGCGATCGATAGGGCTCGTTCCCGCTTTGGCGCCAGGTTCCATCATTTAAAAAGTCAAGAATCAGCCCCCGCCAATACCTATCCCGGTATTCCGGAATAGAACCACCGAAGGTCACACGGAAGGCTCGCTCGCTGCTTTGCGCCAGGTTAGATATATCCCCAGGCCGCATAGTGTCGCTGATACCTGCGCGCGCCTGGCCAGACACCAGTGGCACACTCCATAAAGGATCCATGCGCGGGAAAAAGACGAACAGAAGCACAACCACAGGCAGCACCTTCAAAAGCATGAATCCCAGCCGGCGCCAACCTGCCTTCATTCCTTCGGGAAGATCCGGTGCATTGAGCACTTGCAGCCCAATGAGCAAAAAAGCGATGGCACTGATATTTACCAGTGCCCAATGAATTTCCTGATGAAACAGAAAATTCACCGTGGCCAAATACACCAGAATATAAAACAGCACGTAAAAATCGCGCACCGTGCGTGTTTCAAGCCATTTCAGCCCAACCGCCAACACAAAAAAAGAAGCGGCGGTATCCACGGTAAAACTTCCTCGCACCCGAATCAGGTATAACGCAACCAACACCAGCATGATTCCGGTGCGCAGCCAGCGGCCTGGCAAACGAACCCGACCCTGCTGAGCAAGCCACCGCCAGCCTGCCAATGCGATACACACAAAGATCAGCCATGGGGTCAGTCGGTCAAGCTGAGGTGTCATCAGTAGCGCAAAGCTTGCAATCAACCAAAGGAGTGCACGAGATGGCAAGCTCACGCTTTGCTTTTCCGGCCCACCCATCGAGCGGCCCAAAAAACTCATGATTGAGCTCCCGGTGTCGCTTTTGTAGCCTTGCCTGAATCTGTGTAATGGCGCGTGCCGTGAGTGGCAATAAGGGCATCCCGTGGTTTTGTCTCGCCCCAGGTCGCCAACGCTCGGAGGCACCGGGTTGCATGGGCTGAACCACTATCCGGTTCTATAATTTGTCCGGGCAGGTTCAGGCCAAACCTTGCGCCACTCTTGCAGCGCTCCATTACAAGCCATGAAAGATAACTAAGCCGCAACTCATGATCTGTGCCAGCAAAAGCATTAAAATCCAGCCAGTGGGGGCTGCCTTTATCAGCTTCCCAATCTGCAACCACCATTTGGCCGCTGCGGGCAAACCGCTTCCACATAACACGTTGGCTCATGTCTCCCTCACGCCAAGGCCTGAGTTCGGCGTGATCATTGCCCTCTGGCGAGCGGGAACTGGCCGTTTGCTCGCCATCTTCTACCGCACTTACAACTTCCGGGGCTGCGATTGGCCGGGGGAAAACAACGGCTGCGGATACCGGCCTCATCCAAGACCAGGCTTTGAGCAAACCAAAGGGAAAGCGGGTTTCGACTCTAATGCGATCCGGCCGCAAATAACCCCGAAAAGCAGCAGGTACGGGCAAGCTGGCACCCACCGACTGGCCGGACGGCACATGGCCCACGGGTACCGACACGTCGTCAACGGAAAGCGTAAGGGCTATAGCATCATCTTTCCCAGCCGCAGCCCGCAAACGGAAAACAATGTCATCACCGGCAAACCCTTCACCCGTCTGTACCAACGTCAATTCAAGGCCGGAGAGATTTCGGTGCGTCTGGTGCATGGCGCCCACAAACACCGCACCCAGTATAAAGGTAAGCAAATAAATCAGGCTATTCTGATAATTAATGCCTGTAAGCAACATGATCAGCAACAGCAACCCAAATACCACGCCAGCAGCGGTTGGCAAAATGAAAAGGTTTCTTTGGGTGAGCGCCTGTACATCTGACCGCGGAATTCGCCGGTTGATCCAGTTTTTGATCCAGCTCTGCCGCCAGCGGCTTCGGATTAGTCTGCTCATTGTGTCCCTGAGACCGGTTCATTTATTAAAAGATCATCGCCATGTTAACCCTCTTCACCAGTTTTTTTGTAACAGCACGGCGAATCAAGGATTCTGATCACAAACTGGCGTCCACACGCTTGAAATGCTGTCGGACAACCCGAATACTCATGGTTAGAGAGAAGCGTACTGATTGCTGTAACCTCAGACACGCCTCGTACCTGAGCTTATCGCAGCAAGAGGCCTGATTATGAACCACGAAAACCTGCCAACCAGGTACAATCCCAGCGCGGCACATTCTACCAAAAGCGCCACGGGGATAACTGCGGCGATTGCCACATCACTTGCAGCTGCCGCTTCGATGCCAGCTATTGCGGACGTGCAGGCGATGACCTCCGATGAGATGGTCGAAACCTATGTCAAAGATTCTGCGGTTATTGTGGTACCAAGAGAGAACCGCAAATCGGAAGATGACCGCCAGCGCATTATTCGTGCCCTAACCATTTCCCCAGGCGAACCCGTTACCACAGAAGCAGAAGACGAAGCCTACCGGAAAGCCCTTCAGCGGTTTACTGACGAAGGAAAATCCGACGCTCTCGCAAGCGCCGAGGATGAGTTCCTTCGCCGAGCGTTACTTTTGCCCCAGGAAGAACTGGCGAGAGCGCAGCCACCGGCAGAATTCACACCCAACATTCCGCCGTTGGTCTTCGGGCAACAGATGCAGATTCCGGATGAGCCATTTACCCAATCCTTTCTTAATGATCAACTGGGCATTGGTTTTGACGGACAGAACCTGAACCTCTCCATCGGCACCCCCCCTGGAATAGACCAGATAAACATTCCCCAAGGAATCAATGAAGGGCCAATTACCCTAACACCCAGACCGGGTGGTGGGTTTGATCTGTCTATTGCGGTGCCTGATCAGTAGGTAGTGATTTCCATTACCTGACCTCAAGCCAAACGGCAGCTTTTATTCTTAAGCTGCCGTTTTTTATTGGCTATTCGGAAACAAAAACGCCCCGCAATGCGGGGCGTTTTAACACGGCTTGTTGCTAGGTCAAGTTAGTGACCGTATACAGCCAGCTTGGTGTCGGTGACAGCCAAGTTGTCGATGGCCAGTGAACCGATGGAAGTACCACCGATTTCAACTGCACCGATGGTCATGTCCATATAAACGTTGTTCACGTCAATACGCAGGACGTCAGTTGCAGTGGACGCACCCAGGCCAGAGCCTTTGTAGATGTCCAGATTCACGTTAGCAAATCCTGCCAGCACCTGAGCTTCCTGAGATGTTGGCGAAAGGCCAAACTCACCATCAGCATCAGCGGCCATCACTGAACCGTCGCCATCATAGTCGAAGTTGCCACCCGCACCCGTGATCGCCAGATCACGAATACCAACACCCAGGAACTCAACGTCGAAGTCCATATCTGTAACGTCAAACGCCGCTACCAGGTTCAGGTGATCCGTTGCAGTGTCAACCGCGATATCCAGCTGAGCCAAGTTACCGTAACCGCTCAGGTTCGAGATCAGGGTTGTGCTATCCGAACCCGTTCCGCCGGCCAACAGTTCCATGGAACCAACGTTCACACCCCAGTCGATCGGAACGCCGTCGAGGGTACTAACGTGAATTTTGGCATCGCCGTCATCGGCAACGTCGATATCAATCTTCAGCTGATCCAGCAGATCGCCGTAGCCTGCGGCCGCGCCGTCAGCCGTTATACCAGCACCGCCAAGAACGATGTCGTTTACCGCGAAGGAGCCTTCGTCCGTGTACTTGAACTGACCAATGCTGACTTTGGTTTCCAGCTCAATGGTGACACCGGCCTGACCGGTCACGTCGCCCATTGCAGTGTCGTTCATAGCTTGCAGTTCTGCGTTGGCTGCAAAAGGTGCAGCAGCAATAGCTGTTGCCAGAGCAATTTTTTTCAGGCCTTTCATTGTTATCTCCTTATAAACTCATTTTGTTTTTATCTGAGTTTTTAATTTTGGGAGTGGAGTTCGCTTCCCCACGAACCCATTTAAGATTGTTTTACAGTCCTAGTCCGTGACTCCTTTCACAGTTTTTAACCGATCATTTACAGCTCGTAACAAACGACGACCAAGTCTCATCTCAGTTTGCGGTATCCAATGCCTCCGCTTTGCTGTCATAAAAAATCTGGAAGGGTTTCTCGCTGGTAACCGGCTCTGAATAGGCCACCTTGCTGTTACGTATCTGGTAAGGAATTATTTTGTTTCCGGCAATACCCAAACGGTGCTCGTATTCAACCACCAGTGCTTCGTCATCACTGTCTTCACGCAGTTTTCCGGTGTAAATAATCGCTGCCGCGTGAATTTTTCCCCTGCGGGCGACAGACTTTAACGCGGCGCGATACATCAGAATACGAATCTGCGCGGGCGCGGCTTCAGCTTGCCCATCAAGATCGATTCGCTTAATGGTTTTGCCGTCCTCCAGAAGCATCCATGCACCGGGCATATTAGGCTGCGAATCCGTTAATGTGGCTGAGTACTCTTCCGTTGCCTGCTCAGTCAAACGAAGTATCTGCTGTTGTCCAAGAACTGCATATTTGGACAACTTTTGCTTTATCGCCATTTCCTGATCTTCAGTCAATTTGGCAGCCGGAGCTTCCTCTGCGCTCGCCACAGGGACCATGAAAAAAGCAGCAAGCAAAATGGCGTTTAGTAGCGACCTTCCAAAATAAGACATCATTCTTATTCCTGTTTTATTTGCGTTAATTTCCACACCAAGGCTGGCCAACTCGGCTAGAATGCCGTGTTCCGGTTCTTGGCTGGCAGCTGTCGTTTCTATCTATTTTCATTAGATCAGTGCCCGTCCGGCGCCGACAATGCCCGTTTTGTGGCCTGAGTATCATTCTTCCAATTAACCGGAGTTAATTTGCCACTTCCTGTTTCGTCTATGCTTAGCCGGCAAGAATATGAGCAACTGCTTGCCCACGCCGCCAACCAGCCGGATTTTGCCCACCTGGGCAGTGTCGGCACGGGTGACGGTCGCGGCTCCTTCAGTGGGTTTACGGCATGTGCGATTGAAACAAGATGTGTAGACGCCGGAGCTAGCGAGTTATTGAATACGAGCAAGCTGTCCGCGGACATGGAAAGTCTGGTTCAACGCTACGAAGTCTCGATGCAGAACACACAGCACTTTCTCACGGGTGGCTGGATCGGCTTTCTGAGTTACGAATTTGGGTACATGAAGGAAAAGCGCCTGTCTGCACTCTGCCCAGTGCCCGCGACGCCCCTGATCTTTGCCGGCTTTTATCTGTGGGCCGCCAGCCACAATCGGGCAACCGATACTTATCACCTTTGGATTCACCCTGAATGCCCGAAACAAACCCGAGCCGAACTTCGATCCTGGCGTGCCAGCACACCCGCTCGAAAAGTAGCCCAATGGAGGATCGTTTCGCCCTTCAAAGCGCGGCAACCCGCCGAAGAATTTAAGGCTGGTGTCGACGCGGTTCAGCGTTATATCAACGCTGGCGACTGCTACCAGGCAAACCTCTCCCAGGAATTCCAGGGTAGCTACTCAGGGAACCCCTGGCTTGCGTTTCAGGCGCTGGCCGAGGCCAACCCCACCCCCTACAGTGCGTTCATTAAAACCGGTGCCGGCGCGGTGCTGTCCATTTCCCCCGAACGCTTTTTAGACATTCGCGGCCGCACTGTTAAAACTAGCCCGATCAAAGGCACCCGACCCAGAGGCAAGACCCCTTCTGAAGATGCAGCTTATGTTGCTGAACTGGAAGCGTCAGAAAAAGACCGCGCTGAAAACCTGATGATTGTGGACTTGCTGCGCAACGATCTTAGCGTCCATGCCGCGGCCGGGTCAGTTACCGTAGACAGTCTGTTTGCGTTGGAGTCTTACCGGAATGTACACCACTTGGTCAGCCACATTCGTGCCCAGCTCGCGGAAGGTGCTTCGCCTATGCAGGTGCTATTCGATGCGTTTCCCGGCGGCTCCATCACCGGCGCACCCAAAATCCGCGCTATGGAAATCATCCTGGAACTTGAGCCCCACTGGCGTGGTCCCTATTGCGGATCGGTGTTTTATCGCGGGTTGGATGGCACTCTGGACAGCAACATCGCTATTCGCACAATGCTCTGTGATGGGGAGTCGGCTGAAGGACTAGCGGGAGAAACAGGGACGATACGTTGTTGGGGAGGCGGCGGTATTGTTGCTGACTCAGATCCCGAGAGCGAATATCAGGAAACCCTGACCAAAGTGAAGCCGTTGATGGATTTTCTGGAGAATCTGAGCCAGAGCGACTAGCTGTCGCTCTGGCTCAAAGGCCCTTTTAGACGGCCTTTATTAGCCGTTTTGTCTTCAAACGCTATGAACAGCACTCGCCTTCAAGAACTCCTGCTTGAGTTCCTCAAATTCCTGTACAGCCGGGTACTGAGGGAACTCGTCGATTACGTTCTTAGGCGCGTGGAACAGAATACCTGCCTCCGCCTGCCCCAGCATGGTGGTGTCGTTGTACGAATCACCGGCTGCAATGACGCGATAGTTCAGTAGTTGGAACGCACGCACGGATTGGCGCTTAGGATCTTTCTGGCGCAACAAGTAGTCGGTAATCTGGCCGCTCTCGGCAACTTCCAGTTTGTGACAAAGCAGCGCTGGGTAACCCAGTTTTTTCATCAGCGGCATGGCGAATTCATAAAAGGTGTCAGAAAGAATCACCACCTGAAACCGCTCGCGCAGCCAGTCAAGAAACTCCCGGGCGCCGGGTAGTGGGTCCAGTTCACCAATCACTTCCTGAATCTGCGGCAGGCCATACCCGTACTGGTCCAACAGCTTTAGCCGCTGAGTCATCAGTACGTCGTAATCAGGAATATCACGAGTGGTCGCCTTGAGTTCGTCAATACCGGTTTTTTCTGCAAATGCGATCCAGATTTCCGGGATCAATACGCCTTCAAGGTCAAGACATGCCAGTTCCACAATGATCTCCTGATTCATGTTCTAAATGAAAGTTGTAAACGAGAGCGAGGCGCGCTCTCCTATTATTGCGGCGGTATCATAAGAAAAACCGGCGAAGAATGCATCGACCACTGCAACAAAACTGCGAGGTTTTCACCCCACCCCTAAACATCAGGGTATAACCATATAGATTGTCATTCCTTCATGGAATGAGTCGTTTAAT
>JBQCZX010000079.1:0-17684 GCA_052089485.1 Marinobacter sp. | reverse complement strand
CCTGAATGCTTACCGCTGAGCCCTTAGGGCTGTACTGTACTGCGTTGGTCAGTAAGTTGATGACCGCTCGCTCAAGCAGTTCTGCATTGCCTTTTAACCACAGATCTTCCGCACCTTGCAGCTGCAAGGGTATGCGCTTCTCCAGTGCCTGCTCGCTTACGCTGTCACGAGCATTTTCAACAATGGCTAGAAATTCACATTCATAAAAACGGGTTTCAGTGAGCTGTTCGGCACGCGCCAGTTGCACAAACTCTTCAGCCAGGTGATAGCTTCGCCTTGCCAGTCGCCCCAACTGTTCCAACTGGCTTTGGCCAATATGTGTGGGATCGCGCTTCAGCTGTTCGATTAGTGCCAGCTGTGACACCAGGGGCGAGCGGACATCGTGGGAGATGAAGTCAATTGCTTCTCGGTGCTGGCGTTGCTGTTCCCGCAGTTCAGATATGTCGGAAATGTTGGCGATAATGCCGTATTGCACGCTGTTTGGAAGGGCAAATGGGGCGAAGTGAATGAGAAAATCCTTGTCTTTTATTCTCAGATCCACCGTCCGGCTTTGCAGTAGTGTGAGCGTTTCGGAAACCGTTTCATGCCAGGGCGGCGTTTCGCGTGGATCGTGACCCTCCAGGAGTCGCGTTAGGGGAAGCCCGCCTAAGCTGGGCATGGGTTCCCCAAACCACTCTTCAATATGGCCGTTGGCGAAACGGATAATGCCCAGTTCGTCGGTTACGATGATGCCATCAGGCATACGCTCAAAGCTGCGCCGGATAAATTCTTGAATGTGGTTCAGGCGCTCGGTGGCTACTTTAACGCGTTCAATACGCGCGGAGATGTTATCACTGGGCCTGACTTTTTTTGTAGTAGGCGCCGTCTTGGAAAGCGCCAGTCGGCGCAGGTAGCGTTGAATGGCTTCTCGGCTGGGATCGTTAGGTAAGGTGAGCCCTAGTGTGTAACACATGTTGCCGCGGTGCAGCTGAATCCAGCTCTGGTTTCCATCATGACGCCAGAGCCCTGGTTCCAGGTTGTCTGGGGTTTCGGCTAGACCCAAGTTATGGGTGGAGAGAATGTCGTTATCCTCCATCAGCAACCAGCCTTCGGGCTGAAACAGCGCTTGAAAATGCTCAAGAAGTTGTGTTGGCGGGAGCTTTGCTGGCTCTGGCAATGCCACCCTGGGGCTGCGAACCAGCCCATCCAGTTGTCGGTTGAGGAACCGATTGGTCATCGCCAAACGCAGGCCGCTGGCTATCGGGAATGCCATCAGGGGAATAATCAGCGCGTGGGCGACAGGAAGCCAAACCTGGAAGGTAGTCAGCATGGTTATATACAGGCCAAGAATGGTGCCGCCGACGGCAGTGCATGTCATCAACGTGCGGGCGGGGCGTATGCGGGGCAACAGAATGGATAGTGCCAGGAGTGTGGCAGCAGCCAAAGCGATGCTGATCCATTTAGGCGCTGGGCTGATGAGAAGCCCCTGTTGTGCCGCAGAAAGGGTGTTTGCGTGGAATTCTACGCCAGACATCGGCTGACTGAGGCCAGAGAATGCTGTTGGCAGAATGTCTCCCAGCCCGGCTGCCGTGGCGCCCACAAGAACGGTCTTGCCACTGAATGCATCCGTTGCCGGGGGCGCACTGAGTACATCGGTGTAGGAGTAGGTGGGCAATGTGCCTGCGCCCCCTGTAAGCGGAACAATTCGGTAGTCATCCCGCACGTTCACAAATAAAGGCAATCCCTGTGTATCGGGTTTCTTGGGGCGGGTGCCGGAGGCTGCTAGCGAGAGACTTGGCCAAAGCTGGCGTCCCATGCCATTGAACAGGTAAAGCCCTCTGGCGATGCCATCGTGATCCAGTTCAACGTGTGCGTGGCCAAGGCCTGCGGCGGCATTGATCAACTCACTTGAGGGCAGTTGTTCGCTGAGCAATATGCGAGAACTGGACGGCGACAGGTGTAGTGGCAGAATAACCTTGCCATGGGCCTGCATGGCGCGTTTAAGCGCTGCATCATCACGAGATGGTTCGGTGAACAGTATGTCGAATACGATGGTCTCTGCGCCGGCCTGGTGCAGTTTTTTTATCAAGGCGGCGTGGGTTCGTCGTCGCCAGGGCCAACGGCCTTGCTGAGCGAGGCTGAGATCATCTATAGCGACGATCGCTATGTCGGGAGACGCGATGGCAGGGCTGGCGAGCAAGGCCGAGTCCAGAAGCCAGTAATCAATACGTTGGGGCAGCGCCGTGGTTTCGGCGAGCAGGAAAATAAGCAGGAGTGCCAGGCCCAGGGTCCATGGAGTTGTTTTAAGTGGCAGCCAATCCCGGTTCATGTTCCCTGCTGTACGTGTCGGTTGTTTGGTGTTATTCCAGGTACAGCTCCCTCCCTGGTCCCCAGCGGCTTTGTAGTGGGCCGTCAGAAAGCGCTTTCAGACGCACAAAGTACCGCCTACCGGGAATGAGACGCAAGGCCGCTGTGGTATCTGGCAGCGTAGCCTCCTTAATAATATTGTTAAAATTTGGTTCTTCTGCCAGTTGCATTCGGTAATTAGCGGCCGTGTCTACCTTCTCCCAGAACACCCGAACCTGGCTGTCTATGTAGTTGATACTGATAATGTGCACCGGCGGGAGCGTGCCGTTTACGATCAGTTTCCGTGGCTGTGTGGTGGCCACTGAATTTCCGCCGGCTTCTGTAACCACGCGCCAAAAATACTGGCCGGGGCTTAGGGGACGAGAAGGCAGCGCGCTTGTTTCTGGCGCCCACTCGCTAGTTGCTACCAGGTTTCGGAAGGCTTCATCTTCGGCAATTTCAACCCGGGCCACTTCGTTTTCACCGTTGAGAGTCCAGCGGAACTCTGGCATGTCGTCATTTACGCTGCTGCTATCTTCCGGCGCCAAAAGTTGGGCTGTGCGGGCCTGTAAACCGACCTCTATGGGTAGTATGCCAGGCATTCCCGCCATGCCCTGTTGATCAAGCACCGCCAGGTGAATCTCATACTGGCCATTATCCAGGCGGCCAATGTCGAATCGGTTGCCGCTGATTTCACGGGTTTCCATCCAGCGCCCTGTGTCTGTTTCAAAGACATCCAGACGGTAGTTCGTTGCTGGGCTTGGTTTCCAGGTCATCTCTGCCGGCAGTTGAGTGAGTACTGCAGGGAGTGCGTTGATCTCTGGTGCCGGGGGCATTTTGCGAATGGTCAGTTTGTTACTATTGCCGGTGTTGCTTGCAACGGTTGCGCTGTAGCCGGCGGGCACTTGATGTGCCTGGTTTGGCGCTCCAAAATCTACAATGCCTTCAGTTACCTGCAAGCGCGTGCCTTTCGGTCCGGTTTGCAGCGCGAAGGCGGTACCGCGAACAGCGGCAACGGCAGAAGGGGTTTCGATTTCAAAGCGGGCGCCACCCTCAATCACCGGCTTAACTCGGGTGTGGACTTCTCCCCGGTTTAGTCTCAGCCGCGTGTCGACCATGCCCGACTTGCCGTACTGAGTCAGGCGATTGAAGATCAGCCGTGAATCTGGGGATAGGCGAACTTCTGAGCCGTCAGCCAAAGTGATCGTTGCAGCGCCAGCGTGGGAAAGCACCTCATCACCCACTCGTATCAGAGCGTTTTTTGTCAGGGGCTTTTTCCGGCCATCAATGCCGGATATCAGTTGAACACCGCCGGAAACCGAGGTGGCGCGCGCAGGGTTTGGCTGTCTCTTCAGCCAAGACAAAGGAATGCGAATGCGGTCGCCTTCCCCAAGCACGGCAGGGTTTTCGATAGCGTTGTATTGAAGCAGTCGGCCGGCGCTATGGCTTGTAACCAAGAGGTCGTTGGCGACTTCGGCAAAGCTCTCGCCGGTT
The DNA here is from genome assembly GCA_052089485.1 of Marinobacter sp. GTDB lineage: Bacteria > Pseudomonadota > Gammaproteobacteria > Pseudomonadales > Oleiphilaceae > Marinobacter. The sequence continues at coordinate 13,865 of JBQCZX010000079.1, read as the reverse complement.
TTTAGCGTGTAGATCCACTCAGGAATCGCGCTACCGGTGGAGCTTGCAACCGTTGTTGCCGAGCCCCGGGTAATAGACAGTTCGGCGCACACAGGCGTACCCAGCGCCAGAAGAGCCAGCACCAAAAACGCCTTGGTGAAAAAGGGTATCTGGTGTTCAGCCATTCTGAGCGTGTACTTCCTGATCAGCTATCTGTGTTGCAGTTACGTTGTCGATCGCGACTTCAGTCTTCATAGCTTCCAGGCGGTATCCGCGTTGGTAGATGGTTTTGATGCGAAAGCCGTTTTCGGGATTCAGGCCCAACCGGCGTCTTAGGCGACTCATGTGGGTGTCTACCGTCCGGGTATTGATTTCCTTTGCCAATCCCCATACACGCTCCAGAAGCACTTCCCGAGTGAGCAGGCGCCCCTGGTTCTGAAACAGGAACAGGGTCAGGTCGAAGTCTTTGTCGGTCAGCGTTAGTTCTTCACCATGTAGGGAAACGGTTCTGTGCTGAGTGTTCACCTCAAAAGAACCGTATTTGAGGACTTCTTTTTCGCTGTCTGGATTGGCGCGCCGCGCTAAGGCGTTAATGCGGGCGACCAATTCCGCAGCACGTGCAGGTTTTGCGAGAAAGTCATCGGCGCCCGCATCCAGGGCCTGAACGATATCGGCTTCGCTGTCTCGCTGGGTGAGAAACACCACGGGAATAGGCCAGTTGATCTGTGCTCTTACGCTTTCCAGCACATCAATACCGGTCATATCAGGAATTTGCCAATCAAGAATCATCAGGTCGTAACTGCGGTGCAATGCCGCACTGAGAAAGCTTTGACCTGTAGGGAAGCTGTCGCAGTGGTGCTCGCGCTCAGACAGAATGGACTGAATGTGTTGCGCCTGTTCCAGTTGGTCTTCAAGCAGAGCGATGCGCATTGCGCCTCTCCCGGGGTAGATGATGCCTCGTTATGGTTCTGTTTCGCTGAACGCGATACAGATTGCCTGTCGTATCAATTGATTATCACAAATTGCTGCAACGTATTCAGTGTCGTTATGTAGCCTTGCGTAAACGAGTTGCAGGCTTCCCATTGTCATCATCTAAAGTTTGTCGGCAGGCGGGAAAACTACTGCAGCCCCAGAACCAGCCTTTTTTGCCTTGTCTGCGCACCAGAGGTGAGAAGCAGTGGGGGCAGGGGATAGGCTTTTGCCCGGTACCGTCCTCCGGCTTCGCATCTTCAATTTGCCGTGTGCCGCGGCAATCCGGGTAACGGGTGCAGGCAAAAAAGCGGCCGAACTTACCGTCTCTTTCCGTCATGGGAGAACGGCACTTCGGGCAGTTGGGCGCGGTGTTTTGTGGCTTGGCATCAGGCGCGTCAGCAGATGGCCCGATGAAACCACGAATTTCCGTTTTCAGCGTTTCCAGGAACTTACGGGGATCGTCTTCGCCCCTGCGGATGCCGTCTAGAGTGGCTTCCCACACGGCGGTTCTATCTGGCTTGCTGACAGACTCAGGCAGGGCATTAATCAGCACCTTACCTTTGTCGGTAGACCGGATATGCTTGCTGTCTCGGTATAGGTAGTCCCGTTTGAACAGCGTGTCGATAATATTCGCACGGGTTGCTTCTGTGCCCAGGCCGTCTGTCTCGCGCAGGGTTTTTCTCAGTTCGGGATCGGTCACAAAGCGCGCAATGTTGGTCATTGCGGACAGCAGCGTGGCATCGTTGAAATGCTGGGGTGGCTTGGTTTTGCGCTCGCTTATAGTACTGTCTTCGCAGAATACGGGTTCGCCTTTATCCAGGCGCGGTAACGGCGGCTTGTCTGCCTCTTTACGGCCATCCCGTAATTTCAGCTCCAGCGCTTTCCAGCCGGGCGTTAGTACCGCAGTTTCAGTGGCGCGGAAACGATGTTCCGATACCCGCACGGTAAGCCGGCCTTCGCGATGTATGGCGTCTGCCGAAAACTGCATCAGGTAATAGCGGCTGATCAGGCCATAAATTTTTTGTTCTGAATCACTGAGCTTGCCATTTGCAGCCGTGCGGCTAGTGGGAATAATGGCGTGGTGCGCGTCTACCTTTTTGTCGTTCCAGACAGCTGTTTTGCGATTGAAGTCAGCCTTGCTGCAGGCATCCGCCAGGTCTGGGACTACCCGGCCAATGGCACCTGTAACCTGCTCCCGCTGGTCATAATGCCCTTCGGGTAGATACCGACAATCTGAGCGTGGGTAGGTAATGAGCTGGTGGCGTTCGTACAAACTTTGAGCGGTGTCGAGTACGTCTTTTGCGCCCATGCGAAACAGTCGGCCGGCTTCTATTTGCAGTGCTGACAGCGAAAAGGGCAAAGGCGGGGTCTCTGGTCTATCCCGAAAACGGGACTCCATAACAGTGCCAGGCCGGCTCTGAACGCTGGCGGCAATTTGCTCGGCTGTCTCGCGATCCAGCAGGCGGCTCTCTTCGTCTAGATGCTCCTGAAACTGTTCTTCGGGAAGCCACTTCGCGGTGAAAACCTGTTGATCGGCCTCTTCTTCCTGTGCTTTAAAGCGCGCTTCTATGCGGAAGTAGGGCTTGGGATCGAAGTTTTCGATGGTGTTGTCCCGCTCCACCACCAGACCCAATACCGGTGTTTGTACACGGCCAACGGAATAAACGCCCTGTTGTCCCTGTTCTTGATAGTTCAGCGTATAAAATCGGGTGAGGTTGATGCCATAAAGCCAGTCGGCCCGCTGCCGAGCCAGCGCAGAATGGGACAGCCTTCGGAATTCCTGGTTGTCTCTGGGCTGTTGTATCGCTTTGGCAACGGCGGCCGGTGTTAGATCGTTGATGAGTATTCGTTTTATCGGCGCCTCGGTGCCAAAATACCGGATTACTTCATCAACCAGCAGTTGTCCTTCTCTGTCTGGGTCGCCGGCGTGAATAATGGTGTGTGCTTGGCGAATCAGCGATTCCAGGGCATTGAGTTGCTGGCGCACACTGTCTTTGGGGGTGACCTGCCATTTGTCTGGAAACATGGGGAGGTCGTGTTTGCGCCAGCTTTTCCACGCGGGGTTGTAGCTGGCGGGTTCGGCGGGTTCCAGCAGGTGGCCAATGCACCAACTTACGGTGGCGGCTTCACTGCCTTCGCCGCAGCGAATCCAGCCCTGACCTTTTTGGTAGGGGCCGGGGAGGGCAGCGGCAATCGCTCTGCCGAGGCTGGGTTTTTCGGCGATATACAGGAGCATGGTTTCGGCTTGGTTTTTTCTGGGGTGGAGTGGGTGGGGAATGTGGCTGTTTGGTAGTTGGGTGTCAAGGTTCGGGTGGCTTGTCTCTTGTAGTAGACTGTTGCTTTGGAGTTAGTGGGTGTAGGGCTGGCCTTTCCAAAACACGCCGTGAACCCATCCCTGGGAGCTTGGTGTTGCCATCCCTGGCAACACACAGTTTTGGAAAGGCCAGCCCCACACCCACGTCGTACTCGGTGCGAGTCGTCCCTGCTATGCGGGGCCCGTCAGAGATTGGAGTTTTAGCAGCATGAAAATCCAGAACACCATCGAAACTAAGCTTAGTCAGGCGTTTGATGCCAACCTTCTTCACGTTGAGAACGAGAGCCATAAGCACAGTGTGCCGCCGAATTCGGAAACGCATTTTAAGGTGACCATGGTGTCGTCAGCGTTTGTTGGGCAGATGAAGGTTAAGCGGCACCAGGCTATTTACAAGGTACTGGCAGAAGAACTGGAAATGGTCGGTGGCGTGCACGCGCTGGCGTTGCATCTATACTCTCCAGATGAGTGGGAGGTATCTGGGCAGGTAGCCCCCACGTCGCCGAACTGTATGGGGGGATCCAAAGCGGATCCGCAACCAGAGGCTTCGAGCGATCAAAGTCAGTAAGGGGGGCGTTCATGAGTCAATTCTTCCAGATTCACCCAGAAAACCCGCAGCTGCGGTTGGTTAAGCAGGCGGTTGAGATTCTCAGAAAGGGCGGTGTTGTGGTGTATCCCACCGACTCGGGCTATGCCATTGGCTGTCACCTTGGGGAAAAACAGGCACAGGATCGCATCAAACGAATTCGTAAGCTGGACGACAAGCACAACTTTACACTGATGTGCCGGGATCTTTCCGATATTGGGGTGTATGCCAAGGTGGACAACACTCAGTATCGGCTTTTGAAAACGTTCACCCCCGGGCCGTACACGTTCATTTTGGATGCGACCGGTGAGGTGCCACGCAGGCTGCTGCATCCCAAGCGGCGCACCATCGGTGTGCGAGTGCCAGATAATGCGATTGTTCAGGCTATTCTGGGTGAGCTTGGTGAGCCTATTATGAGCAGCACGCTGATCTTACCGGGCGAGTCCGACCCAATGACCGATCCCTATGATATCCGGGACACGCTGGAGCATCAGCTGGATTTGATTATTGATGGTGGATTCTGTGGTATGGAGCCCACCACAGTGGTGAACTTTACCGGCGAGGTGCCGGCTGTCACCCGCGTTGGTAAGGGCGATCCGGCACCGTTTGAGGTGTAATGCTTACGCCTGAGTATTCAAATTGAAGGCGTAGGCGCCTTGATTTGCCGTAGCTTCAAACGGCGAAGGCGAGGCTGAGCGGCGCAGGGTGTCGTAGCGGTGCACGAGATCCTGCAAGCCATTGAACTGCTGGTTTTCACTAACCAGCGTATCCAGCAAAGAGTTGTTAACACCGTAAGCTTGGTTGAGCTTTAAGGCGTTATCCATAAAATGCAGCGTCGGTTCGTTGACGCTCAGCCGGCTGAAAGCATCCGTGAAGTTTTTGTTTACGTTCAGGTCTTTCTCTATTCGGGCGCGGGTCTCCTCAGGCAGCCTTCCACCTACTTCAATCTCGCCGCTATCATTTTTATTCACGCTTACAGCTGTGGCTGGATTCAAGTTGTACTCGGCAAGTTTGTGCCGCAGCGTTTCCCTGATAAAGGCAAGATCCTGCCCAACGGTCTGTTTGTAATCCGACAGCGGTAACTTCTGCGATTTCAGTCGGTTCGCATCACTTAGTGAATCACCGGAAGGTGTGAAACGGTCATCGCCGGGGCCTACGGGTTGCGCCGCCTCTGCGCTGCCCGCGCCTTTGGCTTTTTGCTCTTCCGCCCCGTTTGCGGCCGGGCGATTCTCCAGCGATTGCTGAAAGCGGGTACTTGCTTGAATAAGAGATGTCAGCAATGACATGGCTTGCATTCCTCCACCGGTTCGCACGCGCGCGCCGGAAAATGATCGTCTGTTCCATATCACAAGCATATTCCGGGCCAGTCGGTGAAAATGCGCGGTTCTGGCCTGAATCAGTAAATATTTGGCGCATATCTATAAAGTTACCCGCTACTTAGCCGTCAACCACAGTAAGAGTTTGAAAGCACCGGGTTAAGCCTGGTGTTTATTGTTCTTTTGACCGGGTTACTATGAAAAAACACTATTCCATCCGTTTTCTGCTACTTGCTGCTCTGGCGGCTGCGTTTTCACTCATTCTTGTTTTTACTGTGCTATACAGCGCAGATGCTCAGCGCGATCACATGGAGGAGTTCAGCCATAAATATGTGGACGGCCTTGCCAAGTCCTATTTTGATGGTCTGAACACCATGATGGTGACTGGCACGATCGGTAATCGTGATGGGCTTCGGGACAAAGTAATGGCCCCCGAGGATGTGCTGGATGTAAGAGTGATCCGCAGTGACCAACTGAACCGGATGTTTGGCAACGGCACGAAAGCGGAGCAAAAACGTGGGCCCGACGACAGAAAGGCCTTGGCGGGTGAGCGAATTGAGCGCTACTCGAATAACGATGATGGGCGCGTATATACGCTGATTGACCCTGTTGTTGCGCGGCAAAATTATCAAGGTGTGAATTGTCTAGGCTGCCACCAGGCGCAAGAAGGCGATGTGTTGGGTGCAATTCGAGTGGACTACTCTCTGGCAGAGAGTGATGATCGCCTGCATCAACAGTTATTTGCGGGCGGTGGTATTCAGATTGCTATTTTTACAGCGGTGTTTTTCTTGACCGCGTGGGCTTTGAATCGGCTGGTTTTCTCTCGGTTGCGCCGGCTTCAGAGGAGTATGGATGAGATTTCTGGAAACTCCGATCTAACCATTGAGTTGGACGTTTCCCGTAACGACGAAATCGGTTCTGTCTCCCTCGCGTTCAACCGCATGATGGCAAAAATTCGGGAAAGCATGAACACGGTCATGGATAACGCCGCGCAGGTTGAGCAAGCAGCCCGCAGTATCGCGGCCAAAGCCGAAACCACCGGCCGTGAGGTGTTGGCGCAGAAGGACAATACCGATCAAGTTGCCAGCGCCACCACGCAAATGGCTGCATCGGCAGTTCAGGTGCGCGAAAACGCCAATCACACCACCCACAAGTCAGCAGAAACAGCCGAGTCGGCAAATAACGGCGAGCATTTGGCGCGGGCTGCGGTTAAAGGTATTGAAGTACTAAATACAGAAGTACAGGGTGGCGCCAAACGAATCGAGGATTTGAACCAGCGCACCAGCCAGATGGCAAGCATGCTGGAAGAAATCTCCAACATCGCAGACCAAACTAACTTGCTGGCGCTGAATGCGGCCATAGAGGCAGCCAGAGCTGGGGAACAGGGCCGTGGCTTCTCAGTGGTTGCTGATGAGGTTCGCGCGTTGGCATCACGCACTCAGGTTTCTACAGAAGAAATCCGCAGCACCATAAACGGGCTTAAAAACGAAGTGGTTGATTGTGTGGCCACCATGCGCCATGCCTCGGATATGGCCGGCGATCAGGTAGAAGCCATTTTGAAAGTAGAAACTGAATTGCAGAGCATTGCCTCGGCTGTTCGTGAAATTACCTCTCTTAACCAAGAGATGGAAAGCGCAGCGAATGAGCAGAGCGATGTGTCGGAGGCGATTAATCAGAACGTGATAGAAATAAGCCGTTCAGCAGAGCAGGCGTCAACAGATGCTCAGGAAACGGCAGATATTGCAGGTGATTTGCTTGTAATGGCAGAAGCTCTTAGAAAAACCATTGAGCAGTTCCGGCTGGCCAAGAAAGGATAGCTAACGGGGCCGCCTTTAGTAGGCCGCCCCATAGCCGCTACCCGGCGATCAACTCTGGCGGGTAACGTTAATGATCTTCAGATGGATATTGGCGCGGCCACGGATCGGCCATTCGATGGACTCGCCCACCGAAAGTCCAAGCAGGGCTGAGCCAGCGGGCGCCAGAATAGAAATTTTGCCGTCTCCCGTACCCACTTCATGTGGGTACACCAGGGTCAATTCTTGCTCCTGGCCACTATCCGAATTCTGAAAACGCACACTCGAATTCATCGTTACGACATGGGCCGGCATTTCTGCGAGTGGCACAAGCGTGGCCCGGCTTAGCTCATCGTCCAGGCCGTCTGCAATATCAGAATCACCCTGTTTTTCGATCAGGGTAGACAAACGGTTGAAATCTTCTTCAGCAACCAATATTGCCGGCATGTCAGCCATAGTAATCTCCAGAAAAAATAATTAATAATTTGGAATTTCAGGATTCAGGCGCCGAACCCGGCGTTTTAACAGCGGATTCAGCGAGAAAAGAGAAAAGCGGGCAACACACCAGAAGTGCCTGCCTGGAGGCGGGCACAGAAATGGTCGAAAGGAATGGTCTCTGAGAAAAGCGTTCTCACAGGCTCACCTGGTGCGTTGTTTGGATAAATAAAGAAAAAGCGGCAACTTGGCCGCTTTGGTCAATTTATAAGCTTTTGTCGGGTTCCACAAGTGGGCTTGCGGAAAACGTAAGAAATAAAGCGTATAACGCCAGATTTGTTAGACTGACACCATAGATGATCTATTCAAAGACTGCATCACACACAGGGATTTCTACTTATGTCCAAGCTTTATCCTTCTGTTGACCCAGACGGGTTGCTGGAATACTCCGTGGTATTCAATGACCGTTCGCTTAATCACATGTCTGCACCTTTTCAGCAGGTAATGCAGGATATTTCTTCCACACTGCGGCAGGTTTATAACGCCAAAGGCGCCGTTATAGTGCCAGGTGGCGGCAGTTTCGGGATGGAGGCCGTCGCTCGCCAGTTTGCCAATGATCAGCACTGCCTTGTTGTCCGCAACGGTTGGTTCAGTTACCGCTGGACCCAGATACTTGAAATGGGTCGAATCACCGACAAAGTAACCGTACTCAAGGCCAATGCTTTGGATAATTCGCCTCAGGCGGCTTTTGCGCCGGTTCCCGCTGAAGAGGTCGCAGAGCGCATCAGAGCAGAAAAGCCGACCGTTGTGTTTGTACCACATGTAGAAACGGCTTCAGGTATTGTGTTGCCAGACGACTACCTGAAAACCATCGGCGAGGCGGTGAAGGAAGTTAACGGCGTGTTTGTGCTGGATTGCGTAGCCTCCGGCGCCTTGTGGGTTGATACCAACGCTTGTGGCGTAGACGTAATGATCACCGCGCCCCAGAAAGGGTGGAGCGCCTCTCCGTGCGCCGCTCTGATCACGTTGAGCGAACGTGCCATCGCACGCATGGAAGAAACCACCAGCAGCAGCTTTGCGGCAGACCTAGGCAAATGGTCCCAGATTATGCAGGCCTATGAGTCCGGCAATCACGCGTACCACGCAACCATGCCGACCGATACCCTGGTTGTCCTGCGTGATGCCATGCTGGAAACCCTGAAAGTAGGCCCGGGCTTGCTCTATCAGCGCCAGGTGGAACTTGGCAAGCAAGTGCGCGAATTGTTTGGCAATGCTGGCTTTGAAAGCGTCGCAGCTCCAGGCTTTGAGTCGTCCAGCGTGGTGGTTCTGCATACTGAGGATATGAACATCCACAACACCAGCCTGTTCCGTGAGCAGGGCTTGCAGATCGCAGCCGGCGTTCCGTTAATGTGCGATGAACCAGAGAGCTTTTGCACGTTCCGTATGGGGTTGTTTGGTTTGGAAAAGTTGAACAATGTGGAACGAACTGTGGAGAAACTGAGGGTTGCGCTGGAGGCGATTCAAAGTGCTTAGTAGCCTGAAGTTCATTCAGATTTTTTGGATTCCGCTATAGTATAAGTCATCAAGCTCATAAAATTTCAGGCGGCGCACTGTGCCCCATCACCAAAAGGAATGGTCGTGTCTCTCCCAAGCCCTATAAAATGCCAGTCTAAGTATCAGGCTCCAGGCAGTGTCTTCCGTACTTTTTCGCAAACGCTGTTGGGGTGTCTTGCTCTTACTTTGGTCTGTGTGACCAGTGCGGTTTCGGCGCAGGAACCGGTGGTGGTCTCCTCAAAAATCGACACCGAGGGGGGAGTCCTCGGTCAGATGATTCTGCAGCGCCTGGAGAGCGGAGGTATTTCGGTAGAAAACCGACTACAGCTTGGCAGCACCAGTATTGTACGCAGTGCGATCAAGGCTGGAGAGATTGACCTTTACCCCGAGTACACAGGCAATGCAGCGTTCTTTTACGATAAGGCAGACAGCCAAGTGTGGAAGGATGCTGCAAAAGCTTACGAGAAGGCTGCCGAGCTTGACCGCAAAGCTGAGGACATTGTCTGGCTTACCCCTGCGAACGCCAACAACACCTGGGCGATGAGCGTGCGCGGCGATTTGGCTGAAAAAAACAACCTCAAAACCCTGGAAGATTTGGCGGACTATATAAACGCCGACAAGCCATTCAAGTTTGCGGCCAGTGCTGAGTTTGTCGAGTCAGCCAGCGCCTTACCGGCCTTTCAGGAAGCTTACGGATTTGAGCTGACCTCTGACCAACTTCTGATTCTGTCTGGCGGAAACACCGCAGCCACTCTTCGGGCGGCTGCGATTAATTCCAATGACGTGAACGGCGCCATGGCCTATGGCACAGATGGCGGTCTCAACGCTCTGGGCCTGAAAGTGATGCAAGACACCAAAGGCGTGCAGCCGGTCTATCAACCGACACCGATTATCAGGGCAAGCGTATTGAAGACATATCCCAAAATACGTCCGCTGCTAAAGCCAGTGTTTGAATCGCTTGATCTGGAAACACTGCAAGAGCTGAATGCCAAGGTGGCGGTTGAAGGTGCCCCGGCAGAAGCGGTGGCTCGGAGCTACTTGGAAAGCCTTAGCCTGGATTAAACAGTGCCTTCATCGACAAAGTTGCCGAACCGTGTGCTGTCTAATCGTGTAGTACTTGTTTTAGCATTGGCTGCGCTAATATTGGTGTGGCTGCTGAATCTCGGTGTGGTGCAGCCCAACCGTATTGTGTCGGGCACCGGCTACGGCCTTTATAGTGCGACAGGTTGGCCCGGGGCGGTCATGGTGTCGTCCCTGCTGTTGGCCGTGGGTGTGCTGGCAACAAGGCCTACTCACAAACGATTTTTGGTGCTGGCCGCGTTGCTGACGGCCGCACTGATGGCGTTGCCTCTGTTGCTTGAAGTGTTTGCGTTGCGCCGGCTTCCATCAGATTCCGCCTATGCTCGAATTGGCATAGGCGCGGGGTTCTGTTGTTTGGCGTTTTTACTCGCCTTGATGCTTTTAGAAACACTGGGCCAGCTCAAAGCCTCTCGTCGCCTGCAGTTATCAATCGTGCTGCTGATTGTTGCTGGCTGGTGGCTCTGCGCCAGCCGTGAAGGGCTATCCAGCCTGTCGCTTATCCGCGAGTACACCAATCGGGCGGATCAGTTCTCCCAAGCATTAACCGTACATTTGTCATTGTCACTGGGTGCCGTTGCCATCAGTGCGGTGCTGGCTTTCGCCCTAGCGCTGGCCATGGTGAGGCGAGAGCGCTGGCGACGGCCGCTGCTGGGCCTGGTCAGTTTTATGCAGACCATCCCCAGTTTGGCGCTTTTCGGTTTGCTAATCGCGCCGTTGAGCGCACTATCTGCGGCTTTTCCCGTTTTACAAACACTGGGCATTCGGGGCATTGGTTGGGCGCCGGCGCTGCTGGCGCTGATTGCCTATAGCCTTCTACCAATGCTGCGCAATACCTATGTAGCTTTGATGGAAGTGCCTGAGTCCGTGGTTGACGCCGGGCGAGGTATGGGAATGAACGAGCGGCAGATATTTATGCAAGTGAAGCTTCCTCTGGCCCTGCCGGTCATTATTGAAGGCGTGCGAATTACCACCATACAAGCCATTGGCCTGACCGCTGTCGCCGCGCTGATCGGCGCTGGCGGCTTCGGCACGTTCATTTTTCTGGGTCTGGGTCAGGCCGCCATGGATCTGGTACTGCTTGGTGCGTTGCCCACGGTCTTCTTGGCATTGGCGGCCGATGCCATCCTGTCTGCATTGAAATTTCAGGGGACCTCAAAATGATTGAGCTGAAAGGCGTCACCCGACGGTTTGGTGATGCCGTGGCGGTTGATGATATCGATCTGACCATAGAAACCGGCGAAGTCTGCGTTCTTGTGGGCAGTTCCGGCTGCGGCAAATCCACCACGCTACGGATGATCAATCGTCTTTTGCCCCGAACCAGCGGCGAAATTCTTGTGGATGGAGAGGATATCAACAAAGCGAACCCGGAAACGCTGCGGCTGAATATGGGCTACGCCATACAGAGCACCGGGTTGTTCCCACACTGGAATGTCGCTCGCAATATCGGCGTTGTGCCCGATCTACTCAAATGGCCAACCCGTAAACGTGATGACCGTGTAAATGAACTGCTAACCCTGCTGGGGCTGGATCCGGCAACCGACGCCATCAAATATCCCCATCAGCTTTCCGGTGGCCAGGCGCAGAGGGTGGGCGTGGCACGAGCGCTGGCGGGCGATCCTAATATTCTTTTGATGGACGAGCCTTTTGGCGCACTGGATGCCATCACCCGGGAAAACCTGCAGCAGGAAATGTTACGAATTCAGCGGCAACTCAATAAAACCACGGTGTTTGTGACCCACGATATTGATGAAGCCTTGAAGCTGGCTACCCGCATCGCGGTGATGGATCAAGGGCGGATTATTCAGCACGATACGCCCGAGGCGATTCTTCGAAGGCCGGCATCCGCCTTTGTGGAAAACCTCATTGGTAAAGGCGATCGTGGGTTGAAGCTCTTGGCTTTGCACACAGTGGGCGATGTAATGGAGCGCCACGCACAGCCTCGAAAATCAGAGCCATGTACCGACGGCCTGAATGAGGCGGACAGCCTTCGTTCTGCGCTATCCGTTATGGTGTGGCAAAACTCTGCGGAACTCCCGGTTTTAAATGGCGCGGGCGAAGAGATTGGCACAGTAAAGCGCGAGCAACTTCTGCGCGGTGGCGCCTGATGCGCGCGTGGTTTGCTCCGGTTGCCTGGATTGCCTCATTGTGCGCCTTAGCGGCTTTGCTCCCCGCAATGGAACCGCTGTTTTCATGGCTGGAACCTGGCACCAACAACGTCATTTACACCAGAGATAGTTTCTACTTGCTGTTGCAGAGCCACATCTGGCTTGTGCTGGCGTCCGCCACAATTGGCACGCTGGTGGCTGTGTCTGCAGGCATCTTTGTGACTCGCCCCGCCGGTCGCGACTTTCTGCCGTTGGTCAGCCAGATTGCGTCCATCGGCCAGACCGTGCCGCCTGTCGCCGTGCTGGCGCTGGCCGTTCCCGTTATGGGGTTTGGCGAGAAGCCTACGCTTTTCGCCTTGATACTTTATGGCTTACTTCCGATTTTGCGAAATACCCTGGCAGGGCTGGGTGGTATTAACCCGGCGGTTCTGGAATCTGCCAAAGGCATGGGCATGTCCTCCATGCAAGTGCTGTTCAAAGTGGAACTCCCCTTGGCAGGGCGAGTGATATTGGCGGGCATCCGCACCTCCGTCACCATCAACATTGCCACCGCAGCGATCGGCTCAACCATTGGCGCCCGCACATTGGGCGACCCAGTGATTGCGGGGCTGGTTAACGGCAATACCGCCTACGTTTTGCAAGGAGCTATCCTGATCGGCTTGTTGGCGCTGGCAACCGACAGTTTGTTTGAAGCTATTTTTCAGGGGGCTGACAGAGCACGTTTTTCCTTCCGATGGCGCAGAGGCGGGGTACCGAAGCAGCGCTTGTAGTCGCGGCTGAATTGAGAAACGCTGTGGTAACCGACAGCCTCGGCAATCTGATTCACGTTGTGACCTTCCTGAGCGAGCAGTTGCTGCGCCTTGATCAGGCGCAGCCGCTTAAGATATTGCAGTGGTGAGGCTTGGGTTATCTGCTTGAAGTGCTTGTGAAAGGTTGAGGGGCTCATGTTGGCCTGTTGAGCCAGGGCTTCTACCGAGACTTCTTCCGAGTAGCTGGAATGCATCTGTGACAGCATCTGAACGATTTGCGAATAGTGGCCCTGGTGATGCACCAAAGCACGAAGGGCGGCCCCTTGCTTCCCCTTCAAAGCCTCGAACACTACGTCGCGCTCCCGCAGCGACCCCATGGCCGCGATCTCAGCTGGGTCATGCAGTGTCTGCAACAGCCGGACCACCGCGCCCTGCATGCCGTGGGTCATTGACACCGAAGCCATAGGCACAGGTGATTCCTCGTCCTTAACGTCGTGCTCTCCCATGGCGGTGACCAGTTCCCCCAGTAGCGCCGGATCAAGGCGAATCGACACTCCCAGCAGTGGCGATTCGAACGAAGCATGGGTCTCGCACTCGAAAGGCAGTGGCAGAGTTTGTACCAGATACTGCCCTGGACCGTAATGAATCTCGCGGTCGCCGAGATAGCCGATCTTATAACCTTGAGCGATGATACTCAGGCTTGGCTCGTACATTAGCGGCGTTCTTGGAATAGGCCGACTTAGCGCCATCAGCGTGACCGAGGGCATTAACGTCGTGGTGTAGGCGTCAGGCTCGACCAGGGACGCGATCAGCTCGATCAGGTCATCGGTCGGAGGGGATGCGGGCATATTGAGCTCCATGATTCGGTACGAGGCGATTATGCCAATTTATACCCTTATTTACCCTTTAAGGCGTCCTGTTTTAATAGAAACGTGCAAAAACCCCGCAGAAACGTTGATCCCATTGTCCGGCCTCACCTTTTAAA
>JBQCZX010000078.1:1560-18323 GCA_052089485.1 Marinobacter sp. | reverse complement strand
TGGTGGAGGCGGAAAGTGATCGTGGCAAAGCAATGACCAAATTGCGGCGCAAGTTAAAAAAGGGCAGGGAAGAACCCGTTAAAGGCCTGTATTTTTGGGGTGGGGTTGGCCGTGGCAAAACCTACCTGATGGACACTTTTTTTGAGTCGTTGCCGTTTAAACGAAAAATGCGGGTGCATTTTCACCGGTTCATGCAACGGGTTCACCAGGAGCTGAGAAATTTCAAAGGTGAAAAGAACCCGTTGGATTTGGTCGCCAAAAAGTTTGCCAGAGAAACCCGAGTCATCTGCTTTGACGAGTTTTTTGTTTCCGATATCGGCGATGCCATGATCCTTGCAACCCTAATGGACGGACTGTTCAAGCGGGGCGTTACCCTGGTTTGCACGTCCAACATTATTCCTAATGGTCTCTATAAAGATGGGCTGCAAAGGGCTCGCTTTCTGCCCGCCATTGCCCTTGTAAACAAATACACCGACGTAGTGAATATAGATGGCGGTGTCGATTATCGCTTGCGCACCCTTGAGCAGGCCAAGCTATACCACTCACCGCTGGGCGAAGAGGCAGCTGACAGCCTGCGCAGTAGCTTCGATGCCTTGGCGGTTGAGGCTGGTAAACACAGTAAATCCATGGAAATTAACGGCCGTAAAATTCCTGCGCAGGCCCACGCCGGCGGACTGGTTTGGTTTGATTTTAAAGATGTATGCGACGGCCCCCGTAGCCAGAACGACTACATTGAAATAGCTCGCCAATTCCATGCCATTATCATCAGTAATGTGCCCGTGCTCGGGGGGGATAAAGACGATCAATCCCGACGCTTTGTGAACATGATCGATGAATTCTACGACCGCAACGTGAAAGTCATTATTTCGGCCGAGGCTCCCATTACAGAACTCTACTCAGGTGGGCGCCTGAGTTTTGAGTTTGAACGCACTGAATCGCGTCTTCTGGAAATGCAGTCGCAGGAATATCTGGAAGCCCCACACAAGCCCTAGTGAGGGCAAAAAACCATCAAAAGCAAAGTGGTTGCATCCAGAATAGTTGTCTATAGTTAGGCGGTGCGGGTAAACCCGGCATCGATCGGGGTTGTACACGGGTTGTGAGCGGTAGTGAGCGCAAAATCATACTTTTGACTGATCAAAGCCCTAGACAGCGTTAGCTATAGTGCCTACATCACGAGCACTGTGCGTGAAGCCTCCAACATATTCGTGAATACCAATAATCAGAGCAGCGGCTCAGAAAAACGACTCAGAACAACAATGGAGTAGCCTTCCAATGACAAGAAAAACACATCAATGGCAGCGTTGGGTAAAATTACCGCTTGCCGTGGCAGTGGCAGCCGGTATGTCTGGCCAAGCGTCTGCTTACTCATTTTACCTCGGGGATGTAGAAGCTCAGTTTAACACCACTCTGTCTGCCGGTGCCGGTTGGCGTACCCAGGATCAAGACAGGCGGTTGATTGCCCAAGGTAACCTTGGCCCAAGTTACGCTCCGGGCGGGGCGAATGAAAATATCGGCTCTTCAACGAACAACTATGACGACGGCAACCTGAACTTTGATAAGGGCGATACCTACTCCAAAATCGTCAAAGGCAACAGTGAGTTGTTCCTGAACTATGACCTGAACGGTGAGTATCTCACCCGGGTTGGTGCTCTGGTTCGTGGCCGTTACTGGTACGATTTTGAACTGAAAGATGAGCGTCGTGCGGTGGACGATGTAGGCCAGCGCCGTTCCCTGAATAGCGAGGCAAAAGCCAATGCATCAGGTGGAGAAATTCTTGATGCGTACGTGTTCACCGATTGGTACCTGGGTAATGTTCCCTTGAGTGTTCGTTACGGCAAACAGGTGTTGAGCTGGGGTGAGAGTACCTTTATTCAAGGTGGCATCAATACCATCAACCCGATTGACGTGCCTGCCTTTCGTGCGCCAGGCTCCGAACTGAAAGATGCGCTTTTGCCGGTTGAAATGCTCTATATGTCGGCCGGTGTAACCGAGAACATCACGCTGGAAGCCTTTGTGCAAACGGATTGGGAGCCGGTTCGCCCGGATGATTGCGGCACCTTCTTCTCCACCAACGACTTTGCCTCTGATGGCTGCGGCCCGGTTCTGCTCGCGGGTCAGTTACCAGATTCCCAGGCCCTTGCTCAGGGGTTCGTAGCGCCGCGCATTGGTGATATGGAAGCGGATTCGAAAGATCAGTTTGGTGTGGCCATGCGCTGGTACGTGCCGGCACTGAATGATTCTGAATTTGGCTTTTATTACATGCGATATAATAGCCGGCTGCCGTACGTGAGCGGGACGTTTAAAGACGTAGGCGAACAATTCCCTTCCTATTTCATTGAGTACCCGGAGAACATAAACCTGTACGGCATCAGTGTTAATACCAACACGCCAGGTGGCTGGTCCCTCGGTGCCGAATACTCCTATCGCGACAAAATGCCGTTGCAGTGGAACGCGTTCGAGCTTATCTATGCGGGCATCGGGCTTGAGAACCCCATTGACGGTACAGCGATAAGTAAGCTTGAGCAGCAGCGTCGGGAAGAGCTTGGTGGGCTGACGCCCGGCCAAAAGGTATCCGGTAATGACCGTTTCGGCGTGTCTCAGGCCCAGTTTACACTGATCAAGTTCTTCGATCAGATTATGGGTGCAAGCCGGGTATCTCTGATCACAGAATTCGGTGCGACCTACGTGCACGATCTTCCAAGCCTGGATGATGCCCGTTATGGCCGCTCAGGTACCTTCGGCGTTGGCACGCTTCCTACCGATGTTGGCGGCGGAAATGTTGTTGACGTCTGTGCTGCTGGCGTAAACATTAACGCGAACAACTGTACTAACGAAGGCTTTACTACCGATTTCTCCTGGGGCTACCGTGCCCGTCTGGTCTGGAATTACCCGAACGCTATTGCAGGCATCAACCTGTCACCGCAACTGGCCTGGAGCCATGACGTGGAAGGCTATAGCCCGCAGCCCGGCGGCAACTTCAATGAAGGCAACAAGGCCATTGGCATCTCTCTGCAGGGCGTTTATCAGAACAAAATTACTGGCAATATTGGATATACGAACTTTTTCGGCGGCAAACCGTATAACGAGTTGACCGATCGTGATTTTGTAAGTGCCAGCGTTTCCTACTCATTCTGAATCGCCAAGAATTCGTTTAACGAGGTAATTTAAATGAAACTAAACAAGAAACTACTGGCCACAGGTGTACTGGCGGCGAGTGTCTTTGCAGGCCAGGCTTGGGGTGCGGTTTCTGATGAAGAAGCGGCCAAGCTGGGTGACTCCCTGACCCCTATTGGTGCTGAACAGGCCGGCAACGGCGGTGCTATCCCTGCGTGGACCGGTGGTCTCACCACACCACCTGCGGGCTATCAAGGCGATGGTATTTATGTAAACCCGTTCCCGGACGAGTCGCCAAAATTCACCATCAACCAAAGCAACTTATCGGAGTACGAAGATAAGCTGTCTCCGGGACAGGTTGCGATGATCAAGCAATACCCGGATTACGTGCTGCCAGTATACGAAACCCATCGTACCGGCGCTTATCCGCAAAACATCATGGATGAGACGGTCAAGAACGCGACCAAAACGGAGCTGATCAAAGACGGTAACGGCCTGGGCGACTACCAAAACGCGACGCCTTTCCCGATTCCACAGAACGGACTGGAAGTCATCTGGAACCACATTACGCGTTATCGCGGTGGTTCGGTTCAGCGTAATGTCGGGCAGGCAACGCCTACCGCGAATGGCGCCTATTCTATTGTTAAGTTCCAGGATGAACTGACCTGGAGAAGCTATCTCACGGATTACGAGCCTGGCGAAGATGCCAACGTACTGTTCTATTTCAAGCAGGCAATTACGGCCCCGGCGCGTTTGGCTGGTAACGTACTGCTGGTTCACGAGACCATCGACCAGGTAGCAGAACCTCGTCGTGCCTGGGTATACAACGCGGGTCAGCGCCGTGTTCGTCGAGCACCTCAGGTGGCATACGATGGGCCAGGCACAGCAGCCGATGGCATGCGTACGTCTGATAACTTCGATATGTTCAACGGCGCACCCGATCGTTACAACTGGGAGTTGATTGGCAAGAAGGAAATGTACATTCCGTACAACTCCTACAAGCTGGTCGACCGGGATTTGAGCTACGACCAAATCGTAAAAACGGGACACATCAACCAGGATCTGACTCGTTACGAGCTTCACCGTGTTTGGCACGTGCGCGCAACCTTGAAAGAAGGCGAGCGTCACATTTATGCTCAGCGTGATTTTTATATTGACGAAGACACCTGGCAGGCGTCGGTCGTTGACCATTACGACGGCCGTGGCGAGCTGTGGCGTGTAGCAGAAGCTCATGCTATGGAGTTTTACGATCAGGTTGTACCCTGGTATGCGGTTGAAACCCTGTACGACCTGCTGTCTGGACGCTACCTGGTTCTAGGCCTGACCAACGAAGAAAAAGATCCGTATCAGTTTGGCGTTCAGCGTCAATCCAGAGATTACACGCCGGCGGCCTTGCGCCGTGCAGGTACCCGCTAAAGGGTCAGGTGAATCTTACAGAAACGGCGGGCTTCGGCCCGCCGTTTCTGTTTCTGTGATAGAAAACTGTCACAGAATAAATACCTTTCACGTCAAAACTTTGCAGCCACCCCCTTAATTGGTTTAACCTCCATTCATACTAAAGGTGTATTCGATACAGGGCAGCGTGTGAAATCATTCTATGATGGCTATGCAGCCAATGACGAGTTCCAGTCTGCAAACAGCGGGCTTCAACGGGGCGAGCTCGTAAGAGATTTGCTCAAGCAAAGACTTCAGGCGCCTGCGGTGTCGACACACTCGTTGGCGCGTCCTCATTTGGACGCTTTAATTACAGAGGCATTAACCCCTCGCGGTGTACTTTTTGTTGAGGCACCTTGCGGCTATGGGAAGTCCCATACCGTTACCAGGGGGGTTCAAGCAGCCGGGATTGATAAACAGAGTGTCCGTTGGCTGCCGCTCAATTCGCAAGATAATGCGCCCACCCGATTTCTCAGCCTGCTTGCTGTCGCGCTGAACGTTCCAGAATCCTGCGAAAGCAGCTTGCAAGGTGGCGCTACGTTTCTTGATGCCCTCGCGATCATGCTTTTGGCCGTGAAAAAAATGCCAACAAAGCAACGTGTCATTCTGGTTTTGGATGGCCTCCAACACATTACAAATCCGGCTGTCATTGCCCTGCTTCAGCAACTGGTTGCGGATATCCCGTCTCACTTTTCAATTGCCATGCTTTCAAGGCAGGCTTTGCCCTATGAAACCCATGCGTTGGAGTTGGAAAACCGGTTTACCCGCATAGGTGTCGAAAAACTCGAGCTCAGCAGAAGCGAAACCTTTGAGTTTTTTCGAGACATGTTGAGCGATCAGCAGTTAACCAGCGTGGCTATCGATCATTTATACGACCTTACTGAAGGTTGGCCCACGCCACTTGCGCTATACCGCCGGGATATCCTGCAAAGCTCCGAGAGGCACGCAGTTGCAGAAACCCCCGGTATAGAGCGCTTTCTGAAAGAGTCGGTATTGGGTGGCTTAACGCCCGGCCAGGCACGTTCGATGAGAGCCATCTCAGAGCTTGGGCTTTGTTCAGACGAACTGCTACTGGCACTTGAATCCTTAATTCCAAACGGCTTGCTGTTGCCATCTGAGGCCTGTGAGCGAGGGCTGCCGGTAAAGGTTATGCCTGGTTGGGGGCGCTGGTATCGGCTCAACCCTTTGTTGATGGAGTGGCTTAAAACCCCCGTGATGACGGGCTATGCCGACCGAATGCTTGCAGCTAGCCGATGGTTCGGCAGCCGTAATCAGTTTCCTGAATCCCTGAAATATTCATTGTTGGCGGGGGATACGGATGAAGTTATTCGCATCGCCTCTGAGGGCTCCGAAGCACTGCTGCTTGGGCAAGACACCGCGTCATTGCTGCGCCTGCGCAAAAGCCTTCCGGCGCAGCTCCTTGAGCGCAGCCCCAGATTGAGAATTGTTTACAGCTGGGTGCATGCCATTGGTGGTCAGTTTCGGCAGGCGTTGGCGCTGATCGACGGCATGAACGATGAAGAATCCCAAGAATACGAAGCACGGATCTGTGCCCTTAGAGCGTTTATTCTGCGCGGAGAAGGGCAGGTCTTGCCGGCGCTGGACATGGCCGACCGTGCCCTGGCTGGCGGTGCGTTTTCACCCCAAGGCCAGCTAGTTACCCAAATGGTTCGTGCCAGTGCTTTGTGCGCGTCCGGGCGTTTTTCAGACGCCCGGGAGGCCAACCGGGCAGCATCCCGCCTGGCGAGAGAGGCAGGTGACTCTGGCTCGGAAGCGCTAGCCGTATACGCCCATGCCCGAATTGAGCTGGGCAAGGGTGCACTAAAACATGCAGAGCAGCTTCTACGAACCGGACTGGATACTGTTATACAGGAAAAGGCTCGGCCCGCTCGTATAGGTGAGGCACGGCTTCAGTTGAATTTGGTGCTCGTGCTCTGGCATCAAGGACGCGATGCCGAGGCGGATCGGTTGTTGGTGAGCTGTGGTCGCCATGCAGAACAAACTCGTGATCTGGGGTTGCTGTTAGCCATGGCCATCCGAGTATTAATGTGCCGCTCTCAAGGCCGCCTGGAAGATGCCTTTGTCTGGATAGGCCGGGCGGAACGCACCATGCATACCTGGCAGGTGGATGAAGCGCTCTATGTACCTGTGCTTGAAGCACTGAAAGCCAGCTGCTGGCTAGCCCAGAACCAGTTGGAAAGCGTCGCTCAGGCACTTGCAAGACTGCAACCATACCGCGAAGCCGGTTGTGTGCCAGAGCTTTTCCCAATGATGCCGGGGTTGCTGGACTGCCTTCAGGTACGTCTGAATCTTGCACGGGGTGAAACCGTTAGGGCTCGCGAAACGCTTACAAGCACGCGCAAACGCTATGATGAGGCCATTCCATGGGCCGTGGATCTGCATATGCGGTTGTTGGAAGCCATACTGGTGAGCGAAAACAAGGGTGTTGTGGCGGCCCAGAAGATACTCTTGGCGGTGGTGTCTGAAGCAGAAAAAGAGCACTTCATCAGCCCGTTTGTCGAGCTGAAGTTGGAGCTTGGCCAGTTAATGAGTAAGGCCTACAGCCAGCTGCCCAAAACCCCATTCCGGGAGGCCTTGGGTCGGCTATTTGGTATAACTGGTGAGGCGTTGCCCGCCTCGCTGGCCGAACCAATTAGTGATCGCGAGCAGGGCGTGCTGGAACTGATTGCCAAAGGACTATCGAACCAGGCGATTGCAGACCAGCTTCACATCTCGCTGCACACTGTAAAAACCCATGCCCGGCGTATAAATGCCAAGCTGGACGTGCGCTCGCGCACCCAGGCGATTGTCCGCGCCCGGGAGCTGGGCCTGCTGTAATCGCAGTTACGAAGCCGGAAGATCCTCGTTTTTGAGGGCGTCGATACGGGCGTCTTTTTCGGCCCAGAGGCCGCTCACCCAACGCTGAAATTCCACCCGGGTTTCGCGATTGCTTTCGTAATCCATGCCCAAAAATTGCGGCGGAATCTCCCGCACCCGGATATCAATGACAATTCTACGAATCCGCCCGCTCAGGTAATCCCAGATACCCACCTTGCTTTGCCCAGGGTAAACAATCGTGACATCCAGCATGGTATGAAGCATTTCACCCATGGCACCGAGCACAAATGCGGTACCACCCGCCCGTGGTTTTAAAAGGTGCTTGTATGGGGAACTCTGGCGTTCGTGCTTGCTGGGGGTGAAGCGCGTACCTTCCATAAAGTTGAAAATGGTCACTGGCGTGTAGCGGAACTTTTCACACGCAGCCTGGGTGGCAGCCACATCCTTACCTTTGAGCTCCGGATTTTTGGCAATCTGCTCCTTGGTGTGGCGGTGCATAAACGGAAAGTCTAGTGCCCACCAGGCAACGCCGAGCAAAGGAACCCAAATAAGCTGTTTTTTCAGGAAAAACTTCAACAACGGAATTCTGCTGTTGAGTACGTACTGTATAGCAGGGATATCAGCCCAGCTCTGGTGGTTGCAGGTAACGAAATACCAGTGTTCACGGCTGAGATGCTCTGCGCCCCGTACATCCCAGTGAATCTTGTGCAGGGAATCCATCACCAGATTGTTGACCCCAATCCATACCCGGGCGATGGTGTTTAGCATCACCGTGCAACCCTTTCGAACAGGGGGGAAGGGCATTATCAGCTTGAGCAATGCAAACAGCATCAGGAACGGAAAAAGTATAAGGGTGTTACACAGTGCAAGCGCAGCCGCCAGGGTTCCCTTCAGCGGCGCAGGCAGAAAATAAAGCATGCGGAGAATCTCTGTTTATCCGTAGGTTAATCGGCGGTCATCCCTCTTCGGCAGAGCCGGTGCTTCGCCTGGGAAGCAAAGTTTGCTCAGCGCTTGCCGATGCCAGGCCCTTCAGATGCGATGGGCTGAGGTCGCTCAGAATGTTTCGAAATTCCTTGTCGTAGAACGATAGATTGTTATAGCGGATCATCGAACGAATTTCACCAACATATTCTTCGCCGCGCTCGGAATAGCTGATGAGGCCGCGGGCCAGGGATAGCCCAGACAGTGGATCGCCCGCTTGTCTATCATCAAGGCGTGTGTCGCGCAGAGCTTGGTAACTCTCGTGCCGGTTCAGGTTTTGAATATAGGCCCGCACCGAGTGATAGGGCGAAGGGAAGGCCGCCACTTCATGGCTTGCCCCCTCAACGCGGCTCTGGGGTACCAGGCCGCAGCCTTTGCTGAAGCACCATTGGCCAAACAGGTTGTTGCCGCGACGAGCAAAGCGCGAGGTTCCCCAGGCCGACTCGTTGGCAGCCTGAGCCAGAATCAGAGAGGGCGGAATAACATCCAGCCGCTTTTCCAAAAGCGCGAACTGCGCAGGGCTGCCCGGTTCTTCCTCCACACGCAAGCGCTTGGATTGAGCTGCCAGCCAGCTGTGTTCCTGCTTCGAAAGGGTGTCCTTTTCGGTGAGGCTACCAAGGTAGTCCCGCTCAATCAGAATACGAGAATTGGCAAGCACAATGCGCGGGTAGAGAAACGAGAAAAAAGCGGCTTTCTTTTCGGTGCTATCCTGGTATTTAGAGAAGTCTGGCAGCTCTGAACTGGCCCACGCAGGCAAAGATGGCAGTGAGCTCAGGGCTGATTCCGAACCGGTATTATGGTCACCGGATGAGCGTTCCGGTGGCTCGTAAAGCCCACCTCCGATGGCGAACGCGAACAGGGGAACAACCAGCATTAACGAGCGCATTGCAAAAACCATAAAACCTCTCATCAAACCTTTTATCATAAACGGTATGTGCGCCCGGCAAGCCTAACCATTCGGGCGATGTGTTAACGATTATAACAGGTTGTACCAGAAGGGTGACCGGAAGGGTCACGGCAGCTGAGTGGCGATCAACAGGCCAAGTCGCTCTTCGCCGTTGACGACATCCCGGTACAAAAGGAAAAACTGGCTTTGATCGGTGGTCACAAAGCCTTTCAGCGATAAGCTTTCGGTGCTGAACACTACCTGCCCATCATCGCCGCCTGTGTATGCAAGATTAGTATTCAATTGGCCAGAAACCGGCGCAGATACCGTTTCTTCGTCCACGGAGTGGAGTACCTCAAACGTATCGCTGTCCAGGTTCGCTGTGCTGCCAGTGAGCTCTAGCGTGCCGTTTTCCAGATGAATGAGTCGATTGAAGCCATCTTCCATGCCTAGCACAAAACCCTGAACCCTATAGCTCCCGGAGCTTGGCGCCCCTGAAGAGGATTTCTCTGCAGCAATCAGCAGGCCATCGCCAAGGATGCCGCTTGTGGAAGCCGCGTCCGCCAGGTTAAAGGCCAGTAGCGTTCCGTCTGGCACACTGGCGCCAATGCCGATATCCGGCTGGCCAAACGGCCCTGCCGGGTTGGTCACGTCAAGATTAAGCCGGCCAATGTTCTTGTTGCCCGTGCTTAGAAGGGCAGTTCGGGGCGACATGATCCAGCTATCAGAGCGGCTGCCGGCGTTGTTCACCGAGACAGCGCCCGAGCTGTCGCGACTCAGGGTGGTAAATGTCTGAGCTTGGGCAACGTTGCTGCTGCCAGAGCCAGAGCGTATTTCCCAGTCGCCGGATCCCGCCTCTACCTGCATGGGTGTTGCGGATTCTGCGAAGCGTGTGGCGAAGTAAATCGTGTTGTACTCACGACCATTCAAGGTACCCGCATCGAACCCCTCTTCCCGCAGCAGGTTAAGTTCCAGCACTGAGAGGTACTGGGCTTCTAAGTCCTCTTTACGTTTGAGTTTGCCTTGCTCCAACTCCAGCTCAATAGCTTTACCGGCACTGAAATAGCCCGCCAGTGCGCGATCTGGGCCAACATTGGCGCCGCCGGCGCCACCGGTATAAGCGTCCAGAAAGTAAGGGTTGCGAGTCCAGCCAATCGTTCTGGCGGTGTTCTTTCCCGTAATGCTCTGATAAAGCGCGCGACCGGCCAACAAGCGAGCGTTGTCATCCAGTGTGGCCGCACCGGGTGATGAAGAGTGAGTGTTCAAAGCCCAGGTCTCGTCGCCCCGAGTAAAGAACTCATTGCCCCGCTTTTGAATCAGTGTATTGCGATCGTAAGGAATCTGCGTCGCCAGAGAGGTGACCTTGATGTTGAAAATATCGAAGCTCGCCAACGTTAGCCCAGGGTAGAGATAGGCGGGCTGATCACGGGTACCGGTTTGCTCCTCACGCCCCAGCCGGACACCCCATTGGCCGGACCCGGAAAAGCTGTTTTCCAAAAATGTCTGTCCCAGCTCTACACCCATAAACACCGAATTATAATCTGCGGAGCTGGCTGAGATTTTACCGGAGGATTGGTTGTCCAGTAGGGCGTAGGACGACATGGAGGCTACATAGCTGGCAAAATCGGCACGTTGAGACAGCACATCGAGCGCACTGGCAACGCTGGCGCCGGTTGGGATGTCAATCTCGAAATCGTGAACCTGATCGGCCAGCGTGGGCCAGACATACTTGTTCAGGCAAACGGCGTTATTGGTCTCTTCGGCGCAGTCCAGAACGCGCTGGTACTCGTTGGGGGTATATTGCGGAATCGTGTTGCGCACCAGGTACTCGGAAAACGGATTAATCTTAATGTCCCGGTCTGCGTCGGCCGCCAGTGCCCGCAGGGTGGTGTTGCCATACTGCGCCTCAATAATCACATTTGGCGCCAGGGGCAATCCTTGCTGAAACTGAATAACGGTCAATCCGTTGTCATCCGCTCCGGTGCTAATTGCTGGTTCGCCCAGCTCCTGAAGGCTTCTGTCGGTTTGGTAAACACGAATTTTGTCTGGCTTAACAATGCGAAGATTGCGCCGTGTTGGCTCACCGTTTGGCGCCAGGCCACCGGGAACTTCCATGGTAATGCGGACTTCATTGGCCTCAAGCCCACCGTTGTTGCCGGTATCGCCGGTACTACCCGGGCTGAAATCATCTATCGCGTTTTTGCTGTCAGCAAAGCTATTGGGTTGGTTGCGCACGTCGTCCACAGCATCATCGCCGCTTCCGCAGGCGGTGATCAGTGCAATGCTGGAGAAAAGAAATAACCCGAGATTCAGTCGCATGTATGGCCGTCCGTGCTAAAACGTCGGTAAAACCGAGTTGAAAGTACCTTGAAAGTACCTTGGGCCAGTCTAGCAAAGCGGGTATTGGTAAAGCGTGAGGAAGGGCACGAAACGGGCGCCCAAGTACAGACGCCTGTTTCGAAAAGCAGGGCAGATTTAGAAGAAAATCTTCATGCCGGCCATAATACCCTCGTCCAGATTAACATCTGAGCTGGAACGGCCATCCAGATCAGTGTTCAGGTACCGGTAACCGGCAAACAACTCGGCATTGCGAATAACCCGGTAGCTGCCGCGCAGCTCTATGCTGGTCATATCGTCAGAATCACCAAATGAGAGAATGCTTGGTGCGTAGTGTAGGCCGCCGGTAAAGGACAGCCCTGGCACACGAGGAATATTCACGGTTGCAAAACCGCCCAGCCCCACGGCGCCACCGTCAAAGTGGTCTTCGTTATAGCCGATGGCGCGCACACCGATACCGGCGGTTGTGGGCAGGTTGCCCAGCGCAGTCCGGCCCTGAGCGTGAAAATCTAGGTTGCCAATATGACGGCTGCCTTGGTGGTAGGTATAGCCGGCACCAAGCTGTAGATCGTTGTTGTTTCCAAAGAAGTTAATCTGACTTTTCACCGAGTCGTTGGTCAGGCTCAAATCCACGTCGCTTGCAAACGCTGGAGCAGCAGCCAGAGAAAGAACCAAAACGGAAATACGGGATGCTTTCATTCTTTTACCTTCTTGATTGCGGTGCTAATTATAGAGGCGAATGTTAACGGGCTATTAGGGGCTACCACAACTTACAAGCGTGTAAGGCCGCTAAAAGTTCGCGGATAAAACCCTGCCGGTGCAGCCACAGGATCAGTGCTGTGTTGTTTCACCGCCTTGGTCCAGATCCTCTGGCGACGCATTCTCTGCCGGAACCCGATATTCCTCGTTGGCCCAGGCACCAAGATCAATCAGCTTGCAGCGATCTGAACAGAATGGACGCCAAGGGTTCGTGTCTGTCCATTCTACAGATTTCTTGCAAGTGGGGCATTCTACGTTCATGTGAGCCTTCTAAATCGTTATTCGAATGAAACAGGGGCTTCGTTTGGAGCACCGTGGGCATATTGTTCCAGAACAGCCCGTAGCATTTCAATATTGACAGGCTTGGCAACAAATGAATCCATACCAGCACGGCGGCAGCGTTCTTCATCTTCTTCCATGGCGCTGGCGGTAAGCGCGACCACGGGCACTGGCGAGCGCTTTTGGGTTGTTTCCCATGTACGCAGGCGGCGGGTGGCTTCAAAGCCATCAACCTTGGGCATCACACAGTCCATAAAGATCAGATCAAATGGGTGCCACTGCCACAGGCTGGTTGCCGCTTCGCCATCATTGGCGGTCATCACATCGCACCCCAGTTTTTCCAGCAGCCTGCGGGTTAAGGTGCGATTTACCGGGTTATCTTCTACCAGCAGTACCTTCATACGGCGAGAGGTAAGCTCACGGCGCTTCCCCGTATCGCCGGAGACCTGTAGCGAAAACCGTGTGAGAAAACGCCGCTCATCCTTTTTGGCGTCCTCAAAGAGCTCATTGAGAATGGGGGTGAGGCAGGACTCTCTCAGGGATTTACTGAGAAACGCATCTGCGCCTGCCTGGCGGAAGTGTTCCGCATCGCCGCGCTGAGGGTTAGAGGAAAGAATAAGCAGGCGCATACCACTCCATAACGGGTTGCCACGAACCTGTCGACACAGCAGATCGCTGTCCATGTCTGGCAAAAAGCCGTCGAGAATAATGGTGTCGAACGGCTCTCGGTTATCAAAGGCAAAGCGCAAAGACGTCAGGGCTTCGCCCGCAGATTTAACGGCCTCGATATGAACGTTGTGCCGGGACAACATTTCCAATGTAATCTTGCGGGACAGTTCGTAGGAATCTGCGACCAGAATTCGCTTTCCCTTCAGCATGCGCGCATCTGGGCGTACTCGCGAGGTGCTCTCCGGTGCCGCAGGGAGCGTAAACTCAACCCAGAACGTAGAGCCTTCTCCAGGCCTGCTTTCTACATCCAGAGAGCCTTGCATCAAGTTAACCAGCTGGCGCGAGATCGTAAGCCCCAGCCCGGCACCTGGCAGTTGGCGCTGAAACCTTTGGCCTAGCTGCACATACGGCTCATACACCAGTGGAATATCTTCCGGGTTGATACCAATGCCCGTATCTTCCACTGCAAGGCGCAGGCGAACTTTTTCATCCCGGCGCCCGAGCACTTCAATACTGACCAGCACATGCCCAGAATCGGTAAATTTAATAGCGTTGGTTACCAGATTAAGCAGAACCTGGCGAATCCGCACCGGATCGCCCCGCAGCGCCCAGGGCAGTTCTTCATCGATGCGCAGTTCCAGCGCCAGGCCTTTCTCGCGAGCCCGTGCGCCCAGCATGTGCACCAAATCATTCAGAGTTTCCCGCAAATCAAAAGAAATGTTCTCAAGCTCCAGTTTTTGCGCCTCCATGCTGGAGATGTCCAGAAGGTCGTTGATGATCGACGAGAGGCTTTCTGAGGCGCTGAGCAGGGTGTGTACGTATTCCCGCTGCTCCTGATCCAACGGCGTGTCGGTAAGCAGGTTGGCGTAGCCCAGAACCGAATGAAGGGGGGTGCGCAATTCGTGGCTTACGTTGGCCAAAAACTGATTTTTTGCGCGGTTGGCTCGTATCGCCTCGTCCCGTTCCCCTTGTGACTGAATGGTGGTTTGCCGGAGCGAACGAGTATCTTCCAGAATCTGCAGGCGCATCTTATTAAGGGCGTGCTCAAGCTCTGACAACTCATCGGGGGTTTTGGGCGATTTGCGCTTTAGCTGAAGCGGGTCTACCAGTGCATCCAGGTTCAGCCGCGTGGCGTAATCCGCCATGGATTCCAGGTGCCGCGAGAGCGTAAAACGAACAATCACCATTAAGCCCAGCGTGCCCAGCATTACCACAATCGATTGGAACAGAAGGTTGATCAGGGCGCCGTTACGAAGCTCTGAGTAAACCTGCTCGATGGATGAGGTAACGGTAAGGCTGCCCATGTTTTCCGGGCCGCGAAAGGTAGAGCGGTTGAACACCAGTGGGAAGGTTTGCGAAATAACCCGGCCCTCTGGGTAGGTGCCGGTAGTGAATTGCTCACCGGTGGAGGTAACAACTCGGGCGTAGTGAATGGGCTCAACTGTACCCATGTCATCAAGGCTGTTGGCTACCTCGCTGAAGTTCATTAGCCAGATGTTGTTGCTCATGCCACCGGAGACCAGCCCGGCGGCTCTTTGTTGGGTTTCCTGAAGATCGGATTTGCGGCGCTCAAACTCACCGATCATCTGCGCCCCGGTGGCAACCAGAGAAATGACCAAGCTGAATAGCAACACATACACAAGCAGCCGCATAGCGAGCGGTCGAATACCCATGCGCGTGAAAAACCGGTTTGAAGGCAAGGCACAAATTCCCTGTGTCGACTACAAAATAACCAGCAGGAGTTTAACAGACCGTCAGCACTTCGACACGTTTGTGTGATTGATTGTTTATAAATTGAAATCGCACGTTCAGGTCGTAAAGGTGTGCGCCATAAATACGTGCCTCATCACGGCCCCTGCGGAACGAAGGGCGAGGGTCGTAACTCACCACATCTGTAATCAATAGTTTCAGGTCTGGGTATTGCGCGGGCGAAAGATTAGCCAGTTGTGCTTCGGCCTCTGGCAGAAATATAACGTTTAGGCGTTCGGTGGGCGCGGTTTCGGCCCAGCCAAGGGTGGCATCTGGAATTGAGTCGGCAAAGGGCAGGTAGGGTTTGATATCCAGAATCGGCGTTCCATCAATCAGGTCGTGGTCGCTAATCTGTAGGGCCAGCTGGCCGTCTTTGCGCACAAGGCCTTCGTTGCGAACCACAGACAACCCGAGGC
The DNA here is from genome assembly GCA_052089485.1 of Marinobacter sp. Classification (GTDB taxonomy): domain Bacteria; phylum Pseudomonadota; class Gammaproteobacteria; order Pseudomonadales; family Oleiphilaceae; genus Marinobacter. Next base: position 2,861 of record JBQCZX010000078.1, on the reverse strand, counting down.
TGTTAGGGCGGAACGGCGAGCGACTGGCAAAGACGCCCATTTTTTGGTTACCGCCCAAACGAGGTGGCCGAACAACCGGTCGCCATTCCGCCCGCACGGCTTCGTGAAACTGGAACATCAGCCATAGGTGGCTGGCCGTTTCCAGGCCCCGGAATGCGTCTTCCCGATTATAAGGCGGCTGGATGATCAGATCGGCTCTGGCGTGCCGGGTGAGCCCCGGCTGCCGTGGCACGCCGAATTTGTCTTTGAAGCAGGATCGGGTGATGGCAATGGGGGATAAAGCCAGGGCTTCTTTGGCGGGTATTGAGTGATGTCTGGGCATGGGCCTTGTTTGCAGGTCTCTTCGAGTTTGGGTGTTAGTAATCCGGGGTAATGCTACCGGAAAAGTACATTTCTATGCGAAAAACAACGGAGCCGTGATCTTTGAAGCTTTTTTCTCTGGGAAACGTCAGCGCGGGTATCAACTCTGCAAACAACCAATCACTGTGTAACCGGTAACGCCATGTGAGATCGGCAAAGACCGATGTCGTGCGCCAGCCCGGCTGGCTCTCGCCAAGAACGCCCAAGCGGGGGGTGATTACTGAACGGTTGTTGAGACGTTTGGTGGTGCTGAAGGTTTGCGCCGCCACAAATTCCCTGTCCCGGTGAACCCACTCAAGTTCAGACGAAGCCCAGAAGCGCCAACCCTTGCCTACAACCCGGCTGGCATTGAACCAACTGCGAGCGCCCCAGCCGTCTTGGTGGTAATAGTAAAAACGTTGTTGAGCGCGCATGTCCCAGTCGGCATTTGCTTTCCAGCGCTTCTCCACCGTCGCCCGCCAAAAGGCATCGGGCGGGAAGTGCAGGCGCGCACCAAAGTCGTTGGAGAAGTTGATGGCATCGCCTATCTGCGATAAATAACGAACCGCACCCGTGGTTTGGTCTTTCGTGCGTTCTGGTTCAGTGAGCTGGCGGTCACGCTGGCGTTCTTCCAGGGGGATCAACTCATCGTTTTCGCTTTCGACAACCAGGCGAAGCTTACGTTTTGCGGTTGGAATATCCAGCCGGAACCGAACCTCTGGCTTAAATTTAGCCGGGGCGCCATATTCAGATTCCGTAGCAAAGCCAACACGCAGGTAGCTGGCGTTGTGGGGAATGTTATGGGCTTCGCCAGAAAGCATGCGATCGGCCCACTGCCCAAGAGACTGAACCTTTGGCCCTTGAATGCGCTCTTGGCGCAAAATGAAATTGCTGAAGTCCAGCCAGTAGGATTCTCGCGGCTCCGCCCAGTATTCCTCAGGATCAAACGTATAAAACGACAG
>JBQCZX010000078.1:0-1460 GCA_052089485.1 Marinobacter sp. | reverse complement strand
GGCTGGCTATTGTCAATTACGGTATCTGCCCGGGCAACTCGTTGCTCCCGAGGCATCTGAGCGGAAATAATGCGCTCCACCTGATCACGGGAGTTGGTATCCCGTGCCATGGTACGCTCAATCTGAACATCCACCGGCACATCTACCACAACCACTCGCTCAGCCAGTTGATGTTGGTCGGTTTCCAGCAGCAGAGGCGACACCAGCAGTACATAAGGCAAAGCATAGTCACCAGGGTGTAGCTGGCGGGTCAGCTCTTCACGAATAATCGGGTGCAGTAGGCCTTCAAGCCATTCCCGCTGCCCCGGTTGCTCAAACACAATCTGCCGTAGGCTAGCCCTGTTCAGCGCGCCATCATCCGTGAGAATGTCCTCGCCAAAATGATCGGCAATCGCCACCAGTGCAGGCATGCCCGGCTCGACCACCTCGCGGGCCACATCGTCTGCATCCACCCAGTGCACGCCCAAGCTGCCAAATTGACGCGCCACGGTGGATTTACCCGACCCAATGCCACCTGTTAAACCGATAATCACCATGTGTTCTCTCAAACCCCTAGCAGTCCGTACCAAAATGCCTGAATCTCAACCCCAAACCATAAACACAGCAAACCGGCGGCCGCAAGATAAGGCCCAAACGGAATCGGCACTTCACGCCCGTGCTTTTTGAATACCATCAAGCTGATACCCACCACAGCACCCACGATAGACGACAGCAGAATAACCGCCGGCAACAGCTCCCAGCCCAGCCAGGCACCCAAGGCAGCCAGCAGCTTGAAATCCCCATGGCCCATGCCTTCCTTGCCAGTCGCCAGCTTAAACAGCCAGTACACAGACCACAAAGAAAGATAACCCATAACCGCGCCCCAGAAAGCACTGTTGAAATCACCCAGCACCCCGAAATAACTCAACACCAACCCAAGCCACATCAGGGGCAGGGTAATGCTGTCTGGCAACAGCTGAGTGTCAAAATCGATCACCGTAAGCGCAACCAATGCCCAAACCAGAAGCAGCGACCACAAGGCTGTTTCCGAGGGGCCTATGACCACAACCGTCATCACCGAAAACAGCGCCGTTACTGCCTCTATAAGCGGGTAGCGAATAGAAATATGCGTCTTGCAGCCACTGCACTTCCCCCCAAGAAACACGTAGCTGAGAACCGGAATATTCTCCCACGCACGAATCTTATGCCCGCAAGAAGGGCAGGTGGAGGCAGGGCTGGAAAGCGTTACAGTTTCCTCCTGCTTGCGCTGATCGTCCGCAACCTCCAGAAATGCCTCGCACTGACAGCGCCAGTCCTGATGCATCATTTTCGGTAAGCGAAGAATGACTACGTTCAGGAAGCTGCCAATGCATAAAGAGACAAGCGTTACAGAGAGGTATAGAAGCCAGGGGGTTGAAAGGAAAACATCTAATGTAGCCATTCAAAAACTCAAGTGATTCATGATCGAAAAAAACAAACCC
>JBQCZX010000077.1:0-18548 GCA_052089485.1 Marinobacter sp. | reverse complement strand
AGACGACCTTCACTCCCGCATGGGGGCGACGAACAAGAAGCCCGCGAGACTCAAGACGGCCGAGCGCCTCGCGAAGTGGGCCACGAGTGAGCTCGAAGCGAGAGCACAAGTCCAGCTCGCCAATTTTGTCACCCGGCGCGAGATCCCCTTTAACGATTGCCGTTTGCAGACAATCAAAGGCTTCGTCTGCCCGAGTGTAGGTTTGAGAAGCGATATTCGGCATAGTTTGTCGACAATATGAACTGTATATGTCGAAATTTACGCCGAAAACCGCACATTGTCAACAATCCCCGAAAATTGTTGTTAACAATCCATGGAGAGGGTAAACGAGCCAAGTACCTATCAATAGAGCTTTCGTTCAGAAATCGGTGGCGGCGTATACTGATATACCCAGGTTTCCGTGAGCGGCTCACCGCCCAGGCGCAGATACATACGAATGTTGATGGGCTCCTCGGAGTCTCCAGGAACCAGATCAAACATCGCCCGGTAACCGTCAATTGCAGACAAAGGGCGTGCAGAGGTTATTTCCACTTCGCCCCGACTAACACTGATGTCAGCCTCTAGTTCGGCATTGTCGCCCAACATATCAAGCACGCCACCGGCAAAATCTACTGCAAAGCGCCAGGAAAAATAGTCGCGCTTCTGGCCGATAACACCGCCCAACCCCGTTCGGGTTGCCTGCACAGTCGCAAGCTCTTGCGGGTTAGCGGGTGCATGCTCCCCCCAATGTAAACGATAGGAGAACAGATACTCCTGTTCGGGTTTCAGTGGTTCTTCCGGGTGCCAAAACACAACGATATTATCGAAGGTTTCATCCACGGTGGGGATTTCTACCAGATCAATACTACCCTTGCCCCACTCGCCTTTCGGCTGAACCCACACGCTTGGGCGGCGTTCATAGAACACGCCATCGTCTTGATAGTGATCAAAGTTTCGATCGCGCTGCAGCAGGCCGAACCCTTGGGGATTATGATCACTGAAGGTGTTAAACCGCAGGTGAGCCGGGTTCTCAAGTGGTCGCCAGAGCCATTCGCCACTGCCCGAAAGCATGGCCAAACCGTCTGAATCGTGAATTTCCGGGCGCCAGTCGTAATCCATGCGACGGTCGTTTTCACCAACCTGGTACATGCTGGTTAGGGGTGCAATACCGGCTCTCTTCATTTCGGTGCGAGGGTAAAGTGCAACGTCTACATCCATCACCATGTTGCGGCCTGGGTCTAGTACAAAAGCATATGCGCCGGTGGTGCTGGGTGAATCGAGCAGAGCCCACACCCGCATAACCTGGCTGCCAGGCTTGGGCTTTTCCAGCCAAAAAGCGCTAAACCGCGGGAATTCTTCTTCGCCGTTTACTGCGGTATCAATGGCCAGCCCGCGGGCAGACATGCCGTACTGTATTTCCGAGCCCACGGCGCGGAAGTAGCTGGCACCAAGAAAAGCTGCGAGATCTAAAGAGAAGTTGGTTTGGTAATGAAGACGAAAGCCCGCATAGCCAAGATTGCCCGGCAGATCACCTAGTGGCTGTTCGCCTTCGTAATCGAAAAACTTGGGGTTATAGCGAAGCTCCGTTGCCTTGCCATCAATCACCTCGTGAATGGTGACCGGAGATTGAAAATATAAGCCCAGGTGAAATAGCTGCGCCTGAAACGCGGAATCACTGTCGGCCCAAAGCGCATGTTCTTTGCGGAATCGTATGGCCTGGTAATCGTCCCAGGAAAGCTGCTTGAGGGTCTGCGGCAACTCACCTTCGTGGGAGACATAATCATTTGCGGCCAACTCCCGCGCGTGCCCTTTCAACCATGCATAACTGAAAGGGGTGTCGCTGGCATCACTGCTCATCTCGGGTTCACGCGCCCAAGCAAGAGGTGCCAGTGGCAGCGCACCGGCACCAAGCCCTGCAATGAGGGTTTTCATAAGCGTCCGTCGATCCATAGCCTTTTTCTCCTCCTCTGCCGTTTCCCTCATCTTTGGAAACTGGCTGATTCAATGTGTAGCCAAATCAAATTAGGTGTCTTTAACGTGAGCGCTCAGCCGGGCTATGGAGCGACCCCAGAAACTGTCGGGGGGAGCACGCCAGGCACCTTCGTGCAGCGCCTTCAGGGATTGTCGGTCTCTAACAATCTGACTCATCTCTAAACGTGACAGCGTGTCCGGCCCTTCCTCAAGACATCGCTCCACGCACGACTCCAGCTCTGCTGTACGTGAACCAAGGCGATGATCCCAAGCCAAAGCCTGGTGCAGACGATTGTGATCGAGCCTCAACACGGCCTGCTCTAGCGGTGTAAGAGTTGGATTCGATGGCTCGTGGGAGCGGAACCAAACGGCATCCTCAAGCAAAGGCATTGCCTTGCGCTCCTCCGGTATAAGTAGAAGGCGGCGTTTTTTCAGCGCTTGCCCGATTGAGTTCCGGCTGAGATAAACCGCCGTCGGCGCAGCCAGAATCAATGGCAAGGCGACGGGCAGCGACCAGAGGAAAAACATGGTATCCAGGCTCCAGGCAAATGCGGACCAGCCTCCGCCTAAAAGCATCCCGGGCAACTGGAAAACAAAGGCCTCCTTCCAGCCGGTTTCCTCAGTTCGATTCTGCCCTGCCCATTGCAGCGAAACGTTCAACAACGCCGAGACCACGTAGCGGCTGTGCGCCCACATGCGCAAGGGTGCCAGCAATACTGAAATCATAATTTCCAACATAACACTGCAAAACAATCGAAACAGGCCACCGAACTCTTTGGTGAACCTATGTATAACAGCATCAAGAATTGCCAGAAATTTCGGGAAAAACAGCAGCGCCAAGGTGCTCAGGGCAAGACCTAGCGCCCATTCCGGCCGCCATTCAGGCCACAAAGGGAAAAGCCCTTGATGCCCATCGGGAAAGTATTCAATGGGCGTCAGCGTCATATTGGCCGCCGCAATGGTAGTAAGAATCAGAAAACCGAGCCATAACGGCGAGGCCACGTAAGCCATAATTCCGTTGAGAAAAGCCATACGATGGGCGAAGCGCAATCCCGGCTCCCGCAGCATGACCCAAAGGTGCTGGAGGTTGCCTTTGGCCCAGCGGCTGTCCCGGGCGAGTTCGTCGGCCAGGGTTGGTGGCGACTCTTCGTAGCTGCCGCCCAAGCCTGGCTCTAGCCAAATTTCATAGCCGGCACGACCCATATAGGCTGCCTCAACAAAATCGTGGCTCATAATAGGGCCGCCGAAGATTCCGATGCCTGGGAGCTTACGCAGCCCACAATACTTCATGAACGGCTCGATACGAAGAATGGCGTTATGACCCCAAAATGCGGCATCCCCCATCTGTATGGCTGCCAGACCATTGGCAAATAAAGTGGAGTAAAAGCGGTTAGCAAACTGTTGAATCCGAGCAAACAGCGACTGCCCATTGATGATATTTGGATTGGTTTGCAGGATTCCCACGTTGGGCTCACGCTGCATAAGCCGCACCATACGAACAATGGTGCTGCCGGTCATCAGGCTGTCTGCATCCAGCACCACCATATACTTGCAACGCTTACCCCAGCGGCGGAGAAAATCGGCAACGTTGCCGCTTTTGTAGTTGAGGTTCACCGGCCGCCGACGGTAGAAGATCCTGCCCTCACCGCCAAGCTCTTTCGCCAGCTTGTTCCATGCAACCTGCTCCTCCAACCAAACATCGGGGTCTCGGCTATCGGAAAGTATGTAAAACTCGAAGTGTTCTATCTGCCCAGTGCGTTCAATGTCTCGGTACACAGCCTTAAGCCCGCTGAGTGTCCAGTGCACAGGCTCGTGATAAATGGGCAGCAATACAGCTGTCTTCTCCAGTGGTGTGTCCAGCAACTCTGCATCTGTATGGCGCTTGAGTATCGAGTGTCGGTCACCGCCCATCAGCCTGATCACAAACCCAAATACTGCGGTCCAGAACCCGATGGCTATCCAGGCGTAAAGAATGGCGAAGAGCGCCAGCATGCCGAGTTCCAGCAATGTTCCACCATGATATGGCAGCACCCAAAGCAGAAAATAGGACGCCACACCGGTTTGGCCGAATACAAACAACATCAACACAGCCCGTCGCAGGTTAGCTACCATTCGCCACTGGTGCTTCAGAGAACTTCCCGTTGCGGCACTATCCACGGCTATGATACCCGATGCTGCCTCTAAACAAACGGGGTGCCGCTGTAGGAATGTTCACCTCGGGAATAGCGAAGTACTCCGGCAGGCGATCCATAACGCTTTTTAATAAACGGTGACCGATCAACTGACGGCGGTCAGTGTCGGTATAACTGGAACCTTCATCAATCTCGGCCATAACATCGTCAATAAGCTGCAGCATCTGGCGGCAGCGTTCACTGCTCATTTCGACACCTGCTTCGCACAGATAGCTATACACTCGGCTGAACACATGTTGGAAGGAAATATCGTTCATGTTCGTCTCACTGCCTGTTAAATCTACTTTTAATTTCCTCGCAGGTCTGTTTTAGGCCCAAGCAAGTAAGTCCAGGTTTCGGTGACGGGTTCGTTATCCTTATTCAGAAAGCCTCGTAGCGTAAGCGGCTGCCCTGCAGAAGGCTTTGCGAGAATCGACAGCCGCCACACATCGCTGACTTCAATGTACTCAACAAATTCTTCAAGGACCTCAACTCCCTCACCACCACTAACCTGGCTGACAACCGTCGCATCCGGACGAAGCCCTGCAAGCCCACCGCCCTTAAAGTCGACAATGAGTCGTAAGGCATCACCGGAACCACCATTCTCTCTGCCGTTGCCAATAAACGTACGTACGGCCTGACCATTAGGTTGTTCGGTGATTTCGGGTTCGCCGAAGGTCACAGAGTACTCGAGGTGACGATTTTCACGGGCTTTCACTGGCTGGCTCGACTTGAAGAAAGCCACGATGTTATCGTTGGTTTCAGAGCTGGACGGAATTTCAACCAGCACAACCTCTCCTTCTCCCCAGCCTTCTTCGTTGTTACCAAGAGGTTTTACCCACATACTTGGCCGGCGGTCGTAGCGGGCCTCGCTATCCTGAAAATCATCGAATTTACGATCACGTTGAATCAGGCCGAAACCATCAAGGTCTTGTACATGATGATAGCTCAGCTGCAGGCCAGCCGGATTAACGAGGGGGCGCCACAGCCACTCACCAGTTTTACCGTCGTTGATCAGTAGGCCATCAGAATCGTGTACCTGAGGGCGCCACTCTCCTCGTGGGCGCAACGTATTGTCCCCATAGAAAAACATAGAAGTGAGCGGTGCCTGGCCCAGTTGCTCAACGTCTTCCCGGAAAAACAGTTGGGCAGTTACATCCATTTGCGTGCTTTTACCCGGGCGGATTTCAAAACGATATGCACCCGTTAAGCTGCGGCCGTCTAGCAGGCCATAGACCACCATAACGTCGCTATCTGCCTTTGGACGTTCCATCCAGAATTCGGTGAATGTCGGGAACTGCTCACCCGATGGCAGGCCGGTATTTACCGCTATTCCTCGGCCAGAAATCCCATAAGCGTTGTTTGCACCCACGCCACGAAAGTAACTTGCACCGCCAAATACCAGAAATTGATTCTGTTCTCCCTTACCGGATAAGGGGTAAGTTAACTTGAGCCCGGCATAACCCAGATCGGCAGGAATCCGTTTCGCCAGTTCAAGGTTGGGATAATCAAACAGGGTTTTATCAAACCCGATCGGACGCACGCCTTCGCTATCGACCACATTGAGTTGAACAGTTTGGGAGTAAAAGCTGCCCTGAGGAATCATCATCACCTGAAACCGTGATTTGTCAGAACGCCAAAGGCTCTCTTCGGGCTTGAAACGGATCGATTGATAGTCTGCGTAACCAAGGTTTTTGAGGAAGTCAGGTGCCTGTGCTGGCGGCTGATATGCTTCATCGGCTAGCGCTTTGGCTTTGTCCGCGACATCGTCAAACCCGAACGCCTGAACGTGTCCAGTAAGAGTCATCAGAATAACAAAAAAAGAAAAAAACACGGGCAGCCGTGATTCAGACATAGCAAACTCCTTGTAAACCCAACCACGTATGTAATACCGAGCATACCGCATATCTCAAGTGACATCTTGGTAAGGGGAGCCAGCGATCAAATACCGACTGTAATGGAAAAGGAGAGATCAGGACTGGTGGGCATAAGCAAAGCGGTGTTGGAAGCGTTGAGCATTTGCCCCACGCTCATGTCTGCACGGAAGTCTCTGGAATAGAGTTGAAGGGAAATTTCGCCCGTGCTTGCGCTGCCAAAACGATCAGACTGGGCCGCCGAGTATGGAGCCCAACCCTGTAGTAGAGAAAACGTAATGGACGAGTTGAGCTCAGATACAAAGGGCCAGTGATACCCGGGGCTGCGGGCATTGATTCGCAGCCAGCCACCTTCGGCCACACGCACGGACTGGCCGTTAAACCCCCGCATAAGGTTGGACCCGGCAATGGCCATATACTCGGAGGATGGCAAGTCATCTGGGGCGAACTGATACCGCCCGCTTAGCCCGACGTTCCAGCTCATTACCTCTCGGCTGAGAGAGGCTGCGATAGCCAGTTTGTGAAAGCCGTCGTCGTCACTGCTGCGGCCAGATGCGCTAAACACATCTTTAGAATCCAATCCGCCAACGGCGGTTAGCGATGTAGCCGCATAAAATCCGCCAATCAACTCTCGTGAGGCTGTGCCTTCAAGGCCGAAGCTTGAGAGTCGATGAGTAGAATTCTCAATCCAAACGGAATCTTCAAACTCACTGCTGGTGCCGCTGGTGTGGGAAAACACGCTGTCTACTTCAATGCCTTGCCAGGACCAGAGAGAGCGGTTGCCGGTTATTTTAAGGTTGCGGCGCTCGCCACGGATGTCGTAACGCTGGTCTGAACCGCTCGCCGCACCAGAATAATCCCTGTTTTCGAGGTCAACCCGGATATCGCTGCCCGCTAGGGGAAAAGAGTAACGCAGGGCAAGGGTGGTAGATTCGGCACTGCCCTCGCGGGCAACCGAATCTCTGAAATCGAGACCGAGTACGTGGTGGGACCAAAGTAGATTGTCGCTGGTCAAATTGATTCGCCCATCCGCCTTGTCGCTGTTCTGGCTGGAATTGCCAGAAAACTCAACATGGGAAGCGACATATCGGGTGACCGACTGCAAAAGATCTGATGGATACAGATCCCACAAGGGAGACTTGGCCGAAGATCTGCCACTGTTAGCTGACGCCTGGCCGGCAATCATGCCAATAATCAGAGCTGCGAGCAGAATGCGTCCCACAGAGAGCCTCATTGGGGTGAACGATTAAGAAATAAGGTGCATAAAAAAACAACGGGGTGATTCTAAAGAAAAGATCACCCCGGAATCTAGTGGTAATTGCCAAAAATTACAATTTTAACATACCTGAAAACAGTAGGTTATAGCGACATTTAAATCTAGAATATGAAATTTGGCGGGCATCTTGCTAGAACCGCCCTGGCTGAACCGCTGATTACAAAACGCAATGAATCCTACCCACCCTCTCCATTTGAGCGGATAACTTGCTAAACTCGCCACAATCTATGCAACCTGCCGGTTTAATTAAGCAGCTGACCGGCTACAAATCCAGCCTATAAGGACGAACGTGATGATCAAAAAATGCCTGTTCCCAGTTGCCGGTTACGGCACCCGATTCCTGCCTGCTACAAAAGCGATGCCGAAGGAAATTCTGCCCGTGGTTAACAAGCCGTTGGTTCAATACGGTGTTGAAGAAGCAGCCGAAGCTGGTGTTCATGAGTTTGGTTTCGTAACGGGGCGTGGCAAGCGGGCAATCGAAGACCATTTCGACATCAGCTATGAGCTTGAGCACCAGATTGCAGGGTCCGGCAAAGAAGATCTGCTGACGTCAATTCGTGACCTGATCGACAACAACACCTTCGCATTTACCCGCCAGGTTGAGATGAAAGGGCTTGGCCACGCCATTCTGAGTGGCCGCAACCTGATCGGTGATAACCCGTTTGCTGTGGTGCTCGCGGACGACTTCTGTGTTGGGCCGGGCGAAGGCGAAGACGGCGTTATGGCGCAAATGGTCAAACTTTATAACCAATTCCGCTGCTCCATTGTTGCCATTGAAGAAGTGCCTGCCGATGAAACTCACAAGTACGGCGTTATTGCGGGTGAGTCGATGAAGGACGGCTTGTACCGCATCACCGATATGGTTGAAAAACCAGCACCAGAAGATGCCCCAAGCAATCTGGCGATCATTGGCCGTTATATTCTGACACCTGACATTTTCGATATTCTTGAGCGGACACCAGCAGGTAAGAATGGTGAGATTCAGATTACCGATGCGCTGCTTGAGCAGGCCCAAAACGGCTGCGTGCTCGCATACCAGTTTAAAGGCAAACGCTTTGACTGCGGCAGCATTGACGGATTTGTAGACGCCACCAACTACGTCTACGAAAACATCTACAAAAAGCAGAAATAAACGGCACGCCCGGGCAAACTCAATCACGCAAGGATCCTATGACTTCTCACGCTCTGGATATTGAGTCCGCCTGGAGGCTGATTTTGCTAGCGAAGAACCGCAAGGGTGTGACGCTAGCACAGCCAGGATTCGAACGGCCGGCGCTTGAGCTGGATAGCAGCGGGGAATGGCGCTTGCTGCTGCCAGCCACAGAAGAAGCCAAGGCATTACTGAACGTTTTCTTACCCTTATGTCGACCACATGCTGCGGGGGCGCAGCTGCACGTTATCGGTCAACTTGGGCAGAGCCTGGACGGTCGTATCGCAACGGTTACCGGGCATTCCCGGTTTATTAATGGTGCAGATGGAATTGTTCATCTGCACCGCATTCGCGCGCTTTCAGATGCCGTGGTTGTTGGTGCAGGCACGGCGGCAACCGATAATCCTCAGCTGACCGTGCGCCGCACCAGCGGTGCAAATCCTGTAAGAGTTGTTATTGACCGCAACCGCAGAGTGCCTGAAAGCCACCAACTGTTTACTGACGAAGCAGCACCGACACTGCGATTGGTGGCGGGCGACTATACACCTGGGGTGAATGGCAGCTATGAGCAAAGCTCTGTGACAGAGATCCCCTGTCTGGGTAATGGACGGGAGCCGGTGGGTCCAAAATTCATTCTTGAGGTTCTTGCGGATCTTGGCCTGAAAAAAATCTTCGTAGAAGGTGGCGGCATGACGGTCTCATCGTTCCTGCAAGCGGGCATGCTCGACCGCCTTCATGTAATGGTCGCGCCCATGATTATCGGTAGCGGCAGGCCAGCGTTTTCTCTGCCGGAAATTGATTTTCTGGATAACGCACTCAGGCCCGCGTCTCAATTTGTGAATCTGGGCACCGACATGCTGTTTGACCTGGACTTCAGGGCCGCCTCGCAGGTGGATTGAACAGAAACAGCACACCCGGCAAGCTTGAAACAAATATCAAAGCGCCATACGCCACACTCAAAGCCACCCCCTGCTCTGCAGGCAAACCCACCATGGGCCACAACATAACCGCTGCGCCTTCGCGGACTCCCCACCCGGAAACAGTCACCGGTATCACCATGCTGAGCAGAAGAAGGCTGCACAAGGTCGCGACAACAGCTGCTGAGGGCAGATCATTCAGATAATCCGCGCCGTTTGCCAACACAAGAAACACCGCCAGATAGCTTGCCACCACAAGCAAAGAGGTTAGCACCTGCATCGGTAACGCAGGCCAGGACAGCAACGCCCGGGCTAGATACCCGCGCAGCGTGCCAACATAAACCGATACCCGATTACTCTTCCGTGTGAGAAACCACCCCAGCAAAACCATAACGGCCACGGTTGCTAGCAGCCAGAAAAGAGGGCTCGAAAAATCAGCACCGGTGACGCCAGTACCATTAATGCTGCCTGTGATAGACAGCCAAGCAAGGCCGGTTAAAACCACCGCTGCCAGCACTACTTGCCCGGACAAACGCTCGATAGCCACACCGTGGGCCGCTGCAGCCCGGTTGTCAGTATCAGCACCATGACGAAGTGCCCGGTTGACATCACCTAGCACACCGCCAGGCAAAACCTGGTTGGTAAAGGTTGCCAAGTAATACTCACGCACGGCCTGCATATAAGGTATCGGAAGGCCTAGACGGCCGGCAGTATAACGCCACCGCCAAGCCGACAAAAACACCTGACCAATACCTAACACAAGCCCGGTCACCAGCGCGGATGGCGGAATACGGGCAACTTCGCGAATCAGTGTTTTGCCATCTACAAATAATACTACCGCACCTATGATCAGAGCCGTCAGCAGCCATTTCAATGCGATGCGAATACCTGTGTTGCTAAGCAAGTTCATATGGATCGTTTGGCTGTTTTTTCTACAGGGTTCCCGGGCGGCAAACCAAGCACATCCTGATGATACACAGTAATTTCCAGCTCGCTGATAGCTAGCTGCCGCTTTCTGGCCGTAAGCCAGGCGTCTAGCCGATCACTGGCACCATCAGCACCCCGGCTTCGTTGTTTTGCCGCGGCTACCCAGCCCTCCATGAGCATCGTCGCCAGCTTTGCGTCCGTACTGTTGAGTTGCCAAGGCGTTTGGGCAACCTGAACCTCATATCCCTCGATGGACAGTTTATCCGCAAGTACAGCGGCGGCATCCGGCCCAAGCGCGGCACCTGCGACCTTATCGCTATGCTGATGCTGATTTACCAACTCTAGAAGCAACGAGTCATCTTTATGGGCGGGCGAAAGCGTAAATCGGCCTGTGTAGCTCAGCACGACCAGGATAGCCGCCTGCTTAGAGGTCACTTCGGCCACAAGCGCCGCCAGCCAAGGCTCAGAAACCAGATCAATGAGCGCTGAGGCAGTCACAATACCGGTGCCACGAGGAAGCAACCCTTGAAAATCCCACGGCATTAAGCGTCGTTGCCATGTTTCAGTGGATAGTTTCAGTGATTGGCCGCGTTGGGCAGCTTCAGCTAGCAGGCACTCATCCTGATCAACTAGTATCCATTTTTGTGGCATAGATAGCACAGAGGCAAGATAGGCGGCGTTTGAGCCACGACCCGTGCCGATATCAACGATTTTAATCAGGCCGCTCTTTACGTTCTCCACTGCCCACTGACCTAACCGTTGAGTCAGCTCCACGGAACGGGCACGGTGATCTGCGGCCTCGCGAGCCTGCAACCACTCCTCTGGAAAATAGGTGTCTCGATGGCATTGGTCGAAATAGCTAAGGCCCTGCAAAAATAGGCGCGCCGTGTCTGACCAGTTCTTTAGATTGCGGGACTCGCGCGCAGCAAGTACACCGGCACGTTCCAAAGACGTGGGATCACTAAGCCATGCTCTTAGGCTCGCTTGCAGGGCATCGGTATCCCCCGCCCTGTACAACAACACGCCCGGCCTGTTCCCGGTATGCTTCAGGGCACCGCCATCGGATGAAATTATTGGCAGCCTTGCCGCCAGGGCTTCATCAATCACCATGCCGTAGCCTTCATACAGCGACGGCAGCACAAATAGATCCGTTTCGCGGTAAAGACCTGCGAGCTGCTGCTCCGCAACCTCTCCTACGAGATCAATCCGATCGACCAGACCAGACTCGTAAACCTGCTGCCGTATGCCATTCGCGTAGGCCGGGTCACGCTCGCACGAGCCGGCCAGGGTGCAGTGCCATTCCAGATTCTTCAGGCCGGCAAGAGCATCTATCAATTGGTGTTGCGCCTTACGTGGTGAAAGGTGCGCGACACAAAGCACGTTTACCGCCTTACCGGCCTGGGCTTTATGCGCCTTGCCAGAAAGCTCAGTATTGCCCGGCAACGCGTTACCCGCCGGGCTCTCCACTCCGGGTTCGGCCGTTCGAATGCGCCCGGCGGTAACGCCGTAATCTGCTAGCCGGGAGGCGGTAAATTCGCTTGTTGTGAAAACGTCCCGAACGATTTGCAATGCCTTTTTCTCGCGCTCAAAAAACCAATCCTGCTCGCTCTGGCTTAGCCCGGTTTCATCCGCCAGCGGGTGATGAATTAGCGCCACAAGGCGCAAACGTTGGGAGTGTTTTCCGAGGATGTCAGGCATTGCGCTCATCGCAAGCCCATCCAGGATTACCCAGGAGCCGTCAGCAAACTGAGAGAGCAGGCTGTCCATCCCGTATTTTGCGATTGAGTCAGGCCTTGGAAACCGGCCCGGCAACCCCGTTACCTCGGCGGTCGTGCCAGCTCGATTCAGCGCTTCGACCAGTTTTCGTACGTAGCGATAACCACCTGTGTTCTGGCCCGGATCCCCTGGCACTACAAAGTTCGAGACCGTAAAATTCAGACCCTTGCAGTGCGGGGCCGTGTCAGATGTCGGCATGGTAACTGGCCCAGGCAATGTGCGACTCAGCCAAAGTTACCTTCAACGCACAGATGGCTTTTGCCGTCTCGCCCAATCGCCCCTCATGAATGGCAGCAGCCATGCGATCGAATACTTTTTTTGCCATGAACTCAGTGGTGGTGTTTCGGCCACGGACGTCTTCGATGTCATCGAGGTTTTTCATGTTGAATTCACTCAACACTTGCTTGAGAACCTCAGACGCCAGGCCGATATCAATAATCAGATCATCGCTATCAAGTTCGTTACGCTCGAATGTCACGTCGACCACATAGGTGGCGCCGTGGGTTTTTTGCGCTGGGCCGAAGATCTCACCGTTAAAGCTATGCGCGATCATCATGTGATCCCGGACAGTTAAACTAAACATAACAAGCACCTCAGTATTTTATGCGATGGCAAAGCGTATCACTGCCGTTTGCCAAAATCCGGCTCATGGCCTCGGGCATCTGCTCAAACACCGTCTCTGCGGTGATCAGTTGGTCCAATACATCGTGTTGCAATAACTCAAGCGCTAGTTCAAGGCGCTTACGATAGGTCCATCGGGGTTGGCGGGCCGGTGGAATCTGGCCAACTTGGCTGGATCGGAGCGTAAGCCTGCGGGAGTGAAACCCTCGCCCAAGAGGTATCGAAACCGATGTATCTCCATACCAGCTCATTTCAAGCAGGGTTGCGTCCTGCCCGGCCAGGCTAAGCGCAGCTTCCAGGCCCGACTCATGACCGCTGGCGTGGACAACCAAATCGTGATCGTCTGCTGAAGTCCCGGTCGCAAATGCGAGTCCCATAGCCTTTGCAACCATTGCCCGGGCAGGATTGGTATCGATCGCCGTAACCCGTGTTCCCGGAATACGGCTGGCAAGCCAACTAACGAGAAGACCTACCACCCCGAGGCCAACAACCGCTATGCGATCACCTACTGCAGGCATGGCGTCCCAGAGGCCGTTGATGGCGGTTTCCATATTCGCTGCAAGAATGGCCCGCTCCGGCGGAACTCCAGGGGGAATGGGTGTCACCGCGCTGGCCGGCACCGAGTAGCGCTCTTGATGAGGGAAAAGGCAAAACACCATTTTACCAATGAGCTCATCCGGCCCTTCAAGCACCCGCCCAACATTGGCATACCCGTATTTCACCGGCCATGGAAACACCCCTTCTTGAAATGGGGCCCGCATACGATCGAATTCGCTTTCGGGAACCCGACCGTTGAATACCAGAGATTCCGTACCCCGGCTGACACCGGACCATAGCGTTTGCACAACCACCCATGGCTCGTTGGTGTCCGCCTGGCCAGCGGTTATAGGTGCATCTAGAAGACAACCTTCCCTGGGCCCAATTATCCAGAATGCCCGGGAGATGGAGTGTTCTGATGAATAGCTGAAACCGGAACTCATCTTGCACTCCTCTGAAAAAATTTCCGTGTCGTATGCTATAACGTGTTCTAGAAACTATACTGATTAATATTTGCTCGGCACCGATTGACGCCTGAAGGCTGTTTATTGAACCCTACACGCTGGAGCTAAGTTATGGTTTTTGAAAGGCAGCGAAAACCTTTCGTAATACCGCCTTGGGCTGATTTGCTCTGGGGGGCGGCATTAAGCTCATTGTGGTTGCTTGCTGCTGCCAAACTGTACTCATCATCCTTGCCGATGTTATTCATCGCAACCCTGCTTTATGGTTTCATCTGTATTGCCGTGGTCACGCGCTGGCCCCGAGATAAAGATTTTGGCTGGGCAAATCGCGCGACCCTCTTTCGGAGTAGTCTGATTCTTGCTCTGGTAGCCAGTGCTCCATTTATCTCTGCCCCTCCCTCAGCGACCTACGCACTCTGGATTTACGCCATTGGTGCTCTCATTGCGCTGGTTCTCGACGGTCTGGATGGCAAGCTTGCCCGGGCAACCAACTCAGCCAGTGCTTTCGGCGCCCGTTTCGATATGGAAATGGATGCGCTGTTGATTCTGGGTTTATGCATAGCCGTCACGGCGAGTGGTAAAGCCGGTACTTGGGTTCTCGCACTCGGCCTTATGCGCTACTTGTTTGTCGTTGCTACGTCTGTGCTGGGCTGGCTGAACCGTCCATTGCCAGACAGTTTCCGGCGCAAAACCATCTGCGTCTGGCAAATAGTTACCTTGATGGTCGCCATCCTTCCACCTGTCCCACCCAAGTTCGCCAGCCTTACACTGGCAACCGCCCTACTGTTACTCGCCTGGTCGTTTATGACGGACGTGTACTGGCTATACGAAAGGAGATTTCATCATGCAACGGTCTAAATCCTTTTTTCTGACACCGGCTTTTCTTGCCTGTTTCTCGTTGGCATTTTTGGTAAACGTCGCAAATGCCGCTCCCGCCAAATATGAGCTGGATGATGAGCATTTCTCGATGGTCTTCGAAATCATGCACATTGGCTACGCCCCGGTAATGGGAATGTTCCGGAAGGTCGAAGGCGAATTCGTTTACGACGACGAAACCCGGAAATTGATATCCGGCGAGCTCACTTTCAAAAGTAAAAATGTATTCACCAATCACGAAGAACGCGATGACCATGTCACTGGCAAAGACTTTTTGAACAGCAGCAAGTATCCAGACATCACATTCACGGTAACTAACTTTGAACCGACAGGGGAATCCACCGGGCTAGTCACCGGGGATTTGAACATGCTTGGGCAAACAAAACCGGTCGAGTTGGACGTTACCCTGAACAAGGCTGCCGAATACCCCATTGGCCATGAGGAATACACTCTGGGCATCAGCGCTGAAGCAACACTCAAGCGCAGCGAGTGGGGCATGACCTATGGACTCGACCCTGCCTTGGTGGGGGATGAGGTAAAAATGAGATTTGGCATTGAGGCGATAAAAGATTCTGGCCGGTTTTGAGTGGTATTGCGAGGGATAGATAAATGCTCGGAAAAGTGCTCGTGGTCAGTATAACCGCAGCCTCCATTGTGGTCGGCACTGGGTATCTGTTGTCAGAAGACAACGGTTTCGATTTTAGCTGGAACACAACAACTGTAGAAAATGGAAGTCAGTACACATCCAACCAGCAAAGCTTTCCACCTGAACGCCCTCAAGCAGCTGCGAGCTTTCAGCAAAAACCGCCCTCGAATAATCCGATCGGGTTCATGCTGACCAAAGTAGCAGACCAATATGCTCAGTCCGCTCGCTATCCACCCTGGTCAGTGCCGTTAACTCAAGCCCAAGCCGAGGGATACCACGGCAATCGCTACGAGCCTGTGACACTGCCCCTGGAAAACGGCGGTCAGTTTACCGTTACACTCGATAAGTTCCGTTTTACCAGAGGTGAGGACATCCTTGTTGTCGCCGCGCTTCAAGGCCCTCAAGTGATGGGGTCGTCGCTTCAGGCGACTCTTGAGCGCACCGAATCCAGAGCGTCCGCCGGAAGCACAACACTGGAGCAGGATAACCAGACAGGTTATTACCAAGGCAGCCTGACCACCGATAAAGAGCCCGGAGAATACCGGCTTATTGTGGAAGCAACCGTTGATGGAAAACCTGTGCGGCACGCTTCCAGCCTTACCATCGAACCCTATCTTGGCGACTTTGAGGGTTTGGAAGATACCTACCTGAGTAACAATAACCTGGTTATTCCCGTCAGCTTCTCGCCGCAGGAATCCGGTTTCTATGCGTTATCTGCCCAGCTGTATAACGGGCAGCAACCTGTGGCTCAGCTACAAGCTGAGAAGCGACTCGACCGCACATCAGACACCCTCTCACTAAAAGCTCATGGGACGGTGCTTGCCAACAAATCGTTCAACGGAAAGCTCCAGCTGCGCAACTTACAGATACGGCAGTTGCCTGCCCGGCCCGGCGACCACACCCATTATGCTTTCGGACCGGATGACGGATACGACTTTGAGCCGCCAAATCTTGATGATCTTGATGACACACCGGCGGCAAATCCCGAATCAGAACAACGTGCAGCCCTGCTAAAACAGCTGGCTAACAAGTTCTGAGGTACCACAACAATAACCAAGCAAAACGGAGCAATCATGACAACAAAAACAACCCGAAATGTCTGTAAAATTGCCCTGGCCTCAGCGCTCGCCAGCAGCATGATGGCCGGAACCGCCCAGGCACAGCTTGCCGGGCACAACGTTATATTAGTTCATGGGTTCCAGCAGGAGGATCTTGCAATTCCACCCGCCAACCTGCAGGCGATCAAAGACGCGGGTGAGGATTATTGGCAGACATTCTGGTTATCCCGCTCAGAAGCCCGTATTGACTGGCCAAGCGATGGCAGGGTTGAGGGCACCATTGCGCAACGGGCCTATGAGCAGATCCGTGAAATCAGTCAGCAGGGGCTATGCACTGAGTATTGCATCGTTGTGTCGCACTCCACCGGTGACCTTGTTACCCGCTATCTACTAGAGAACCAGGCTCGTTGGTTACAGAACGAAGGATTGCCTCCGTTGAAAATTCTGGCATCCATAGACTACTCTGGCGCCGGTGGTGGAACCGAGCTGGCTAACCTCGCCATGAGCCTCGCGTATAACCCTACTTGGTACAACTGGGGCTTACGTGCTGCGGTGCAAGCCTTCACAGGTATAGAGCCCTCACCGGAAAAACTGGGCGTAGTGAATGACCTGCAAACCAACGCGGCCAGAAACCTGGCCCTGAGCCCCAACTCTATTCCTCGGCTTCGGTTCGTGGCAGGTGGCTCATCCTACGGCGGTATCACCAAACCATTTATCTCTGGTAAAGACGATGGCGTTGTACCCACCCACTCTGCCTGCGGAGCCACGTCTGCGCAGGGTATTGATTCATGCTCTAACAATCTCAGCCTCGCTGGCAAAGTGACCAGCCAGAATGGCCCTGCTGGCCTGTACTACAACCACTACCCTGTGTTGATGAACAAGGGCGCAAGCCACAGCGGTGTACTGGGCTCGGAAACCGGTAACATCTCGGTGCCGGTCGTCAACAACACTACCCTGAACGGCCTACAGGTCGACTTTGCCAGCCGAAGCTACAACCAACGACCTTGGTGGAAGCTCTGGGGCTCCGGGAATCAGTACATTGAGGTGCCTGTGTCTGCCCAGACCGACATGTCTACCCTTGTGTACACCACATTTAACAACTAACTCGGCAGGCCTCTTTACGAGCAATCTTGCAAAGAGGTGTGTATCAAAATTTACCCGCTCATGGATGAGCCGTCTTCCTTTTTTAGTTCGCTAACTATACATTGTGTGGCTAATGTCATTTTCTTGCCTCTGGTAACGTCCTAGCCAATGTCTGATGCTCACAAATCTGACCTTCTTCTTGTCATCGTAACCCTGCTTGCAGCCATAAGCTGGATTTTCTCCAAAGAAGCTGTGTTACTGATGCCTCCCCTGTTGTTTATGGCACTGCGGTTTTTAATCGCGGGCGGTTTTTTGGTCTTGATCGCGTGGCGACCGCTGGCGCGCCTGAGTGGGGATCAGCTCAAGCGCGGTGTAGGCGTTGGGTTAGTATTCGGCGTTGCGATGAGTTTTTGGGTGATGGGCTTGTTTCATATCACCAGTATGGGCGAAGGCGCCTTTATCACCAGCCTTGGCGTGGTGATTGTTCCGGTTATCGCTCGCATCATTTTCAAAGAAGTGCAGCCAGCAAGTACCTGGTTTGCCATACCAGTGGCCATAGCAGGGTTAGCCTTGCTCTCCCTTCGCAACGGATTTCAACCGGAGGTTGGCCAAATATTTTTCGTAATGGCGGCAACAATCTTCGCCCTGTTTTTCACCCTGAACACCCGTGCCGCTAATCAGCGAACAGTGATTAGCCGCACAGGTGAAACAATCGAAAAACACCGAGTTCCTGCGCTACCTCTAACAACAATAGCACTGCTTACAGTCGGGCTGGTTACGTTGGCTGAATCGTTAGTGCTAGAACCCTGGCTGCCGACGTTCAGCAATCCTCCACCAATGTTAATCTGGTGGGTTCTCGCCAGCGCTATTGTGGGAACCGCTGGGCGCTTCCTGGTGCAAACCTATGCCCAAAGTTTGTCCAGCCACAGCCATGGGGCCGTGATTCTGGTGCTTGAGCCGGTTTGGGTATCTTTGTTTGCAGCCGGATGGTTCAACGAAACAATGACTCCCATGCAGCTAGCCGGATGCGGGCTTATTTTCGCCGCATTGATCGTTAACCGCTGGGGCGCACTGAGCAAAGCCATTAAAGCCTCGCTGAGAAAAAGAGAAACTGGATAAAAGAGGTTGACCAAAAACACAGGAGTCAGTATATTTCGCCCCGTTGCAGATTGCAGGACCATAGCTCAGTTGGTTAGAGCGCTACCTTGACATGGTAGAGGTCCCC
>JBQCZX010000076.1:0-18929 GCA_052089485.1 Marinobacter sp. | reverse complement strand
CAGAAGAAATCCGCCAGAACGACGACGTGATCAAAGCCTACCTGGGCGAGGCCTAAACATGAGCATGCTTGTACTAGAAGATGTCCACACCCATTACGGGAAGATTGAAGCCCTGCACGGTGTTTCTGTTGAGGTTAACCGAGGCGAAATCGTCTCACTGATTGGCGCCAACGGCGCAGGAAAAACCACCCTGCTAATGACCGTGTGCGGAACCCCACAGGCCACTTCCGGGCGCATAATCCTGCAAGGCCGTGATATCACAAACGATCCCACCGCGCAGATCATGCGCTCGGGGCTAGCGATAGTGCCTGAGGGGCGCAGAATATTTTCTGGCCTAACGGTTGAAGAAAACCTTCACATGGGTGGATTTTTCAATACCAAAGCAGAGATTCGAGATAGCCAAGCTCACGTGTATGAGCTCTTTCCACGCCTAAAAGAACGTGAACTGCAGCGCGCGGGCACCATGTCTGGCGGCGAACAGCAGATGCTGGCAATCGGACGGGCGCTCATGAGTCGCCCCACCATGATCATTCTGGATGAACCCTCTCTAGGGCTGGCTCCGCTGATCATCAAGCAGATTTTTGAGATCATCGGCCAGTTGCGGGAAGAGGGGATTACGGTGTTTTTGGTGGAGCAGAACGCCCACCAGGCGCTGCACCTAGCCGATCGAGGCTATGTGCTTGAGACGGGCAAAATTCGCTTGCACGACACAGGCAAGAATTTACTGGCTAATCCGGACGTGCAGAACGCTTATCTGGGCGGGTAATATTTCAGAATTCAAATGCTCGCAGAGATATAGACTTGGCGCTGCCAATTCTGCACTATACTAACGTAACGGTCTTTATTCCTGTTTCCACAGGAGCCCTTCAGAGCCGTTCACGTTCAGCCAGCAGCTCGGCAGGCTGAACGAATTTTGCGACCAAGTATAAACATACAAAGGAGTGGATAATGAAAAAACTAATCGCAGGTGCAATTCTTTTAGGTGCCTCTTCCATGGCGTTTGCACAGCCGGGCTGCGGCGTGGGCGCTATGATCTGGAAAGAGCAATCCGGTATTGCCCCTCACGTTCTGGCAGCAACAACCAACGGTTCGTTTGGTAACCAGACGTTTGGCATGTCCACAGGCACCCTGGGTTGCGAGACCAACGAGTCTGTGCAATCCATGGCCATGTACATGGATAGCAACATCGACAAGGTAGCCCGCGACATGTCTCGCGGTAATGGCGAGAACCTAGAAACCGTAGCGGTTCTTCTGGGCGTTGAAAATGCAGACCGTGGTGCGTTCCGCCAGGTTATGCAGGACAACTTCGCAGCAATCTTCCCAAACGCAGACACCACGTCTAACGAAGCAGTAGATGCCATCGTCGCTCTGCTGGAGAAAGATGAGTCGCTGAGCAAATACGTAGCGGCCTAATAGCTGAGTTGCCGGGACGCACGAGCGCCAAGGATGGCGCACTCCCCCGAATAATCCTCCCTACCCGACCGGAAACCACACGTACCCATGGGCAACTCGCTTCGCATAGGGCCAGTTCTGCTCTGGCTAATCGCCAGTTTACCGCTACAGGCTCAAACCACGGAAAAGCCACTGCATTTGGACCCCGCCTGGCTCACACTGGTGCACTACCAGCCACATAGATTTGGCAGTGGCTACACCAGCCAAGCTGATGACCCAGCGTATTTTCTCAGCCAGGAGGGCAAGACGTCTCCGAAGGCGGAATTGGAGGCAACGCTGGAAGCCATACAGCAACCAGGAGGTGGCGACGACCACGCGCAATGCCGATTCCCCGCGCGGGACTCTTGGCTTCGCGAACAACTTGACCTGCCGGCGAAAGCTGTAGACTGCCCGAAGTACGAGGAGTGGACGAAAACCCTTAATACAGAGAGCGTCTCCCTGGTATTTGCTGCCTCGTACCTCAACAGTCCGTCATCGATGTTCGGCCACACTTTCCTGAGGCTCGATCCGCCGCAGGAAGATGAAGAAACCAACCTATTGCTTGCCAGCACTATTTCTTACGCAGCCGATGCCGCGGCGCACGATAGCGAACTGCTGTTTGCTTATCGAGGCATTTTTGGAGGTTACCCTGGCATCACGACCGTGCAACCCTATTACGAGAAGATCCGACTCTACTCCGACATTGAGCATCGAGACCTGTGGGAATACAAACTGAACCTGACTCAGCAGGAAGTAGACTTCATGCTGGCCCATGCCTGGGAGATACGGGATCACAACTTCGACTACTACTTTTTTGATGAAAACTGCGCCTACCGTCTGCTCGCGCTTATCGACGTAGCCCGCCCCGGCACAGATCTTCTGGGCAACGTAAAGACCCACGCCATTCCTTCAGACACGGTGCGCTGGGTAATCGATAAAGACCTGGTTGAAGATGTCAATTATCGGCCATCTGCGGCCACATCCGTAGCCTATAACCTGTCAAATCTTCCCAGTGACCACCAGACACTCGCAGCCGCTATCGCCAATGGCTATGTAGATCCAGGCAGCGAGGAAGTGCTGGCTCTTAGGCCTGGGGAGCGAGCTCTCTTGCTTGACGCTACGTACGACTATGTCCGCTACCGCAGCGAAGCAGACAATTGGCCAAGAAAGATTGCTGCTCCGCTATCGCATAAACTGTTACGGGAACGCAGCAAAATCAATGGCGTTGCACCTCCTCAACCACCACCAGAGCCACGCGTACGTGACGATCAGGGCCACGATACGTTTCGTGTGAGCCTCGGCACAGGCCAATTGGCACACCGTGAATTCACCCAGCTAACTCTCCGGCCGGCATACCACGACATGCTAGACCCGCCTGCGGGCTACCGCAGTGGTGCCCAGCTGCAGTTTCTTCGGTTAGATGCCCGCTACTACACCGACAACAACGAGTTGCAAGTGGAACAGCTCACCGCTGTTGAAATTCGCTCCCTGAGCCCGAGGAATTCGTTCTTCTCGCCATTATCCTGGCAAGTAGGCTTTGGCGGCCGCCGCACAGACACTGGCAACAAACGAGTCTTAGCGCCCTATTTGGAAGGCGGTGCAGGTGGCAGCTGGAGCCTAGGCCAACGAACTCAAGCCTTCGCCATTGCCACCGCTGATGTGGAAATCGATGACGACCTGCGCCGCGGCTACGATGCCGCACCTGGCGTCGACATCGGCCTGCTGCACCAAAACAACCACTTCAGCTTTTCCGGCGGTGTAAAAACCAAGGCCTGGATCGTCAGCAGCCAGCACCGACAAGACCAGTTATACGCGAAAGCCAACTGGCACATAGGCCGTGAATTTAGCCTGTTTACCGAGTTCACTCGAGAAGATCACTACGATAGGTACCAAAGCACATGGCAAGCCGGTCTGCACGCGTACTTCTAAACAGGACCAAGTTTAAAACACCCATCTTGGCTCTGGTTCTCTCAGCCGCTGCGCTACTGCAAAGCGGCTGCAGCAGCCTGTTTTTCTACCCAGACCAAACCACCTACATAACGCCAGACCGTCTTAATCTGGACTACGAGAATATCTACCTAGACACTGCCGACGGCGAGACCCTCCACGGCTGGTGGCTGCCGGCGAAAGGTCAGCCCAACGGCACCGTTTATTTCCTCCATGGCAACGCCCAGAACATCAGCAGCCACCTACTCAACGTCGCCTGGCTGCCTGCAGAAGGCTATAACGTATTCACCATCGACTACCGAGGCTACGGAAAATCCACCGGCGCACCAGACATAGAAGGCGCCCTACACGATTCTGAAACCGGCCTGCGGTGGCTAACCAGTCAGCGAAACACCAAGAACACGCCTGTATTTATCCTCGGCCAAAGCCTAGGCGGTGCTCTAGGGTTAACCCTTGCAAGCGAGTGGGTACAACGAAACGAAGCACCTGAACTCACCGGCGTGATTCTAGACGGCACCTTTTCCGGCTTCCGCGGCATAGCCAGAGAGAAACTCTCCAATTTCTGGCTCACCTGGCCCTTTCAGACCCCTCTCAGCTGGACGATCCCAGACGAGTACGAAGGCGTAGACCAGATTGCCAACGTCAGCCCCGTACCCCTCATGATCATTCACAGCGTCCGCGACGGCATCATCCCCTTTCACCACGGCCAAGAACTCTATGAGGCCGCTGCTGAACCGAAAGAATTCCTGCAGACGGATACACCCCACGCAGCAACGTTTATTATTCCTGCCTATAAGGAGGATGTGCTGGAGTTTCTGGGCAAGTATTAAGCTTGCAGGCGGCAGGTATTGGGGAGGGCTTTTCAAAACTGTGCGGAGCCAAGCGTACAGGGAAGTATTCACAGCGTGTTTTGAAAAGCCCTCCCCAATACCTGCCATCCCCGAACTAGAGCCCGGAAAACAAAAAACCCGCCAATCCAAAGAAAAGGCGGGTTTTTAGTAGCTGCTAGCTATCAGTCAGTGAAGTCAGTCGGCTGCTCGCCTTCCTTAACTTCCTTCATGGACAGCTTCACACGGCCACGGTTGTCTACATCCAAAACCTTAACCAGAATTTCCTGACCTTCGCTCAGCTCGTCAGTTACATTCTCAATCCGGCGATCGGAAATCTGGGAAATGTGCACCAGACCATCCTTGCCAGGCAGGATGTTAACAAAGGCACCGAAATCTACAATGCGCTCAACGCGACCCTTGTAGATAGCACCCACTTCGATCTCTGCAGTAATTTCCTTAACCCGGTTAACCGCTGCTTGAGCCGCTTCCTGGTTATCTGCGTAGATCTTCACGTTACCGTCGTCATCCAGATCAATAGATGCACCGGTCTCGTCACAGATAGAACGGATCATAGAGCCGCCCTTACCGATCACATCACGGATTTTCTCTGGGTTGATCTTGATCGCGGTGATGCTCGGAGCGCGCGAAGAAAGCTCGGTGCGCGACTCAGAGATAACCTTGTTCATCTCGCCCAGGATGTGCTGACGGGCTCCGTGAGCCTGCTCCAGAGCAAGCTCCATGATCTCGTCAGTAATGCCCTGGATCTTGATGTCCATCTGCAGAGCAGTGATACCGTCTTTAGTACCGGCTACCTTGAAGTCCATGTCGCCCAGGTGGTCTTCATCACCCAGGATGTCGGTCAGAATGGCAAACTTGTCACCTTCCTTAACCAGCCCCATAGCAATACCGGCTACTGGTGCCTTCAGCGGCACACCAGCGTCCATCAACGCCAAGCTTGAACCACAAACAGACGCCATGGAACTGGAGCCGTTGGATTCGGTAATTTCAGACACCGCACGAATGGCATACGGGAACTCATCCATCGTTGGCATAACAGCCATCACGCCCCGCTTGGCCAAACGACCATGCCCCACTTCACGACGGCCAGGTGTACCAACACGACCGGCTTCACCCACAGAGTACGGAGGGAAGTTGTAGTGGAAAAGGAACGGATCCTTACGCTCGCCTTCCAGTGCATCGATAGTCTGCACATCGCGTGACGTACCCAGGGTAGTGGTAACAATCGCCTGAGTTTCACCACGGGTAAACAGTGCAGAGCCGTGAACGCTCGGCAGAATGCCCACTTCGATTTCGATCGGACGGACCGTTTTGTTATCACGACCATCAATACGTGGCTTGCCATCGATAACCTGCTGGCGAACAACGGTCTTCTCAACTTTTCCGAAGTTCTTTTTGACTTCGTCAGCGGAAGGCTGGCCTTCTTCTTCGCCTGCCAGTTTTTCAACGGCTGCCGTTTTGATCTCACCAAGACGAGCGTAGCGTGCCATCTTGTCGTGAATGCCATAAGCTTCTTCGATAGCGCCGGCAAACTCAGACTTGATTGCGCCCAACAACTCGGTGTTTTCAGCGGCGGGCTGCCAATCCCAGCGAGGCTTGCCGTTTTCGGCAGCAAATTCTTTGATGGCGGTAATGGCTGCCTGCATTTCCTGGTGGGCGTACAGCACGCCACCCAGCATCTGGTCTTCGCTCAAGCCTTTGGCTTCAGATTCAACCATCAGAACGGCGTCTTCAGTGCCGGCAACAACCATGTCTAGCTGGGACGTGCCAAGGTCTTCAAAGCTAGGGTTCAGGAAATACCCCTTCTCGTCAGTGTAACCTACACGGCTGGCACCGATTGGGCCGGCGAACGGAATACCCGAAATCGACAAAGCGGCGGAAGCAGCCAGCATCGCGGCGATATCAGGGTCCTGGTTCTTGCTGGACGACATAACCGTACAGATAACCTGCGTTTCGTTCATGTAGCCGTTCGGGAACAATGGACGAATCGGTCGGTCGATCAAACGGGATGTCAGGGTTTCTTTCTCGGAAGGACGCCCTTCACGCTTAAAGAAGCCACCCGGGATTTTGCCCACGGCATAGGTTTTTTCGAAATAGTTAACAGTCAGCGGAAAGAAAGGCTGACCCGGCTTGGCTTCCTTGGCACCAACAACGGTGCCCAGAACCGAAATATCACCCACAGTGACAAGAACGGAACCGGTAGCCTGACGGGCAACACGGCCCGTCTCCAGAGTGACGGTTTCGCCACCCAGCTCAAATGATTTTTTACGCGGTTGCAGATCCACAACGAACTCCTGCGTTATCTGTTCAGAATGATAGTGGTGTGACCCTGAGGGTACCCCGCCTGAAAGCTAACAGGCTGTTGCAAAACCCCGGCCAGGCAACTGGTACGCTC
The DNA here is from genome assembly GCA_052089485.1 of Marinobacter sp. Lineage (GTDB taxonomy): Bacteria > Pseudomonadota > Gammaproteobacteria > Pseudomonadales > Oleiphilaceae > Marinobacter. The sequence continues at coordinate 12,308 of JBQCZX010000076.1, read as the reverse complement.
TAACCGCGTACCGCCCGGGCTTTCAACAACCTGCTATCAATTTCGGCTTCCCAATACGACAGGAAATCCCAAGTTCACTGAATTACACAATGCGGTGCTGAAAAGCACAACCGGCAGGTCCCTTAAGGAACCCGCCGGCTGGTGACGGCCAACGGAACAACTCCGAAGGCCGCCGTCAGGTCATAGACCAGATTAGCGACGCAGACCCAGGCGCTTGATCAGCTCCAGGTAACGGTCACCGCTCTTCTTGCGAAGATAGTCCAGCAGCTTACGACGCTGGTTTACCATCCGGATAAGACCACGGCGGGAATGGTGATCCTGCTTGTTGATCTTGAAATGACCCTGCAGCTTGTTGATGTTGGCGCTCAGCAGTGCAACTTGCACTTCTGGGGAGCCGGTGTCGCCATCAGCTTGCTGATAATCTTGAACGATCTGTGCTTTTTCATTGGCAGAAAGTGCCATAACTCACCTCATGTTTGCGATGCGATTAAATCCGGCCGAACCGCGCATCTCTACAGCCCGGCTATACAGCGATATAACTAGTTTTTATCGCTGTTACTTACCAAGCGACGAGGTACCAATTGGGTTTCCTCGCCTTCTGGCAATGCTTCTGCCAGCCCCACGAAGCCTTCGTTGCCATAAATGCGCACGAAGCCTTCGAAGGCTCGGCCCGGTATTCTAACCGGTTGTCCGTTCAATATCGACACCAAAGGCTGGCCACTCAGGCGGTGCTCCGGGAACATCGAAAGTGCTGCATCAGGAGCAACCAACAGGCCATCCAGGCTCTCGCCGCGCTCACGCATCGCCTCGAGATCCGGCACTGGGTGGGCATCGGCTAGCGTGAATCCAGCAGCTAGTGTGCGCCGCAACGCAATTACATGCGCACCGCAACCCAACACTTCGCCAATATCTTCAACGAGTGAGCGAATATACGTACCCTTAGTGCACTTTACGGCGATATCCATTTCGTTTTCACGAATGTCCAGAAACTCGAGGGAGTAAATGGTTACCGGGCGCGCCGGACGCTCCACTTCAATGCCCTCGCGGGCGTACTCATAAAGCGGGCGTCCCTTGTGCTTAAGTGCGGAGTACATGGAGGGCACCTGCTGGATATTACCGCGGAACTGCTCAAGCACTGGCTCGAGCACCTCTGCGGTTAAACCGTCAGGTACAGGCCGTTGCGAAACCACAGCGCCTTCGGTGTCACCGGTTTCAGTGCGCTCGCCAAGCCGCGCAGTGGCAATGTAGGCCTTGTCGCTATCCAGCATCATCTGCGAGAACTTTGTAGCCTCACCGAAGCACAGGGGCAAAACCCCGGTTGCTATGGGATCCAGGGCCCCGGTATGGCCCGCCTTGGCGGCGCCATAAAGGCGCTTGACCTCCTGCAGGATACCGTTAGAGGTAATACCCGCCGGCTTGTCGATGACCAGAATGCCATTAACAACACGGCCTTTACGTCTGCGACTCAATCGTTTGACTCCGGATCATTCTGGTTATCGTCGTTCCGCTTAACGGCGGGCTTATCACCCACCGCTTCACGAATAAGACTGTCCATTCTGCGGCTGTAACCCTGAAGCGTATCGAAGTGGAACCGAAGCTGAGGCACAACCCGCAGCTTCATGGCTCGACCCACTTGGCCACGGAGAAACCCAGCGGCCTTGTTCAGCACCGCGACAGATTGCTGTGCCTCGGGTGACTCAGCAGTTAGTTCTTCAGTTGTCAGCAAAGAGACATAGATATCGGCGTAGCCAAGGTCACGACTGACCTTGACTGCATTCACCGTGACCATGCCTAACCGCGGATCCTTGACTTCTCGCTGAATCAGCTGAGCAAGCTCACGCTGCATCTGATCGCCAATGCGATCAATACGACTGAACTCCCTTGCCATTAGGCCCCCGTAGACTCGAGCTTACGCTCGACTCTAATTCGGTCGAAGACTTCGATTTGGTCGCCAACCTTCACATCGTAGCCTTTAACACCGATACCACATTCCATACCGTTACGAACCTCAGGAACGTCGTCCTTGAAGCGGCGCAGAGATTCCAGCTCGCCTTCAAAGATCACTACGTTGTCACGCAGTACACGAATCGGTTTGTTCCGGTATACGTTGCCCTCCGTCACCATGCATCCAGCAACCTGGCCGAACTTAGGTGAGCGGAACACATCGCGAACGTCAGCAATGCCAATAATGTCTTCGCGGAACTCAGGTGCCAGCATGCCTGTCAACGCTGCTTTCACATCGTCCAGCAGGTTATAGATGATGCTGTAGTAGCGCAGATCCAGACCTTCTTGCTCAACCAAACGCTTTGAGGCCGTATCGGCACGCACGTTGAAGCCGAAGATAACGGCGTTGGTTGCCATAGCAAGGCTTACGTCTGTTTCTGCAATACCACCGACGCCCGAGGACACGATCTTAACCTGAACTTCGTCGTTACCCAGATCCCGTAACGATTTATTGATCGCCTCAAGAGAGCCACGCACGTCCGTTTTGAGGACAACGTTGAGAGTCTTAACCTCGTCTTTGCCCATGTTCTCGAACAGGTTCTCAAGCTTAGCCGCTTGTGCCCGCTGCAAACGCTGCTCGCGCTCGCGAATATGACGATACTCGGCCAATTCTTTAGCTTTGCGTTCATCCGCTACTGCGAAGAATTCGTCACCAGCGTTCGGCGTACCATTCAAGCCAAGAATCTCAACCGGAATAGATGGGCCTGCATCTTTAACCTGCTTGCCGGCTTCGTCAGTCATTGCACGGACCTTACCGAAGTAGGAGCCTGCCACAACCATGTCGCCCCGCTTCAAAGTGCCGTTTTGGACCAGCACAGTCGCGACAGATCCTCGCCCGCGCTCAAGGCTGGACTCAACAACAACACCGTTGGCAGGTGCGTCAGGCGAAGCCTGAAGCTCAAGAATCTCCGCTTGCAGAAGAATCGCCTCAAGAAGCGTATCAACACCTTCTCCCGAATGCGCAGAGATTGGCACAAACTGAACATCGCCACCCCATTCTTCCGGGATAACATCGATCGCTGCTAACTCGTTCTTCACACGGTCTGTGTCAGCCTGCTCTTTATCCATCTTGGTGATGGCAACAACGATAGGCACATCGGCCGAGCGAGCATGCAGTACCGCTTCTTTGGTTTGCGGCATAACACCATCATCTGATGCGACCACCAGGATAACGATATCTGTGCACTGGGCACCCCGGGCACGCATCGCGGTGAATGCCGCGTGGCCTGGGGTGTCCAGGAACGAGACCATACCGTGATCGGTTTCTACGTGGTACGCACCGATATGCTGGGTAATGCCACCGGATTCACCCGAGGCAACCTTGGTACGGCGAATGTAGTCCAACAGCGATGTTTTACCATGGTCGACGTGACCCATCACACTCACAACCGGAGCGCGCTTGGTTTTTTCCTTGCCGTCCACTTTGAACTCGCTGAGCACTTCGTGCTCAAAAGCATCGTCGCTGATAGGTTTGGCTGTGTGACCAAGTTCTTCAACGACCAGAGTCGATGTTTCCTGATCCAGGGGCTGGTTGATGGTTGCCATCACACCCATGCCCATCAGAACCTTGATAACATCACCGGATTTAACGGCCATTCGTTGGGCAAGATCGCCAACGGTAATCACTTCAGGAACTTCTACTTCTCTGACCATTGGTTTGGTCGGCCTCTCGAAGCCATGACGCTTCTCTTTGGGTTTCTTTTTCGCTCGCAGCGGCTTACGCAGGGTGCTGCTGTCGTCGTCTTCCGCGATCGCATCCGCCGGACGGTTACGCGGCCCACGATGCCCAGCCTGCTTTTTCTTAGGCTTTCCGTCTTCAGCATCATCACCACGCCCACGAACCGCTTCTTTCTTCTTCTTCGGCTTACGGCCTTTGTTCTCACCTTCAGGAGGCGGTATTGGCATATCTGCCGGAGCGGGCGTCGGTTCGGGTTCCGGAGCCTTTTTCGGCTCGGCTTTTTCGGCAGCCGCCTGCTCTTCCGGGGCTGCTACATCTTTGCTCGCCACATCAGAGGGTGCGTCTGTTTCTGCTTTCGGTGTCTCTACACTCGCAGGTTGCTCCGCTTTTACCGGCTCCGCTATCTGCTCTTGCTGAACATCTTCCGGTGCTGCTGGTGCCGCAACTTCCTCTTCCGGCTGCACCTCCGCACGCTTTACATAGGTACGGCGCTTGCGCACTTCCACGTTAACTGCCTTGGCTTTACCCGCCTTGAGCGTCGTTGTGGTTTTCCGCTTCAGCGTAATTTTCTGCGGTTCAGCATTTGCATCACCGTGGGCCTTTCTCAGATAAGTCAGCAGCTGTTGCTTCTCATCGCTGGTTACAGAGTCTGTTTCTGAGCGGGCTTTCAAGCCAGCTTCTACAATCTGTTTCAGCAAACGATCCACGGGAGCGCCTACATCTTCGGCCAGTTGTTTTACCGTTACTTCAGCCATACTGGTCTCCTCCCGAATTAAGCCTGGTCTTCAAACCAGGGGGCGCGTGCGGCCATAATAAGTTGTCCTGCACGCTCTTCATCCATACCTTCGATATCGAGCAAATCGTCAACCGATTGCTCAGCCAAATCTTCCATCGTGCGCACGCCCATGCCGGCGAGCTTGAACGCCAGCCCGCGATCCACGTCTTCCATGCCCAGAAGGTCTTCTGACGGCTCGGCGCCATCGAGGGCTTCCTGACCCGCCAGAGCCTGATTCAACAAGGCGTCTTTAGCCCGGCGACGTAGCTCTGTGACGGTGTCTTCATCAAAACCTTCAATCGCCAGCATCTCATCCATAGGCACGTAGGCGACTTCCTCGATAGAGGTAAAGCCTTCCTCTATCAGCACACCTGCAAACTCTTCATCCACATCCAGATGCGCTGTAAAATGCTCAACCAGGGTGTTGTGCTCTTGCTCCTGGCGCTCGCCCGCTTCTTCTTCGGTCATTACGTTCAGAGTCCAGCCGGTAAGATCGGTCGCCAGGCGAACGTTCTGTCCGTTGCGGCCAATGGCCTGGGCCAGGTTGTCTTCAGCGACAGCCACTTCCATCGTGTGGCGGTCTTCGTCCATTACAATGGAGGCCACTTCTGCCGGGGCCATGGCATTTATAACCAGTTGAGCCGGGTTGTCGTCCCACAACACTATATCGACACGCTCGCCGCCCAGTTCGTTGGAAACGGCCTGAACACGCGACCCTCGCATACCGACACAAGCGCCAACAGGATCAATACGTCGATCGTTGGTCTTTACCGCAATCTTGGCGCGAGAGCCAGGATCACGTGCGGCGCCACGGATCTCAATCAGTTCTTCTGCGATCTCAGGCACTTCAATACGGAACAGCTCAATCAGCATCTGTGGTGCAGTACGGCTGAGAATCAGCTGGGGGCCACGATGGTCGGTGCGAATTTCCAGCAGCAGCGAACGGACCCGGTCACCCATGCGAAAGGTTTCACGCGCAATCAGATGCTCTCTTGGCAAAAGCGCCTCGGCGTTGGCGCCCAGATCAACAATGACGTTATCGCGCGTAACCTTTTTAACGGTACCCGAAACCAGCTCACCCACACGATCGCGATAGCTGTCGACGATCTTGCTGCGCTCAGCTTCACGAACCTTCTGAAAGATGATCTGCTTGGCAGCCTGAGCTCCGATACGACCGAAGGCCACTGACTCAGCCTTCTCTTCGTAGGTATCTCCAGGCTTCAATTCGCTGTCGATTTCTTCGGCTTCCTGAAGCGTTAGCTCGGTACCCAGCGCTGGCACAGCGTCATTATCCACGACCAACCAACGGCGGAAGGTTTCGTACTCACCGGTGCGGCGATCAATTGATACACGCACATCGGACTCTTCATCCTCGTAACGTTTTTTGGCAGCAGTGGCGAGTGCCAGTTCGATAGCCTCGAAAATGACATCCTTCTCGACGCCTTTTTCGTTCGAGACGGCTTCAACCACCAGCAAGATCTCTTTACTCATTGGAATACCCTGCCCTGAAAATAAACTGTGCATCTACTGAGTTATTCAAATAGCTCACTCGAATACCGGAACAATGTTGGCTTTTTCGATACTGTCGAAAGGCAGTAGATATTCGTGATCGTCAACAATCACGACAACCTCATCGCCTTCTACAGCTTTTATAAGCCCCTGAAACTTGCGCCGGCCATCAAACGCCATGCGCAAGCGAATTTGTACGTTATGCCCTACAAATGCCTGATATTGCTCAAGCCGGAACAGAGGGCAGTCCATTCCCGGAGACGAAACTTCAAGCGTGTACTCTGTCTTGATGGGATCTTCCACATCCATTACACCACTGACCTGGCGGCTGACTTTCTCGCAGTCGTCTACGCCCACGCCATTCTCGACATCGTCTATAAAAACCCGCAAAAGCGATTGATAACCTCTGGAGCGGTACTCGATGCCCCAGAGTTCGTAACCCAACCCTTCCACTACAGGCCGTAGAATGTCTTCCAGTTGTTTATGCTTGCCTGACAAGTTAGGCGGTCTCCGTTATGAAAGTTTCCGAACCCAAAAACAAAAAAAGGGCTGTTAATCAGCCCTTTTTACGCACCAGGGCCCTTTGTGCCAGGCCCCTTAATCAAAAAGCCCCGAAAACCGGGGCCTTTTGTTGCAAGAACTCGCAGGAAGCTAACCGGTATCCCGCTTCCTGCTGACAGACACCTGGCCTGCCAGAAACCCGGCAACAAACGATGCAGGATTCCAATATTCGCCGGAGTATAGAGACGCCGGGCGAACTGGTCAAGGACTGCTCAAAAAAACGGCCTGGATAGTTCAAGTCTAATCCAAGCCGTTTTTCTTTTTAATTGGTGCCCAAGGCCGGACTCGAACCGGCACAGCTTTCGCCACTACCCCCTCAAGATAGCGTGTCTACCAATTCCACCACTTGGGCAACACACTTACTCGAGCTCGGGAAGATCAGACTCCCCGCTCTCGGTTTCGCTTTTGGCAGCATCACCATTGTCTGCAGCACTCTTAGCCGGGCCGTCGCGGGACTCCTGAACGACCGGAATGCCAGCCTCACCTGCGACTTCAGCGCGCTGCTTGGCAAACACTGCCAGCGAAAAACTTGTCACAAAGAACACGATAGCAAGCATGGCTGTCATGCGAGTCAGAAAACTACCACTACCCTGACTGCCAAACACCGTTTGAGACGCGCCACCACCACCGAAGGCAGCACCGGCATCTGCACCCTTGCCCTGCTGGATCAGCACCAGACCCACCAGCGCCACCGCAATAACGACGTGCACAACGACTACTAGTGTTTCCATCCAATCCATATCGAGTCTCGCGAACCTTTAGCTTTAGGTACCCGCCGGGAAATGCCGGCAAATACTAACAAAATCTTTTGCGACCAGCGATGCTCCGCCAATTAGACCGCCATCTATATCCGGCTCTGAAAAAAGCGCCGCTGCATTATCTGCTTTTACACTGCCGCCGTAAAGCAGTGAAATCTCTTCAGCCGGGGCGCCCATATTGCTCAACACGCCCCGTATAGCTGCGTGCATAGCCTGAGCATCACTCGAAGTTGCCGTTTTACCGGTACCTATTGCCCAGACTGGCTCATAGGCTACCACGACATTCTTCCATTCGCCTGTCACAACTGACGACAAGCCGGCACGCACCTGGCCAGCAACCACCGCTTCAGCCTGACCCGACTCTCGCTCCTCTAGTGTTTCACCAACACATACTATGGCGGTTAAACCACTAGAAATAACAGCTGACACCTTCGCCGAAACCAACTCATCGGACTCACCAAAAAGCTGACGACGCTCAGAGTGACCCACAAGCGCAAAACGACAACCAACATCCTTAGCCATTTCCGAAGAAATTTCTCCGGTATATGCACCTGACTGCCACTCGCCTACATTCTGAACGCCAACGGATATGGCACTCTGGGCCTGCCTCAACACATCCCCAATGTAAATCGCGGGAGGAATAACAACAACTTCAACGCCCTTATCAAGAGACCCGGCCTCGGTCCGTATATAGCCTACCAGTTTTTCCGAGAGGTCTTTCGACCCGTTCATCTTCCAGTTTCCGGCTACAATCCTACGACGCATATCAAGTTCCCGAATGTAAGGGAGGGCGCACTATACAGCAGTCCCTCATAACAGACAACCGCCCTAAATCAACAAAATCAGGGCGTTGAATTTTCTACAACCTGAGCCAACTCTTCAGCAACACGACGAATGTCCTCGGCACTTTTCCCCTCTGCCATTACCCGGATCAAGGGCTCTGTTCCAGACGCCCGAAGCAGAATTCTGCCTGAACCGCCAAGCCTGGACTCAGCCGCCTGAACCGCAGCAACAATATCGTCGCGACTGAACGGATCAAAGCGCCTTGCAACCCGCACATTGATCATCGTCTGAGGCAGCTTGCTCATACCCTGGCGCAACTCTGCGAGAGTTTTACCCGACTTACCGATGGATAGCAGCACCTGAAGAGCAGAGACAATACCATCGCCGGTGCTGGTGCAGTCGCGGATAACCATGTGCCCGGAACCTTCACCGCCGAGCACCCAGTTATTCGCGATCAGCCGCTCCATTACGTAGCGATCACCCACATTGGCACGCTCAAATGAAATGCCCATTTCCGTCAACGCCAACTCAACTCCCAGATTGGTCATCAGCGTGCCGACCACACCGCCTTTAAGGCGATCCTCAGCAAACCGCTGGGAGGCTATCACATAGAGCAGCTCATCGCCGTCTACTTCGGAGCCATCTCGATCAACCATCAACACCCGATCACCATCGCCGTCAAAGGCAATACCAAGATCCGCGCCGGTATCGATAACCGTCTGCTTCAATGCTCCCAGATGTGTGGAGCCAACATCCAAATTGATATTGAGGCCGTCTGGCTCTGCACCAATAACAGTCACCTTCGCACCCAACTCACGAAATACTTTTGGGGCAACGTGATAAGTCGCCCCGTGAGCGCAATCCAGAACAATCTTCATGTGATCGAGGGTAAACGCGTTTGGCACCGTGCTTTTGCAGAACTCAACGTAGCGCCCAGGGGCATCCTCTATTCTCGAAGCCTTGCCGAGCTCACCAGGGCCGCAGACCTCAATAGGCTTATCCAACCAACTCTCGATCTCTGCCTCCAGAGCATCATCCAGCTTAGCGCCTTCGGCAGAGAAGAACTTAATGCCATTATCATGGTGCGGGTTATGGGACGCACTGATAACAATACCTGCGGATGCGCGGAAGGTGCGGGTCAGGTAGGCAATGGCGGGCGTTGGCATGGGGCCCAACAACTTCACATCCACCCCGGCTGCGGACAACCCGGCCTCCAAAGCTGACTCGAACATGTATCCCGACAACCGGGTATCCTTGCCAATCAACACACTGTTCCGCTGACCAGCCTTTTTAAAGGCCTGCCCGGCGGCCCAGCCCAAATGCAACATAAACTCCGGCGTAATCGGGGACTCACCCACCCTGCCGCGAATTCCATCCGTGCCAAAATATTTTCTTTCGGCCATCAAACTATCTCCTTTACGGCCGTCGCAATCTTGACGGCATCTACGGTTTCCCTAACATCGTGCGCGCGGATTATGCTGGCACCCTTCATTACCGATATTGTCGCGGCCGCAAGGCTCGCCGACAATCTCTCATCAACTTCTCGACCCGTGATATGACCGAGCATAGATTTCCTGGACATACCTACCAAAAGAGGATGACCCAACGCACGCAACTGCTCCAAAGACGCGAGCAATCGCAGATTATGCTCGAGGTCTTTTCCAAACCCAAAGCCTGGATCCAGGATTACATTCTGCGCATCAATGCCAGCTTGCACAGCAGCACGAACCCGCTGAGTTAAAAACTCACCAACCTCACGCAGCACGTTTTGGTATTCGGGCCGATCTTGCATGGTTTCAGGCTCACCCTGAATGTGCATAATACACACAGGTACGCCTGAACTTGCGACGGCTGCCAAGGCGCCATCTCTTTGCAAAGCGCGCACGTCGTTAACCAGCCCGGCACCCAGCTTTGCAGCCTGAGACATTACCTCGGGGGTGCTGGTATCCACGGAAACGATCACGTCCAGCTCCCGAGATATCGCCTCCACCACAGGGCAAACCCGATCCAGCTCTTGTTGAACTGACACCTTGGCGGCACCCGGGCGCGTAGACTCACCACCCACATCAATAAGCGCCGCACCATCAGCGACCATCTGGCGAGCCTTTAAAAGCGCAGCATCCTGCTGATTGAATCGCCCGCCATCAGAGAACGAATCCGGCGTTACATTAAGCACACCCATCACATGACAGCGAGACATATCCAGCACTCGCCCGGCAAATTTCATTTCCATAACAACCCCTTCCTGAGCAGGCATGTCAGAACCCGGGGAACAGTACCTGGCAAAAACAAACGCCGCCCGTAATGGGGGCGGCGTAAATCGGCTCGGTTATCTGAAGCGGGGAGCCTTAATGCTCTCCAGCTGGCCGACCGACATCAGGCCGATGGCCATCATCGGAAGGCTTATTTTCAGAAGGTTGCTCCGGATCATCGGCCTTAACACCTCCGGTTGGGCCTCTATCATCCCAGCCTTTCGGTGGCCGTGGCGTACGGTTTTCCATGATGTCATCAATCTGATGGCGGTCGATGGTTTCGTACTTCATCAACGCCTCCGCCATAACATCTAGCTTATCGCGGTTATCGACCAGAAGCTGGGTAGCCGTTTCATAACAGGTGTCGATGATGTTACGAACCTCTTCATCGATACGCTGGGCCGTTTCTGGCGAATAGACCGTTTGAGCTTGGCCAGCCGAGCGACCGATGAACGGCTCTTCGCTATCTGTATCATACTGCAAAGGCCCAAGCTTCTCAGACAAGCCCCAGCGGGTGACCATGTTGCGAGCCAGGCTGGTAGCACGCTCGATATCATTCGAGGCACCAGTGGTGACGCCATCAAACCCAAGAGTCAGCTCTTCTGCAATACGACCACCAAACAGACTGCAAATAGAGCTGATCAGAAAGCGCTTGCTGTGGCTGTACTTATCTTCCTCTGGCAAGAACATCGTCACACCCAGAGCACGACCACGAGGAATAATACTTACTTTGTAGACAGGATCGTGTTCCGGCACAAGGCGACCAACGATGGCATGGCCGGACTCATGATAAGCAGTGTTCCGCTTTTCTTTTTCGCTCATCACCATGGACTTGCGCTCGGCGCCCATCATGATCTTGTCTTTAGCCAGCTCAAACTCTTCCATGGATACCAAGCGCTGGTTGCGACGGGCGGCAAAAAGCGCTGCCTCGTTCACCAGGTTCGCAAGATCAGCACCAGAGAAGCCCGGCGTACCACGCGCAATCAGCGCAGGTTCAACGTTCTCATCCAGAGGCACTTTCTTCATGTGCACCTTAAGAATTTGCTCACGACCAATAATGTCGGGCAGACCAACCACAACCTGGCGATCAAAACGCCCTGGGCGCAACAGTGCCGGGTCAAGAACGTCTGGGCGGTTGGTCGCGGCAATAACGATAACGCCTTCATTACCTTCAAAACCGTCCATTTCAACCAGTAGCGCGTTCAAGGTCTGCTCACGCTCATCGTGACCGCCACCCATGCCGGCACCACGATGGCGACCGACCGCATCGATTTCGTCGATGAAGATAATGCAGGGGCTCTGCTTCTTGGCTTGCTCGAACATGTCGCGCACACGCGATGCGCCTACACCTACGAACATTTCCACAAAGTCGGAGCCGGAAATCGAGAAGAATGGAACTTTGGCCTCACCAGCGATGGCTTTAGCCAACAGGGTTTTACCGGTACCAGGCTGCCCCACCATCAAAACACCCTTGGGGATGCTACCACCAAGACGCTGGAACTTGCTGGGATCCCGTAGGAAGTCCACCAATTCCTTAACATCCTCCTTGGCCTCATCCACACCGGCTACGTCGCCAAACGTGGTTTTGATCTGATCTTCACTCATCAGCTTCGCTTTGCTCTTGCCAAACGACATGGGGCCTTTGCCGCCACCGCCGCCCTGCATTTGCCGCATGAAGAAAACGAATAACGCAATTATGATCAAGATTGGGAAAGCCGCGACAAGCAGCTGCGTCCAAAGGCTCTGGCGCTCGGGCTCTTTGCCGATCACCTCCACCTCGTTCGCCAGCAGATCGTCCATCAGCTTGTTATCGGACACCTGAGGACGAATCGTCTCGAACTGCGAACCATCGCCACGCGTGCCCTGAATTTCCAGACCATCAATGGTGACTTTGTTGACTTGGCCCTGTTGAACCATTTCAACGAATTGAGAATAATTGACTTGCTGCCCGCTGGTGGTGGGAGAAAAGTTCTGAAACACCATCAACA
>JBQCZX010000075.1:0-18947 GCA_052089485.1 Marinobacter sp. | reverse complement strand
TGGACAGCCCCGGGGTATTGGTGACACAGACGTTGCGTTCACGTGCAGCATCAAGATCAATACCGTCGTAACCGACCCCCAGCACTGAGATGATTTCGAGCGCGGGTAGTCGAGCGATGAACGCCTGGGTGACGCTGGAATTGGCAGCAGTCACAATGCCGCGCACAGAGGGAGCCACCGCCAGAAACTGCTGTTCGTCGAGAGAGGCATACGTGTGGCAGTCGAAATGCTCGCTCAAGCGGTTTATAAAGCTATCGGGCAAGCGGGACAAGAGTAAGAGAGCAGTCTTCATTCGCGATCCCCTAAGGCTCCGTTGTGAGCACTCTGCCAAGCATGGTATTACCCTCAATGGTCGTGCGATTGATCACGCGGTGAATGCCCGGTTTGGTACCGGTGGTGCAGTGCATAGCGCGCCAGTTATCCCAAAGCACCAAGTCGCCCTTCTGCCACTGGTGAAAGTAGTGGAACTCCGGTTTGCGGATATGGGCGACGAGCCGCTCAAGCAAGTCGATAGACTCGTCATTTGACAAGCCAAACTGTTGAGGGGTGATCACCCGGTCGAGAAACTGTTCAACAATGCCGAGAATTTTTCGACCGCTAACGGGGTGCTCGTAAGCGGCAGGATAAGCCGCATCCGGGAAGTCGGGGAAGCCGATATCGGATGGCTTTTTTGGACTGAAAGGGCCGGGTTGATAACCGTCAAGATTGACGTAGCGCATATGTCGGCGCTGCATACTGAAGCTGTAAACCACTTCAATTTTTTCCAATAGCGCTTTGGTGTCATCATCGAGCGCATCATAGGCTTTGGCAAGATCGCCAAAGCCGGTCAGGCCACCTTCTCCTGCCACGGTGACAGCGGTTAACAGGGCGCCATGGTTGGGTTTTCCGGTGTAGTGCAGATCCATATGCCAGTCGAGACGACCGACAATTTTTTCGCCGTTGTAATTGGCGGTGTTAAATTTGTCTTTGTCACCGCCGTTCTCTAAAACAAACAGCTCTGGATTTTTGTCGGAAGTGGTGGCTTTCAGCGGGTGCATTTCCAGCGGCCCGAAGACGCGGCTAAAGGCGATTTGGTTTTCCGGAGTGACCTCTTGGCCACGGATCAACAGTACCGCATGCTCATACCACAGCGCTTTTAGTTCCGCAGCCAACTCGTCGGAGATCGGCTCATTGATATCAAAACCACTTACTTCAACGCCGATATTATCAAGGTTTCTTATTGTGAGGCTCATGGGGATTTCCTATTCGATGATGCTTGGGTCTAAGCGCAATTCACGGCGTGCCATGGCTTCCCAGCAGAACGGAAAGCCATATTCATCACTGACACTGACTTGCTTTACAGTCTCGTCGCTCAGCGGCTCGGCGCCACCCAGTAACTCAACTTCATAGGCGCGTTTGCAGCGCCATTCTAAAGTGATGGCACGCAAATGCGCTTGGCGCAGGTCTCTACCCACTACCAGTGAGCCATGATTGGCTAACAGCGCCCACTTGGAAGAACCCAGGGCTTCAACGGCTGACAGGCTGGTTTTTTCATCCTCAAACGTTCCTGCGTATTCGTTGTAAACCGGCAAGTCAACGCCACAGTGCGCGCCCGTCTGATCGTAGATTGGCGGTGTGCGCTGTAAGTTAGCCCAGATGCCGCTCCAGTGTGCATGATTGTGAATCACAACGTTGACGTCGGGGCGGAGGTCGTGCAATTGGATGTGCAGGCCGATGGCAGGAGTAATGTTCCACTCACCATCGATGATGTTGCCTTCAGCGTCGAGGGTCATAATGTCGCTGGCAGTGAGCTCGTCCCAAGCCAACTCCCAAGGGTTGGTGAGAATCGTGCCGTCGCTCTGGCGCCAGGTGATATGGCCGGCGATATGCTCATTCCATCCCTCTTTAAACAGCATTCGGCACATTAGCGCGACCTGAGCTTTTTCACTAAGTTCGGGTAGGAGAGGGCGTTTGCCGGGTCTCGGTGCGAAGCGTTCGACCATAGCTTGGTTTAGACCATCGTATCTTTTCATAGCGGTTCTCTCTTATTTACTTTTGTAGCTCGATAGTAAATAAGCGGGGCCGTTGAGGCATGGCAAATCCTGCCACTTGCATGGCTGATTACGCCAACGCGGGTTTAGCGAAACAATTTAGCCCGGAACTCACTGGGTGAGAGGCCCGTCCACTTTTTGAACGCGCGATGAAATCCTGAGTTGTCGGCATAGCCGAGTTGTTGGGCAATAGAGGTAATACTGAGGCGGGGATTGCTGAGGTGGCGGCGGGCATGAATTTCGCGCACCTGATCAACCAGGTGTTGATATTGCCAGTCTTGTGCCTGAAGTTTGCGGCTCAAGGTGCGAGCGCTACAGTGCAGCAGCGTTGCACATCGCTCAAGGCTGGGAGGCTCGGAGGGGTTGGCGGCAATTATCTGCGCAACGCGCCATGCCATATCGCCCTGGCTGCGGCTGATGCTGGTTTCCTCACACAGCCTGGCATAGAGTGCGGCACTCTGCGGGCTGGCATGTGGCAACGGCCGGTCGAGAATATCGGCGTCAAAAAAGAGCTGAATAGCGGCACTGTCGAATTCTATAGGTGCCTTGAAAATTGGCGGGTAGTCGTCGCTATGGACGGGTTTCGGGTAGTCGAGTTTTAGCATCGTCACTGGCAAGGGCTGCCCGAGGACCCAGTGCGAGGTTGTGATAATAGCCGCCAACAGCTCTTCAATGGCGAGCAGGCGCAGCTCCGCCAAACTGTTGTGGGCATGGATTTGGTAGCAGCCTTGACCGTCAATCTCGCTGAAGGCCGTTACCAGCTGGAAACCCGAGAAGCGCCCAGGGTAGTTTTGAAAGCGCAGCCCCTGCTCGATTGATTCTCTGAGCGTGGCACTGCTCATCATCATATAGGCCAACTGATCGAGCGTTGCCATCGAACGATGCAGGCCCAGCTGAAGCCCTAGCGACCTGCCTTGGCAATGCTGTTGCGCTTCGAGCAACAACCCGCTGTGACTGGCTTCGCTGATGCGAGCGTCTGTTTGGTGTAGTTGCGCGACATCAATGCCATGGCGTTGAGCCAGTGCATTGGCATTGATATCAAGGCTAGCCAGATAATCCAGCAGCCATGCCATATAGCGTGCGTCGGTATTAATGGTCGGATTGCCTATTATCGTCGGTTCAGATCGTTGGGCCTGGGGCCGTATTATTGTCTCGATCCGTTCGATATTATCAGGTACTTAAAGGCTTGTGCCAGGGTTCGCTGCGCAGCAGAGTCCACAACATAACGATTGGAAGCAGCACCGTTAGGCTAACCAGTACCAAAGCGTAGCGAAGAGATTCATCACCCGCGTAGGGAATCAGCGCATCACTGAGCGCCCCAGTCAATAGAGGGCCAAGGCCGACACCAAGCAACGTAGTAAATACAGTTTGCAGGGCAATGGCGGTGGCGCGCTGCCATTGGGTGACCAGTTGCGTTAACAAATTGAAGGAAGGCCCGACCCAAAATACGGTAAAGAAGCCAGACAGCGCGCACCAGATCATGGCATTGGGTACCGGCACGCCGGCCAGCTCAAACGCGATACCGGCAGGGGTGAGCAAATAAGCGATCATGGCACTGGTGGCGGCAAAGTGGCCGATCAAAGGCATGCGCACTAGCCAGGCTCGGTTCTGGGCGCTTAGCCTATCGGTTAGCCAGCCACTGAACAGGCTGCCGATGCCCGCGGCGACACCGGTTACCACGCCGGCAAGAATGCCGGCGTGTTGTAATGAAAGCTCATGAGAGCGTATCAGAAAGGTGGTGTTCCACATGGCAAAAGAAAAGGCGCCGAACGTGGTGATGGCGCTGGACCCGATCAGTACCAGGCAGCTGCGGTTTCGGATCAGTTTCAGAGCGGCCTGATAAAGCCCCTCTCTGGGTGGCTCTTCACCATCGCCAATGTCCCATTTGCCACGAATAGGTTCTTTCATGACCAGCCCGAAAACCAGCGACATGAGAATCAGTGGGGTGCCAATTACGAAAAAACCTGTGCGCCATCCGTAAGCTCCAATGATCCAGGCGCCAGCACTTAGCCCAACTATACTGGAAATGGTGGGGGCGCCAGTGAAGCAACTGATTGCGAGTGAGCGGCGGTGAGGAGGATAAAGGTCAGCGATCAGCGACAGGGAGGCCGGTGTCACCGGCGCTTCCGCTGCAGCTACGAGCATTCGTGCGATAATCAGCATCCAGAAGCTGACAGCAAACCCGCACATCAAGGTTGCGACAGCCCACAAACCAAGAGTGCAGGCCAGAACCCTTGTGCGGCTATAGCGGTCAGATAAACGTCCGGCGGGCAGGCCCAAAAAGGCGTACACCACCGCAAACGCCAACCCGGAGATTAACCCCATGGCGGTGTCGCTGGCGTTGAACTCCAGCTTGATGGGCTCGATCATGACGGACATGATCTGACGGCCCATAAAGCTGCCGGCGTAAGTTGCCACCAGAAACGCAAGAAACCCGTGGGTTCGCCACCCAAGCCGGCTGCTGCCGGCGCTCGTTGTCATGATGTTACGCAGACGCCTGGCGCTGTTTGAGCAGAGTAAGTGCCGTGTCCTCGATCATGTCTTCCTGACCACCGACCATACCGCGACGGCCCATTTCGACCAGAATTTCACGAGCCGGCACGCCGTATTTGGCTTCGGCGCGCTTGGCGAACAACAGGAATGAGCCGTACACACCGGCGTAACCCATGGTAAGGGCGTCGCGGTCGCTGCGGATCGGGAAGTCCATGATTGGTACCACCAAATCTTCCGCTACGTCCTGAATGCCAAAGACATCAACGCCGGTTTCAATGCCCATGCGGTCACATACCGCAACCAGCACTTCCATCGGTGTGTTGCCAGCGCCCGCACCCAGCCCTGCACAGGCGGCGTCTATGCGGGTAGCACCGGCGTCAATGGCCGCAATGGAGTTGGATACGCCCATGGAAAGGTTGTGATGACCGTGGAAACCGATTTCGATGTCGTCACCCAGCGCCTGACGTATCGCTGATACACGCTCATGCACCTGATGGGGTAGCAGGTAGCCTGCAGAATCAGTGATGTAGATGCAGTTGGCACGATAGCCTGCCATCAATTCGGCTTGCTTGGTCAGGCCTTCGACACTGTTCATGTGCGCCATCATCAAAAAGCCGACGGTGTCCATGCCCAGCTTGCGAGCTTCGGTAATGTGCTGTTCCGACACGTCTGCTTCGGTGCAGTGTGTGGCCACTCGAATGGTGTTAACGCCGAGGTCTTTGGCCATGTGCAAGTGATCAACGGTTCCAATGCCTGGCAACAACAATGCCGACACTTTGGCGTTCTTCATTAGCGGAATAACCGCAGACAGGTATTCTTCGTCGGTGTGTGCCGGGAAACCGTAGTTCACCGACGCGCCGCCGAGGCCATCGCCGTGGGTGACTTCGATTAGCGGAACACCGGCTGAATCCAGCCCTTGTGCGATCGACTTCATCTCATCCAAGGAAATCTGGTGCTGTTTGGGGTGCATGCCGTCGCGTAGGCACATGTCGTGAACGGTGATTTTCTTGCCTTGTAGGTTCATGACAGTCTCCTTAAGCCACAGCTTGGGTGAGTAGTTTTTCGGCGAACATTTCGGCAGTGCGGGCCGCAGCGGCTGTCATGATATCGAGGTTGCCGGCGTATTTCGGCAGGTAATCCCCGAGGCCTTCGACTTCCATGAAAGCGGAGACGCGGTTGCCGTCGAAAACCGGCCCGTTCACCAGTTTGTAACCGGGCACGTACTTTTGTACTTCGGTAATCATGGCGTGGATGGAGGCAGTGATTGCTTCCTGATCCGGCTCGCCTTCAACCAGGCAGTGCACGGTGTCGCGCATGATGAGTGCGGGCTCGGCCGGATTGATGACGATAATAGCCTTACCCTTTTTTGCGCCGCCAACCTGCTCAACAGCGCTGGCGGTGGTGCGGGTAAATTCATCAATATTTTTGCGGGTGCCTGGGCCGACAGATTTGGAGGCAGCGGTCGCCACAATTTCGGCGTATTCGACCGGCTGCACGCGGGAAACCGCTGCAACCAGAGGAATTGTCGCCTGACCGCCACAGGTCACCATGTTGACGTTGGTGGCGCCCTTGTTCAGATTCTCTTCCAGGTTAACCGGTGGCACACAGTAGGGGCCAATCGCGGCCGGTGTCAGGTCGATCATCAGCACGTCCAGCTCATTAAGCTTGCGGCTGTTTTCAGCGTGCACATAGGCTGAGGTGGCATCAAACGCAATGCGGATGTCGTCGTCTTTGACATGCGGCAACAGACCGTCAACACCGTCTGAGGTGATCTTCAAACCCATGTCTTTGGCGCGCTGTAGACCTTCCGATGTGGGGTCGATACCGACCATCCACACTGGCTCCAGGAATTCGCTTCTTTGCAGCTTGTACAGTAAGTCGGTACCAATATTGCCAGGGCCAATCACGGCGCAGCGGATTTTCTTAGTCATACTAGTATTATCTCCGATAACAGACTCAGTCGGTGAACGTCAGGCTGGCAGAACCCAGTCCGGTGATGGTCATTTCGATACGGTCGCCGGCGACAACAGGAACCAGAGGGGCCAATGCGCCCGACAGAATAATTTCGCCTTTGCGGAACGGAATGCCCAGTTTGCCCAGCGTGTTAGCCAGCCAGGCAACGGCCTCGCAAGGATGGCCCTGAACGGCGGAGCCCAAACCACTGCCAGCCGGCTCGCCATTTTTGGTCATAGTGAGTTCAACACTGGCAAGATCTACTGTGCGAGGGTCGATACGGTCGCTACTCAGAGCGAATACGCCGCAGGACGCGTTATCGGCAACGGTGTCCTCGATGGCAATTTTCCAATCGCGAATGCGTGAATCGACGATTTCAAAGCAGGGCACCACGTATTCAGTGGCGGCCAGTACATCACTGGCGGTCACGCCGGGGCCGGTCAGATCAGTCGCCAGAATAAAGGCAATTTCACCTTCGGCCCGAGGCTGTACCAGACGATGTTCCTCCATGCTGACGTCACTGCCGTCAGGCACGGACATGGCATCGGTAAGAAAACCAAAGTCGGGTTGATGCACATTCAGCATGTCCTGAACCGCTTTTGAGGTGACGCCGATTTTTTTGCCAATCAGCTTCTGCCCAGCGACTTCGCGGCGCTGCAGAAATTGCAACGAAATCTGGTACGCCTGCTCAACGGTGATATCGGTATAGCGCTCTGTCAGCGGTGCCAAGCTGGTTCCGGACTGCAAGGCTTCAAACAACTCGTCGCCAAGCGCTTTAATGACGTTGTCGTCGATCATGATTTTGTCTCTCAACCCGCTTTATATAAGTAAATTTTCAGTTTGGGAAAACGCTGGTGTCGGCACCGCCATCCACATCAAGGATTTTGCCAGAGACCCAGCCCGACGCGGGTGAGGCCAGATACAGAGCCGCCGCAGCAATATCTTCAACTTCACCCAGGCGCTTCAATGGTGTGTTCTTAGTCATGATCTCTTTAACCTGCTCAGGCATAACCGTGTTGAGCGCGTCGGTCATCACTGGACCAGGTGCAATGCCGTTGATACGCACTTCAGGGGCGAAATCCTGTGACAGCAGTTTGGTCATGTGGGTGAACGCAGCTTTGGCGGTGCCATAAGAGCTGAAGTTCGGTTGCACATAACGCGCTGCGACCGAGGTGATGTTAACGATGTTGCCGCCGCCGGCTTCGCGCATGTGGGGCACGCACAGCTGGGTGAGGTGGTAGGCAGTGGTCACATTGAAATGCAGCAGGCGATCAAATTCTTGCCAGGACTGCTTCAGCGGATCACTGGGGCCGCCGCCGCCAACGTTGTTGACCAGATGGGTGACTTTACCGAAGGTTTCAACGGCTTGAACTACCAGGGCTTCACGATCGCCCGCGTCGGTGGCGTCACAGCGTACAGCGATGGCTTCGCCGCCATTTTCCCGAATATGAGCGACAACCGCTTCCACGTCACTGAGGGTGCGGGCGGCACATACAACCTTGGCACCGGCTTCGGCGTAGGCAATTGCAATAGCACGACCTATGCCTTTACCAGCGCCGGTGATCACGGCAACACTGCCAGCAAGGCTGAATCGTTCAATCAGGCTCATGTCATCTTCCTTCTTAGCGTTATTGGCGATGTTTCTAAACGGTCTTTTTGGAGCTGTTGCTATCGCTGTTGCCCCAAAGGTCCGGAAGGCCGGGATCGGTCACTTTAACCAGACGCTTGAGCAGAAACTTGAGGGTTTCCGCTTCGCCGGCCCCAAGCTGGTCAATGATTTGTTCCTCAACGGCTTTGGCGACGGCAATATGCTTGACCGATGCATCGCGGCCATTCGCTGTTAGCAGGTACCGACGTTCATCATCTTTGTTAACCAGCACGAGGAGATCGTATTCCTGAAGCTTTTCCATATCGGCTGCGCTCACCGAGTTGCCGGTGTAATCAACAAACTGGTTGATTTGCTCAAGGGTCAGGTTGTCCTGAATGCTGAGCACAGAGAGAATGAAAAATTGCTGCTCATCCAGCTTTTGGCTTTGCAACAGATTGCGCAAAGACGCAACCAGCTGGAAGTGAGCCCGGCCAGCGAGATAGCCCAGCAGATCTTCGGTGTAACTGCATTCTGGCGGTGGTGTGGCGCTTAGTTGAACGCCTTCCCGTGGTTTTCTGGCGGCGAAAGCATATTGGCCGCTCTGAAAGGCCAGTGGAGGGAGTTCGGTCTTGTCAAAACTGAGCACTTCGCCTACAAAAATCATATGGTCGCCGCCTTCGTATACAAAGGCGGTTCGACAGTTGAAGCGTGCAGTACAGTCACGCATCAGCGGAATATTGTTAATGCCCTGATCCAGCTCCAGGCCGTTGAACTTGTCTTCGCCGCGTGAGGCAAATCGGCCTGACAACGCTTCCTGCTCGGTCGACAGAATGTGCACGTTCCAGTGCTTGTTGTTGGTGAAGGCAGACAGGCTCAGGGCTGATTTGTCTAGGCTCCACAGCACCATCGGTGGATTCAGTGACACTGAATTGAAGCTGTTGGCGGTAATACCAACGGGCTCGCCGTTCTCATTCCGGGTCGTAATAATGGTAACGCCCGTGGTGAAAGTGCTCAGTGCGGAGCGAAATTCCTGGGGGTCGAAGCTGGCTTTGGCCATTGGGGTACACCTCTTATTATCATGCTAGGTTGGCCCCAGTATCAGGGGCGCGCAGGCCTTAAACATCGTCTCTATGGACTATCGTTCAGCCGCCCTGAAACACCAACAAGCAGTGGGCTTTTTTCGCTATCGTCCGAACAGACGAAGCAGCATTGTCGGGGCGCTTCTAAGCTAATCTGAAGCCCTTGAAAATATTCGAACAATCAATAAGGAGAGCCGAATGAGCGCTCAATTGCGAACGCCGGAAGAATTGTCAGGTTTGCTTCAGCAACATAGAAAAGCAACAGATGAGCAGGGAAAGGTTGATGTTCAGACGCGCAAGCGCCGGCTTCAGGCGGTCATCGATATGCTGGTTGATCATCACCAGGAACTGTGTGCCGCAATGGAGGCTGATTTTGGTGGTCGTCACACCGGCTTCAGCCTGATGAATGACATTCTGGGTTCTCTGGGGTCGCTCAAGTATGCCCGCGACCATATGGAGCAGTGGATTGGCTCGGATCCGCGTCAGGTGTTTTCTCCTTATGATCAGATGGGTTCGGAGGCCTGGGTTCAGCACAAGCCAAAGGGCACCGTTGGTATTATCGGTACTTGGAACGCACCGGTTTTTACTCTGTTCAGCCCGCTTGCTTCCGCGTTATCTGCCGGTAACCGTGCCGTTCTCAAGCCATCGGAAGTTGTGCCGGAAACAGCGCGGGTTCTGGGGCGAATTGTGGGTGAGTGTCTGGACCCGATGGATGTTGCTGTGATTACCGGCGGTGTCGAAATTGGGCAGGCTTTTGCCGGTATGCCATTTGATCACCTGGTGTTTACCGGAAGCACTCAGGTGGGCAAAAAAATCATGCGAGCGGCTGCCGAAAATCTGGTGCCGGTAACGCTGGAGTTGGGCGGAAAATCTCCGGCAATTATCAGTAACACGGCTGACATTCGTGAAGCTGCCCGCAGGTTAGCCATTGCCAAGGGTACCAACGGTGGTCAGTTGTGCATCTCTCCCGATTTGATTTACGTGCCGGTGGCGGCCCGGGAGGCGTTTCTGGAGGCTTTCTGCGAAACCTACAGCAAGCTGTACCCGACAGTTGCGGCCAACCCGGATGTTGTGTCGGTCGTTAATGATCAGCACATGGCGCGCATTGACGGTTATCTGGCACAAGCCCGGGAGGCTGGTGCCGACATAGTGCAGTGTCCGGACGAGCCTGTTCCGGCGGACGGGCGCAAACGTCCGCTCAGTATTGTGATCAACCCGCCACTGATCTCCGACATTATGCGCCAGGAGATATTCGGGCCAGCGTTGGTACTGCTGACTTACAGCGACATCAAGCATGTGGTTCAGGAAGTCAATAGCGGTGATCGCCCACTGGCGCTGTACTACTTTGGGCAGGATGAAGCCGAACAGAATTACGTGCTGGAGCACACTCAGTCTGGCGGTGTTACTCTGAACGATGCCCTGATGCACGCAGCCATGGAGGATGCACCGTTTGGCGGCGTCGGCGCGTCAGGCATGGGGCGATACCATGGTCGCGAAGGTTTTGCCGAGTTCAGTCACGCGCGCACAGTTTTCCTTGGTGCGCCGGTCGATCCCAGGGGCGATTGGGGCGTGCTGCCACCGTTTCATGATCAATTTGCCGCTTTCATGGCCTCGCAAGTTACTCGCTGATTAACATCGAAGTGTTGTACCCGGCCACAGGCGAACTGTGCCCGGGTTTTTTATTATGTACACATCTCGATACTGACTTGTCGCAAATTCCTAGTCCGGTTTGACGATGAGTGGTCTGCAGGGTGCCCTGATAATCGAAGATAACCGCTGCAAACAACATTTGCGGAAATCCGCAGGAGAATGACACATGGCTACCCCTCACAAAAAAAATGAAATAGACCACAAGTTGATTGAAAGCGCTCGTACATTGATCCCGGTACTGAAAGAGCGTGCCGCGCAAGCAGAGCGAGATCTCAAAATTCCAGATGAAACCATTGCCGACATGCAGGAGGCAGGCTTGTTCAAGGCAATGCAGCCGAAGCGTCATGGTGGTTTTGAAGTAGACCCGCGTACTTTCTATGAAATTCAGAGGACACTGGCTGAAGGCTGCATGTCTACAGCGTGGATTTACGGCGTGATGGGTGTGCATCCATGGCAATTGGCCCGCTATCCCGCTGAAGCTCAGCAGGATGTCTGGGGTGAAAACCAGGATACTCTGGTGGGTTCGACGTATATGCCAGTAGCCAAGGTAACTCCGGTTGACGGTGGTTACCAAATCAGTGGTCGCTGGGGTTTCTCCAGTGGCAGCGAACACTGCAAATGGACTCTGCTCGGAGGCATTTTACCGCCTGACGAGAACGGCGAAGGCCAGGAGCACGGTACCTTTCTGTTGCCACTGTCTGATTACCGTATTGAGCGTAACTGGGATGTAATGGGCCTTCGCGGTACCGGTAGTCACGATATTATTGTTGAAGACGCTTTTGTACCCGCGCATCGCGTTCAGCGCACCAATAACAGCGCGCCGGAAGCGACCCCGGGGCTGAAAGAAAACACCAACCCGATTTTTGCGATTCCATTTGCTCAGGTATTTACCCGCGCGGTTTCCGGCTCCGCATTGGGTGCCCTGCAAGGTGCCATTAACGAGTTCCGTGATAACGCTGCCAAACACATCGGCAAACACGGTGCGAAAACAGCGGAAGACCCGGTAGCGCAGGATGCAGTGGCCGACGCCGTCGTGACATTGGACATGTTGAAGCTGGTGCTGGATCGAAACTACGGTGAGCTTCTGGAAACCGCTGAAAAGGGCGAACTGCCAGATGTCGAAACTCGCCTGCTGTACCGTTATCAGTCTGCTTACGTGACCAACACCTGTGCAGAAAAAATCAATGCGCTACTCAAGTGCATGGCAGCTTCGGGTCTTTACAAGACGAACCCCGTAGAGCGTTATTTCCGTGACGTACACCAGGCTCGTGGCCATATCGCCAACAACGTGGCGGCTTATGGTCGCGCCTTCGGAACGGTTCAGCTGGGTCTGCCTAACCCTGATCCCTACGTTTAAGGTATTGCTGCCGCGCTGATTAAACGGCGCGGCGGCCTTCGCTTTCCCATTTCGTGACTGAAACAGGTGTGTACATGACCGGCAATAGTGAATTCAATGCGGATTACGATCTGGTGGTAATTGGGTCTGGCGCGGGGGCCATGACCTCTGCGGTAACCGCCGCAGCGAAAGGCTTGCGTGTTCTGGTGGTTGAAAAAATGGGCGAATATGGCGGTACATCGGCTTTGTCTGGCGGTGGTATCTGGATTCCCTGTAACCCCCATTTCAAGGCGATGGGCGGAGAAGACAGCCCGGAGAAAGCCTGGACTTATCTGAAAAATGCCATAGGTGACGATATCGATGAGCCCCGCGTACGGACTTACATCGATAAAGCGTCAGAAATGATTCATTGGCTGGAGGAGAACTCCCGGGTTCGTTATGCCGTTGCCGCCAAGTACCCCGATTACTACCCGCATCTTGATGGTTCACTGGCCGGCGGCCGTACCTTGGACCCGGAACTGTTTGATTTGGCTGTCCTGAAAGATGAGTTGGGTAATCTGCGTCAGGCATCTCGCGGCAATTTATTGATGGGTAAAATTGCCTGGACCGCTCGACAGGCACACGTTGCCATGTCCAAATCTCGTGGCTGGCGTTTGATGATTGTCTGGATGATGCTGCGTTACAAGATGGACTTCATGTGGCGCAAGAAAACCGGCGACAAGCGTGACCGACGCACGGCGTTGGGTAATGCGTTGGTTGCCAGTTTGCGGGCGTCGTTGTTAGATCGCGATATCCCACTGTGGCTGAATACCAACTTTGTCGAACTGATTGAAGAAAATGGTCGGGTATGCGGCGTTGTGGTAGAGCGCGACGGTAAGCAGCAACGTATTCGCGCCGAGAAGGGCGTTATTCTAGGGGCTGGCGGTTTTGAGCAAAACCCGGCTCTGCGGGAAAAGTACTTGCCCAAGCCCAATCAGGTGAGCTGGAGTACCACTCCGGAAGGGGCTAACACCGGTGCAGGGATTGAAGCGGGGCAAAAACTGGGTGCACAAACAGCATTGCTGGACTGGGCCTGGTGGACCCCCTCATTCCTGGTGCCTGGTGAAACCAAAGCACGTGGCGTGTTTGCCGAGAGGGCCTTTCCGGGTGCGATCGTGGTTAACAGCCTGGGTCAGCGTTTCGTTAACGAAGCTGCGCCTTATCTCGAATTTGTCACCTCGATGTACGCAAATAACGAGAAAACCGGGGGTAAAACCATCCCCAGCTACGTTGTTTTTGACGCCAAATTCCGCTTCAACTATGCCATGGGCCCGTTGATGCCTGCACAGATAATGCCAGACAGCCGCCTGCGTAAAGAATGGCTCAACAAGCTTTACTTCAAGGCGGATACGCTGGAAGAGCTGGCCGGCAAGATTGGAGTTGACGTCGCTGGCTTGCAAGACACCGTCAAGAAAGTAAATCACTATTCTGAAACAGGTGTTGATGAAGACTTTGAACGCGGTGGTAACGTGTTTGATCGCTACTACGGCGATAGCAATGTTACGCCGAACCCTTGTCTTGCGCCGGTTGCCAAAGGGCCATTTTATGCGATGCCCATACAGGCAGGTGATATCGGCACCAAAGGCGGCTTGCTGACCAACGAACATGCCCAAGTCGTTAAGCCGGATGGTCAGGTCATTGCAGGCTTGTACGCCATAGGTAACACCTCTGCCTCGGTGATGGGAACCGCCTATCCGGGAGCAGGTGGCACTCTGGGGCCGGCGATGACCTTCGGCTACATTGCTGCGCTTGACGCGGCCGCACAAAACTGAGGATGACGCTATGAGCCAGAGGCTTTCGGGAAAAGTTGCTATCGTTACTGGCGCCGCCAGCGGCGTTGGCGAAGCCATCGCACGCCGCTTTGTGAGTGAGGGCGCGCGCGTGGTGATGTCAGACCTTAATGACAGTGATGGCACGCGTATCGCCAAAGAAATCGGCGCTACTTTTGTGTATCACGACGTCACTGATCCGGAAGGCTGGCAGCAAGTAGTGAGTTGTGCTGTTGACGACTTAGGTGGGCTGGATATTCTGGTTAACAACGCCGGCATTCTAATTCCCGGGGATATTGAGCAGGCCAGTTATGACGACTGGAAGCGTTTGATGACGGTTAACGCTGACAGCACCTTTCTCGGTTGTAAGGCCGCCATCGCGGCGATGAAGTCGCGCGGCGGCGCAATTGTAAATATGTCGTCGATCGCAGCGCTGGCGGGCAAGGAAGACTATGTCGCCTATGGTGCCAGCAAGGGCGCCGTTGCTGCACTGACGCGAGCGGTTGCAGCCGATTGCCGGCGCAAGCGCTATCGTATCCGCTGCAACTCGGTTCACCCTGACGGCGTGCTGACGGCCATGACTCGGGCGGTGTATCCGAAAGACATAGATCCCGAGATGTTGACCATCGACAAAGATCCGATGAACCGGGCGTGTCTTCCAGAAGATGTGGCCGATGCTGTTCTTTATTTGGCCTCGGAAGAAGCCCGGGCGGTGAATGGTATCGAGTTGCGAATCGACAGCGGCCAATTTGTGATGAGTATTTGATATGAGCATATCCGATTATCATGAGCTTCGGGTTGCGGCGGTCATTCCGGAAACTCACGACGCCTGTTCATTCGAGTTTGAAGTGCCGGAAGCGCTGGTGCCGGAGTTCAAATACCGTCCCGGTCAGTTCTTAACGCTACGCATTCCCTGGCAGGACGATTGGCTGCCACGGTGCTACTCCTTGTCCAGCTCACCGTTTGAGAGCGAGCGCTTGCGGGTAACCGTGAAGCGCGTCAATGATGGGCGCGGGTCTAACTGGCTCTGCGACACCATCAAAAGCGGCGATACTTTGCAGGTGCTTAAACCTGCCGGCGTGTTTGTGCCGAAGGATCTTAACCAGGATTTTCTACTGTTTGCCGGCGGCAGTGGCGTAACGCCGGTGTTGTCGATTTTGCGTTCGGTGTTGGCGCAGGGTAAAGGGCGTGTGCGCCTGTTGTACGCTAACCGTGATGAGCAATCGGTGATCTTCAGGCGCTTTCTCCTGGAGCTGAGCGCTGAGTATCCTGAGCGCCTGCAGGTAATTCACTGGCTTGATTCCGTTCAGGGGCATACCTCGCCACGTCAGTTGGCGCAGTTGGCAGAGGGCTTTGGCAGCGTGCAAGTGTTTGTTTGCGGCCCGGAACCTTTCATGCAGTGTGTTGAACAGGCGATGAAGCTGGCGGATATCGATGGCGGGGCGGTACACGTTGAGCGCTTTGTATCATTGCCAGGAGAGAGCGAAACGCACATAGAAACCGTTGTTGAGCATGAGGGCTCTAGCGCAACTCATCTTACGGTTGAGTTGGACGGTGAAACCCGCGAAATTGAGTGTGAGACGGGTGAAGTATTGCTGGCGGCAATGCAACGGGATGGCATGAAGCCTCCGCACTCTTGCCTGGTTGGTTCATGTGCGACCTGTATGTGTACGCTGGTATCCGGGAGCGTTGATATGCTTGCCAACGAAGCTCTGGATAATGATGAGCTTGCCGAGGGCTGGACGTTGGCATGTCAGGCGGTAGCAACCAGTGACAAGGTTCACTTGAAGTTCCCTGATTAAGCCATTTGGAAAACCGGGTGCCGACAGGTATCCCGGCATCGTCCGTTTATAGGATGTTGTAGCCGGATCTCTGGCAGATACTGCTTCTTACCCTTTAACGGGATAATAAAAAGGAGCATTCATGAAGCATCGACGTGCGCTGCAAAAACAATCACCGGCAGTTCCGCTAAGGCGACTCTCTTTAGCCATTGCGGCTGTTACCTGCAGTACCCCCCTGTTTGCATTGCCTACGGCAAATTTTGACAACGGCCTGACACTCCAGTCTCAGTTGACGGCCAACTACACCTTATCAGCCCGTACAGGGTCGGCCAGTTCTGAGTATCTGAATGATCTGAATAACGATGATGGTACCCGCAACTTTGACGAATGGGGGCTGATAAACAATCGCCTGAGCCTGTTTGCCGAAGTGATCGCCCGTTACGAAAATGTCGGTGCGGTGGTGCGCGCCAGCCATTTCTATGACGATGTTTACCATCAAAGCAACGATAACGACTCACCGGGTACGGTCAACACAAGCGGAAATCACCGCAAATTCACCAATAAAACCGAAGACCGCAGTGGTGGTGAGCCACGTCTGTTGGATGCCTATGTGTTTGGTAACTTTGCCCTTGATAATTCCAAATTCTTGTCGTTGAAGGCGGGCCGTCATCTGGTCGCCTGGGGCGAAAGCTTGTTCTGGCCCAATATCAGTCAGGGGCAGGCTCCGGTTGATGCAACCAAGTTCAACGTACCTGGAACGGAAGCCAAAGATGCCTACCTGCCCGCAGGTCAGGTGTCCTTTAATTTTTCGCTGAACCACCAGGTTACGTTTACCGGCTTTTGGCAGTACGAGTGGGAAGAAACGCTGCTGAATCCAGTTGGTGACTTCTTCGGTTCAGACTTTTTTGGGCCAGGCTCTGAGTATTTTCGATTTGCCCCGGGTCCGCTAAACGCGACAACTGCATTGTCTTATGCGGGTGATGTAAAGCCCGACGATGACGGGCAGTGGGGTGTAGGGGTACGTTTTAACCCTGACTTCAATACCGAAATCGGGCTTTATCACTACCGTTATCACGACCGCACGCCAAGCCTGTTCTTCGATTCAACCGGGGTTACCGAGTACAGCTCGGCGCCTGACCTGAGAAAAACGGGCGGTGGCACTTATCAGTTCAGGTATTTTGATGACATCAAGCTCACCGGTATCAGCCTGAGCACCAAAATAGCAGACGCTGTTCAGGTTGGCGCCGACATCAGTTTGCGTGATGGAGCCCCGGTTACCCTTACGAATGGCGCGCCAACGACCGGTGAGATTTTGCAGTCCAACCTTAACGCGATCTACGTGATTGGCCCTTCATTCCTGGCTCAGCAAACCACGTTCATGGGTGAGTTCGTCAACCAGCGGATTCAGGACGTGGATACGCTGTATGTCACAGGTGGAGTGGCAGGAGAAAACGGAGCTTTCGACGAGTTCAAGTCTGAAGGGCAAAGCAAGTCGAGCTCTTTGTTCGGTGCCGGTATCTATCTGGATTACCCGAGTGTTGCCCAGGGATGGGATCTGGCAACCTCCGCCGTATGGACGCAGAACATCGCGGGCAGCGGTATCCAGGGCTTTGGGCGTGATGAGAAGCGACTGACTTTAGGCGCAGACTTCACTTACCTGAGCAACTTTACTGCCGGTGCCACTCTGGTTAATTTTTTGTCGTCCGCCAACATTAACAAGGGGCGCATAACGTCTGATCGCGACCATATTGCCCTTAACTTCAAATACACATTCTGACACCTGCGAGGATCTGATGTTTTATAGATACGCTTTGAAAAAATTGATGCTTGTTTCAGCCGCAGGTGGTCTGCTGGTGGGAACCGTTCATGCCGCCACCGAGGCTGAAATAGAACGCCTGGGTAAAGACCTGACCTGTGTTGGTGCCGAGAAGGCAGGCAATGCGGAAGGCACTATTCCCGAATGGAGTGGCAAGTGGTTGGGAGCGCCTGATCACGTTGATTTCAAAGGCACTGGCAATCATCCGATTGACCCTTATGCTGACGAAGAGCCGTT
This sequence comes from Marinobacter sp., assembly GCA_052089485.1. GTDB lineage: Bacteria > Pseudomonadota > Gammaproteobacteria > Pseudomonadales > Oleiphilaceae > Marinobacter. The sequence goes on along the minus strand of JBQCZX010000075.1, from coordinate 1,176 downwards.
GTTCGTTATCACTGCAGACAATATGAGCGAGTACGAAGACTCATTGTCTGAAGGCCAGAAAGCGCTGTTCGCCAAGTACCCACAGACGTTCGAGATGCCGGTTTACCCGTCTCACCGGGATTTTCGTTTCCCGAACTCAGTATGTGATGTAACCCAAGAGAACGCCAAAAACGCCAAACTGGTAGACGACGGCGAAGGGGTGGTTGCCACCACAGGCGGCATTCTGTTCCCGTTCCCGGAAACAGGCCTGGAGTTGCTATGGACGTCGTCCATTTTCACCTACCGCCCATGGAGCGAAGAGCTAACGTCTGACAACATGTATGTGTTGGCAGATGGTGCCCGCAATCGCGGTCAGCTGCGCTCGGCCAACCTGGCGCTGCACCTGAAACCGGGTAATGAAGGGCCTACCACGGGGCCGTCCTCGTATTTCCTTAACCAGACCAACTTGCCACAGCGTGACCGTGGCGAAGTGAACACTGGTGTCGAGTACTGGAACCATACAACCGAACCGCGCCAGAGCTGGCGTTATGACCCGGGCACGCGTCGGGTACGCCAGGCGCCAGAATACGGCTTTGATATGCAGTTCCCGGGGAGCGGTGGCTCTATTACCGTTGATGAGGTGCGCATTTTCAATGGTTCAGGCCAGCGCTATAACTGGGAAATCGTTGGTAAGCAAGAGATGTATGTACCGTACAACGCTTACGGTATCCACAGTAAAGACATCTCCTACGATGATCTGCTGACGCCGGGGCACGTCAACCCTGATTACATGCGTTACGAGCTGCACCGTGTATGGGTGCTCGAGGCCACACTCAAGGATGGCTATCGTCACCTGTATGGCAAACGCCGCATGTACATTGATGAAGACAGCTGGCTGATGCTGATGGGGGAGAACTACGACGCTCGCGGCCAGTTGTGGCGCACGTCTATGGTGAACTACTTTTACGCCTATGAAGCCGAAACCTGGCAGGCTGGTGTAGGTCTGTACCATGATCTTCTCGCCGGCTCTTACCTGGCGTTTAACCTGGTTAACGAGCAGGATTCCGCTTATACACTCAACAGTGGAGACATAGGTCCAGGTAATTTTGGGCCTGAAGCGGCCCGCCGTCTGGGGCTTTAAGTACGGATGATAATTGCCGCCTAACCTTTTGGTTCAGGCGGCAATTACTTGTCCAG
>JBQCZX010000074.1:0-18950 GCA_052089485.1 Marinobacter sp. | reverse complement strand
ATTGTTGGCAGCGTGCTGGTCGATACAATAGCCAGAAATCAGGCAGATATCGAAGAGCTTAAACGGGCACTGGCGGATCTGCTCAACCCGATGCGTGAAGCGCTGGACAGCCTGGCTTCCTGACCCGGAAGGTAAGGGCAGACTGGAATCAAAGGACAGGATAAAACCATGAGTAACTGGCTGGACAAGATAATGCCGGGCAAAATTCGCTCGGAATCGAATCGCAGAACAGGTGTTCCTGAAGGGCTTTGGAAAAAGTGCCCAAAGTGTGGTGCCTTTCTTTATAAGCCGGAGTTGGAGAAAAACCTGGATGTTTGCCCCAAGTGCAATCATCACCTGAGAGTCGATGCCCGCCGTCGCCTCGACATTTTTCTTGATGAAGATGGTCGAGAAGAGATCGGCGAAAATCTTGAACCTTGGGATCGGCTGAAGTTTAAGGATACAAAGCGCTATAAGGATCGCCTCGCCCAGGCTCAAAAAGCCACGGGTGAGAAAGACGCGCTTGTGGCCAAAAAAGGCAAAACGTTAGGCATTCCGCTGGTGGCTTGTGCTTTCGAGTTCGGGTTTATGGGCGGCTCAATGGGACAGGTCGTTGGGGAAAAGTTCGTGCAGGCTGCCAATGTTGCCCTTGCAGAGCGTATTCCGTTGGTCTGTTTTTCTGCCAGTGGCGGGGCTCGAATGCAGGAAGCGATACTTTCGCTGATGCAGATGTCGAAAACCGCGGCGGTGCTTGAGCGCATGAAGCAAGAGGGCATACCTTACATCTCAGTGATGACCGATCCTGTGTTTGGCGGTGTGTCTGCCAGTCTCGCAATGCTGGGCGATCTTAACATTGCTGAACCCAATGCTTTGATCGGCTTTGCCGGCCCCCGGGTTATCGAGCAAACGGTTCGTGAAAAGTTGCCCGAAGGTTTCCAGCGCAGTGAGTTTCTGCTGGAACACGGAGCAATCGACATGATTCAGCACCGTCACCAGATGCGTGAGCGTATTGCCCATGTACTGGCGAAGTTTACCGGCCAGGAATTGCCGGGCACGGACGAACCCATCGAATTCGAAATAACGGAAAAACCAGACGTTGAGACTCCCACCGAGTAAGGAAATACACCAGTCCCCGCAAGCACCGGGGGCTGGTGCCACTCTTGATCAATGGTTGCGTTGGCTAGAATCGATCCACCCTACCGAAATTGATCTCGGCCTTGACCGAGTTCTTGTGGTATTGCGCCGGTTGTTCCGAGACAAGCCCGCAGCGCGGGTGATAACGATCGCCGGCACGAACGGCAAGGGCAGTACGGTTGGTACTCTTGAGGCGCTTCTGCAGGCTTCCGGGCGACGCACCGGTGCCTTAACGTCACCGCATCTTCAGAACTACAACGAACGTATCCGCATTGAAGGCAAGGATATTGACGATGCGACTCTGATATCGGCCTTCGAAAAAGTTGAGGCTGCTCGTGGCTCGGTAACGCTCACCTATTTTGAGTTCGGTACTCTGGCGGCGTTTGTTGCTCTTGGGGAATCCGGTGTGCAGGACTGGATTCTTGAAGTTGGCCTTGGTGGCCGACTTGATGCGGTTAATGTGATAGATCCGGATCTTGCAATTATCACGTCCGTGGACATCGATCATGTGGCTTTTTTGGGCGACAATCGTGAAGTTATCGGGTTTGAGAAAGCCGGGATACTCCGCCCCGGCATACCGGCCATTGTTGCCGATGTGGATCCACCACAGTCCGTACTCCAGCAAGCTGCCGCTCAGAAGATCGCTCTGGTTAGAGCAGGGCACGATTACACTATCCAGGAAGCGGCGGCAGGCAGCGGTGAAGCGACAGTCACTTTGCACGCTAAAGAATACGTTATAAGGTTACCGGCGGGGCCCTTGCCGGTTCAGAGCGTGGCGGCTGCTGTTATGGCAATGCGCACGCTTGAGCCAGGTATGGAAGTACCCACACTGGAAGCCGCTCTGACACGGGTCAGTGTACCTGGGCGATTTGAGCGCCTTGAACAAACGCCCGATCTGTATGTCGATGTGGGTCATAACCCACATGCCGCCAACTGGCTTTCTGCTCGACTTAAAACCTTAAAGGGAGCGAGCCGGAAGGTTCACGCAGTGTATGCCGCGCTGGGTGATAAAGATGTGGAAGGCGTGGCCCGAGCGATGGCTTCGGTGGTTGATTCCTGGTATCTGGCAGGGCTAAGTGTACCGAGGGGCTTGGCTTCCGATGCCCTAAAAGCAAAGCTTGAGCCCTGTGCGTTGGAGCAGGTAAGCGCTTATGATTCTGTAGCCAGTGCCATTGCAGCAGCAAAAACCGGTGCTATCAATAATGACATTGTGATTGTTTTCGGCTCATTTTTTACCGTTGCACAGGCGCGTTCGCTGCTCTTGTAAACCAGGCGCTCTCCCGCCTTAAACTTTGTCCATAGCACGTTGCGGGGCTTTGAGTTATGGCGAGTGGGCAGTTAGTATGTTGCAGGAAAAATGAACGGGGAGCCAAGTAACGTGGATGGATTAAAGCAAAGAATAATTGGGGCGCTAGTGCTGATTTCACTGGCCGTTATCTTTGTTCCGATGGTCTTTGATGAGCCTCACTCAGAACGCACCTCCACGTCGATCAATATCCCCGAAGAGCCGCCTTTTCCGGAAGTTGAAGCGCCGGAATCCGATATAGCGCCGACACCCACATACCAGCAAGACAAAGCGGCGGATTCAGGTACAGCCAATAACGAGTTCCGCATTCTGGAATCTGATGAGTCAGCCTCCCAACCTGTGCCGACAAAGCCTGGAAATACTACACCTGAAGTGAGAGAACCCGTGGCGTCTCAGGCAAAACCTTCTCAGCCCGAGCCCTCTCAGCCAGAGCTCGCTCAACCAGAACCCGCTCCCCCCGCACCCCCTAAAGAGACAGAATCCTCGGCGAGTACCGAGCAGAAAAGTGCTGAGTTTACCCGGTCTCTGGAGGGTGCCTGGGTTGTGCAGTTGGGCAGCTTTGGCAATAACGACAACGCCCGACGTCTTCGGGATAACGTTCGCGAAGAGGGTTATAGCTCTCATCTTCAGGAAGTCGTTCGCGGGGAAAACACCCTTACGCGGGTTTTCAGCGGTCCTTTCGCTGAGAAATCCAAAGCAGAAGCGGCCAAGAGTGCACTGGATGAAGCTTTCAGTCTGAACAGTCTGGTCACTTCTGGCGGCAAATAGCGCGTTTAATCTGCTTTATATCACGCAGGCTGTTTGGCGAGCCCGGGTTTCCTGATAGAATTCGCGCTTCCTTTTCTCCACCGGGATTTCCATGGACGCGCTGATCTGGATTGACTGGGTCATCATTGCCCTCATTACAGTTTCCACTCTTATCAGTCTTAAACGGGGCTTCGTAAAAGAAGCTCTGTCGCTGGTGACTTGGGTGGGCGCGTTTATACTTGCCCGCACCTTTCACCCTCAAATGCAGGCTTTGCTTGAGAACACCGTTGAAACGCCGCTTGTACGGCTGATAGCAGCGTTTGCCATTCTCTTTTTCGGAACACTCATTGTCGGCGCAATCATCAACAACATGATCGGGCATCTTGTCCGGGCCACAGGGCTCTCAGCGACTGACAGAGTGCTAGGCATGGGGTTTGGTCTGCTACGCGGCATTGTTGTTGTTATCGTCGCGATTGCCTTTATCCGTTACACCCCTCTGGCCCAGGATACCTGGTGGAGGACGTCCGTCATGATAGATCGCCTTGCGGTGGTTGAAGACTGGTCCAGACGAACATTCGGCGATGAGTTCGCCCGTTTTCTAGAGCCTGATTCTCAAAAGGCCGTGGAACCCACGTCCGCATCTCGCTAACATTCAGAATTAACACCCGGAGATTACCTTATCCATGTGTGGCATTGTCGGCATTGTCAGTACTTCCAACGTCAATCAGGCGCTTTATGATGCGCTGACTGTACTTCAACACCGAGGCCAGGATGCGGCGGGCATTGTTACCTTTCAGGACGAGCGCTTTTATCTGCGCAAGGACAACGGTCTGGTCCGTGACGTTTTCCATACTCGCCACATGCACCGTCTGGTAGGCAATGTAGGCATAGGCCATGTGCGTTACCCAACCGCAGGAAGTGCCAGTTCTGCAGAATCTCAGCCTTTCTATGTAAACAGCCCTTACGGTATTACGCTGGCCCATAACGGTAATCTGACTAACGCCGACGAACTTAGTCAGGATTTGTTTCGTACTGACCTGCGCCATATCAACACCAACTCAGATTCAGAAGTGCTTCTGAACGTGTTCGCCCACGAACTTCAGAAACTCGGCAAGCTTGACCCTACAAAAGATGAGATTTTCTCGGCTGTGAGCGCGGTTCATCAGCGCTGTACCGGTGCCTATGCGGTTATAGCGATGATTACTGGCCACGGCATTGTTGGCTTTCGTGATCCTAACGGCATCCGCCCGGTATGTTATGGCGAGCGAACCTCTGAATCTGGCCGCAAGGAATACATGATTGCGTCTGAGAGTGTTGCCTTGAGTGCTGCCGGTTATACTCTGGTACGAGATATTGCCCCCGGCGAAGCCGTATACATCGAAACTGACGGCACCTTGTATTCCCAGCAATGCGCAAAGAAATCGAATTTATACCCATGCATTTTTGAGCATGTCTATTTTGCCCGGCCGGATTCCATCATGGATGGGGTTTCCGTATATAAAGCCCGGCTGCGCATGGGTGAAACCCTGGCTGATAAAGTGCTGCGGGAACGTCCGGATCACGATATTGATGTCGTTATGCCTATTCCTGATACCAGCCGTACATCGGCCATGCAAATGGCCCACCGTTTAGGTCTGAAATTCCGCGAAGGGTTCATCAAAAACCGCTATATAGGTCGGACTTTTATCATGCCCGGCCAAACTATGCGTAAAAAATCTGTGCGCCAGAAACTGAACCCGATTGATCTCGAGTTCCGGGGTAAAAACGTGATGCTGGTGGATGACTCCATTGTACGGGGCACCACCTGCAAGGAAATTGTGCAGATGGCGCGGGATGCCGGCGCCAGAAATGTGTACTTTGCATCAGCCGCGCCCCCGGTTCGTTACCCCAACGTTTACGGCATTGACATGCCATCGGCCAAAGAGCTGATTGCTCACGAGAGAACCGTTGAGGAAATCCGCGATTTGATCGGAGCTGATTGGCTGCTTTACCAAAATCTTGAAGACTTGGTTACGTGCGTTAGCGATGTGAATGACAGCATCGACGGCTGGGAATGTTCGGTGTTCACAGGGGACTATGTAACGGGCGATATTGACGCCGCGTATCTGAACCGTCTCGATGAAGCCCGCAATGATATGAAACGTTCGGGAGGGGCAAGTGCCGCTTCACCTGACAATGGCATCATTGATCTGTACAACGACGAAGACTGAACACCGAGCCTTACCAGGAGACGCTCATGACTTTTCACCGCGAAGAAACTGTCCAGATTCCCGAATCGGACCTCGACGGCATGTCCCTGGATACTCTGGCGGTGAGGGCAGGGCAGGTCCGGACCGGTCAGCTAGAACACAGTGATGCAATTTTTCCCACATCCAGCTTTGTTTACGGCAGTGCCGCACAGGCAGCGGCGCGTTTCGGTGGCGAAGAGCCAGGCAATATATACTCTCGTTTCACCAATCCCACCGTTCAGGCATTTGAGGGCCGCATCGCGGCCATGGAAGGGGGCGATCGCGCTGTTGCGACTTCATCCGGCATGGCCGCCATTCTCAGCACATGCATGGCGCTGTTGAAAACCGGCGATCATGTGATCTGCTCCCGCGGTGTGTTTGGAACCACCAATGTGTTGTTTCAGAAATACATGGCCAAGTTTGGCGTTGAAACAACGTTCGTAAACCTTACAGATACTGAAGAGTGGGCGTCGGCAACACGTTCAAGCACCCGCATGTTGTTCATTGAAACTCCGTCCAACCCACTTTGTGAGGTCGCAGACATGGAAGGGCTGGCAAAGCTGGCCCACGACAATGACGCCTTGTTCGTGGTGGACAACTGTTTTTGCACGCCTGTGCTACAGCGCCCTCTGGAGCATGGTGCAGACATTGTGATTCACTCTGCAACCAAATACCTGGATGGTCAGGGCCGTTGTGTGGGCGGTGTTGTTGTCGGGCCACATAAACTCATGGACGACGTTTATGGTTTTCTGAGGTCTGCAGGGCCCACTATGAGCCCGTTCAATGCCTGGGTCTTCCATAAAGGCTTGGAAACCTTACCAATCCGTATGCGAGCCCACTGCGACAATGCGCTAGAGTTGGCGTCGTGGCTGGAGCAGCAACCGGAAGTCGAGCGAGTGTATTACGCAGGGCTTGAAAGCCATCCACAGCATGCGCTTGCAAAAAAACAGCAGAAAGGTTTTGGTGGGGTGCTGTCGTTTTGCTTAAAGGGCGATCGTGAAGAAGCCTGGAGTTTCATTGATGCGACCCGAATGATTTCAATTACGGCAAACCTGGGCGACGTAAAAACCACGATTACCCATCCAGCGACCACCACCCACGGGCGTTTGTCTCCAGAGGACAAGTCCAGAGCAGGCATAACCGAAAATCTGGTACGTCTCTCGGTGGGTATAGAGGCAGTTGAAGATCTGAAAACAGACTTGTATAGAGGTTTTCAGGTGCTTCAGAACGCAAGTAACACTTAACGTTTGAGCATTCATGGCTGAATCCGCAAAAGCGAAGAAATCACCACAGGAACTGACAGAGAAGCAACTGCGCTTTCGCCGTCTTGCCGCACAGGGTGCGCGTGAAGGTGCGGTGATTGGGCTTATTGCCTTGTGTATTTATCTGACCATGGCGCTTGTAACGTTCAATCCTGCCGATCCAGGCTGGGCCAGCATTGGGCATGACACTCATGTGCTTAACTCAGCCGGTCGCTCTGGTGCTTGGCTCGCAAGCCTACTGAGGGACTTTTTCGGCCATGTTGCCTATCTATTTCCAATGATGGTGGCGGGTTACGCCATCATGTTGATCCGCCTTCGAAACGATTCTCTGGATTTACATTGGCCATTGTTTCTGATGCGGTTTGGCGGATTTCTGCTGATTTTGCTGTCAGCTACCAGCCTTCTTTCGCTTTATTCTGTCTTCGGGCTAGCAGCCTCATCGGGCGGGGTGCTTGGAACCGCTGTTGCTGATGCCATGGTTCGCTTTTTCAACCTGCCAGCAACCACGCTGCTGCTTATAGCGATATTCCTCTTCGCACTGACGGTTACTGTCGGGCTCTCTTGGTTCTGGCTCATGGACCAGTTGGGTGGGCGTACGCTTAGAGTGGGGCAAGCACTGAAGAAACTTGTTACTCCTGATAAAACAGAACCGACGTCAGAAAAAAAACCTGCCTCAGTGCCGAAAACCGATGTTTCTAAAGCACAGCCTGCGGCTACCGAAGGCGATCAGCCAGGGTCGCGCTGGTGGTACAAAATCCCCGGGTTTGGTCCGCGCAAAGCAGCTAAGCCACAAAAACCGGCTACTGAGCGACAGGAACCTGGTATAGAAGGTTTTTCTGCTGGCGAAGATCCAGAACCTGCCAGGCTGGAAAGCTTCAGCTCCCGTGATGAGGCGCCCGCGAAAGCTCGCAAACAACCGCCTGTGCAAGACAAACCGAAGCCAGATGCTCCCCGTGGCCGGTCGTTGAAAATATCTCCGTTCAAAAAGGATGATCAAGCCCCTCAGGCAAAAAACGGTAAAAATTCTCAACCTTCGTTGCTTGAAGACATAGAAACCCCGATTCCGCCTATTTCGCTGCTTGATCCGCCCGAGGAGCACAAAGAAAGTGGATACTCGGAAGAAGCCCTAGAGCACATGTCACGCTTGCTTGAGGAGAAATTAGGCGACTTTGGCGTATCCGTTGAGGTGGTTGAGGTAAACCCCGGCCCGGTTATTACCCGTTTCGAAATCAAACCAGCCGCCGGTGTTAAGGTCAGCAAAATTTCCAATCTTGCCAAGGACCTGGCTCGTTCACTGGCAGTGCTTAGCGTTCGGGTTGTGGAAGTCATTCCGGGCAAATCTGTGGTGGGTATCGAAATTCCCAACGAAAAGCGCGAAATCGTTCGTCTTAGCGAAGTTTTGGGCGCGAGAGTATTCACCGAATCCAGCTCGGCCCTCACAATGGCGTTGGGTAACGACATAGGTGGCAACCCGATGGTTGCCAACCTCTCAAAAATGCCCCATCTGCTGGTTGCCGGTACCACTGGTTCTGGTAAGTCGGTGGGTGTTAACGCCATGCTAATAAGTATGTTGTTGAAGGCGGGCCCAGACGAAGTCCGCTTCATTATGGTCGACCCGAAGATGCTTGAGCTCAGCATCTACGATGGCATTCCGCACCTGCTAACGCCGGTTGTTACCGACATGAAAGATGCAGCAAATGCGTTGCGTTGGTGCGTGGCGGAAATGGAGCGTAGATACCGCGTTATGGCCAGCTTGGGTGTTCGTAATGTTGCAGGTTACAACCGCAAGATAAAAGACGCAGCCGAAGCCGGCGAACCTCTTCTTGATCCGATATGGAAGCCAGATGAGTATCTGGCGAACGATGAACAGGAGCGCCCAGAACTGGAGATGTTGCCGTTCATCGTAGTGGTTATTGACGAGTTTGCCGACATGATTATGATCGTCGGTAAAAAAGTTGAAGAATTGATTGCGCGTATCGCCCAGAAGGCCAGGGCGGCCGGGATCCATCTGGTTCTCGCTACCCAGCGGCCTTCTGTGGATGTAATAACCGGCCTGATCAAGGCCAACATTCCTACCCGTATGTCGTTCCAGGTGTCGTCCAAAATTGATTCGCGTACTGTGCTGGATCAAGGTGGCGCCGAACAGCTTCTCGGCCACGGTGATATGCTTTACCTGCCGCCCGGCTCTGGGCTGCCTGTTCGTGTTCATGGCGCGTTTGTGGATGACGACGAGGTTCACCGAGTGGTAAGCGCCTGGAAAGCCAGAGGCGAGCCTGTTTATGTGGACGGTGTTCTTAACGGTGCAGAAGGTGAAAACCTGCCAGGCGTTCCCACGTTAACGGAAGGCGGCGATAGCGAAGGCGATGCGTTGTTCGACGAGGCAGTAGCCTTTGTAACAGAAGGCCGTCGTGTATCGATTTCCTCCGTGCAGCGAAAATTCAAGATCGGTTATAACCGGGCTGCCAATATTGTTGAGGCCATGGAAGCATCGGGTGTTGTCAGTTCAGCGGGTCACAACGGTGGCCGCGAAGTTTTGGCACCGCCCCCACCGAGAGATTAGGAGTCGTATTTTATGCAACAGTTTTCCCTAAAACCCTTACTGGCTGTGGTTGTCGCCTTTTTGTTCAGTAGCACACTAATGGCCGCCGACAAAGAAAATTCGGCAGCGGAATTGGCCACTGTGCTAACAAGCTATGAAACCTACCAAGCTGACTTTATCCAGATTGTGGTAAGCGAAGACGGCAACAAGGTTCAGGAAACCCGTGGCTCCCTGAAAGCCAAACGGCCGGGTCTGTTTTACTGGGAAACCCGTGGGCCCATGTCGCAGTTTGTCGTCAGTAATGGCAGCAGCGTTGAAGTCTATGATCCAGATTTGGAACAGGTCACCGTACATAACCTGGACGATCGGGTTCAGACGACGCCTGCACTGCTGTTAAGTGGAGAGGTTGATAACCTGGAGGAAACCTACCGGGTGTCCAGTCGTCAGGTCAGCGACGATACCCGGGAATTCACACTTGAACCCAAAAGTGAAGATTCGCTGTTCGTGTCTTTGCAACTGACGTTCTTCAAGAATGAACTCCAGGAGATGCGCATGCAGGATTCTCTGTCACAGCTTAGCGTACTGAGCTTTGATCACATCCAGCTTAACGACACCGTCGACAAGAGCGCGTTTGAGCTTGAGTACGCGGAGGACGTTGACGTAATCCGGGACGAAGGCTGATATGCAAAGCAGCCTGTTCACCGAGCAGGTCGGTTTTCGGCCTCTGGCGGCGCGCATGCGCCCGGAATCCCTTGATGACTACGTAGGGCAGATGCACCTCGTGGGGCCTGGGAAACCGCTCCGTAGAGCTGTGGAGCAGGGGCAACTTCACTCGATGATTCTCTGGGGCCCGCCGGGGGTTGGCAAAACCACCTTTGCAAGACTTTTAGCGAGCGTTGGCGATCTCAGTTTTGAGACGGTTTCTGCGGTTTTAAGTGGCGTTAAGGACATTCGCGCGATTGTTGAGCGAGCGCGCAACCGCAAGCAGTCCCAAGGCCAGGACACGCTATTATTTGTGGACGAAGTGCATAGGTTCAACAAGAGCCAGCAGGATGCGTTTCTTCCACATATTGAAGATGGCACCTTCATTTTTGTCGGTGCCACCACTGAAAACCCCTCCTTCGAACTGAACAGCGCTCTGCTTTCCCGTACCCGGGTGTATGTGCTTAAAAATCTCGAAGAAGCTGACATCCTCCGAATGCTCAACCGGGCTCTCACTTCAGAGGAAGGTTTTGGCGGCCAGCTTGCGGTGTCTGACGAGGTGCTGAATGTGATGGCATCGGCATCCGGTGGGGATGCCAGGCGGGCGTTGAACATTCTAGAGATTTCTGCCGATTTGGCGGAGCCAGATAGTGATGGTAAAAATCGAGTTAACCCGGAGCACCTTGAACAGGTGATGCAAACCAGTTTGCGTCGTTTTGATAAGGGTGGAGACGTTTTTTACGACCAAATCTCAGCTTTGCATAAATCGGTTAGGGGCTCAGACCCAGATGGCTCCTTGTACTGGCTGTGCCGAATGCTTGATGGTGGCTGCGACCCTTTGTATGTGGTTCGCCGTTTGGTACGTATTGCGAGTGAGGATATCGGCAATGCTGATCCTCGCGCTCTGCACCTGAGTATGGATGCCTGGTTCGCACAAGAACGGCTGGGAAGCCCTGAAGGCGAGTTGGCGCTGGCCCAGGCGGTAACCTATCTTGCGCTCGCGCCGAAAAGCGACGCTGTTTACAAGGCATTCAACCAGTGCATGGCAGATATACGGACGGATCCGGATTATGAGGTTCCGGTGCATTTGCGTAATGCGCCCACAAAGCTGCTGAAAAACATGGGGCACGGCGATTCCTATCGTTACGCGCACCATGAACCAGATGCATTCGCCGCCGGGGAGTCCTACCTGCCCGAGGCCATTCATCAGCGTAGGTACTATGAGCCAGTCAATCGTGGCCTGGAAATCAAACTTTCCGAAAAACGCCAACGACTCGATGCCCTCAATGAACAAAGCCCCAAAAAGCGCCATACCTGAGCGTGCTGCAAGGTTGCCAGCCAGCGCTAGCCACCGGCGTTGGCACAGGTATAATGGCCAATTAATTTACACACATCGCAAATCGGAAAATCCAGGATAACCATGCTCGATCCCAAACTCGTCCGTAACCAGACTGAAGAGATCGCCCGACGGCTGGCCATCAAAAACTTCGATTTTGACATCGCCGCCTTTGAGAAACTTGAAGAGCGCCGCCGAGCCATTCAGGTAAGCACGGAAACCTTGCAGGGTGAGCAGAACAAAAAGTCGAAGTCCATTGGCAAAGCCAAGGCCGCTGGCGAAGACATTCAGCCGCTACTGGACGAAGTGGAGAGCCTGAAATCCCGTAAGTCGGAAGCCGAAGAAGAGCTGCGCACCTTGCAAGAAGAGCTTAACAACTTTCTTGCAGGTATTCCGAACCTACCGGACGACGGCGTCACCACGGGCGACAGCGAGGAAGACAACGTTGAAGTCCGTACCTGGGGTACACCTAAATCCTTTGATTTCGAGCCAAAAGATCACGTGGAACTGGGCGACGCCCTTGGTGGTCTGGATTTCGAAACTGCCACGCAACTTGCCCACTCACGATTTGCGGTGATGCGAGGACAGGTGGCGCGCCTGCACCGTGCACTCGCGCAATTTATGTTAAACCTGCACACCGATGAACACGGTTATTCCGAAACGTATGTGCCTTATTTGGTAAATGCGGATGCGCTGTATGGCACCGGCCAACTGCCGAAGTTTGAGGAAGACTTGTTCAAGATGCAGGGAGAGCACCCGCTTTACCTGATCCCAACGGCGGAAGTGCCGGTTACCAACCTGGTTTCAAATACCATTCTTGATGCCGCGGAACTGCCTCTGAAGATGGTTTGTCACACGCCATGTTTCCGAAGTGAGGCTGGCTCTTACGGTCGCGATACTCGCGGCATGATTCGCCAGCACCAGTTCGACAAGGTTGAGTTGGTACAGGTGGTTCGCCCTGAAGACTCAGACGCCGCGCTGGAAGCATTGACCGGCCACGCTGAAAAAGTGCTTCAGTTGCTTGAGCTTCCTTATCGGCTGGTTGCGTTGTGCGGCGGCGATATGGGTTTTTCCGCAGCAAAAACCTACGATTTCGAAGTTTGGCTTCCGGGGCAGAATAAGTTTCGGGAAATTTCGTCCTGCTCTAACACCCGTGATTTTCAGGCTCGCCGTATGTCGGCCCGCTGGCGTAACCCGGAAACAGGCAAGCCAGAGCCAGTGCACACACTGAACGGTTCCGGTCTGGCAGTAGGCCGTGCTTTGGTGGCTGTTATGGAAAACTATCAACAGGCCGATGGAAGTATTCTTGTCCCTAGGGTACTTAAACCCTACATGGGCGGTGTTGAGCGTATTCAATGACCGATAAACCCGAGCACGAAGTAGGGACTGGTGTTGGTGCAACACCTGCTCCGGTTCGCTACAGAGCAAACCCGGTTACCTCTAACCCGAACAGTTCCGCCGGGGAGGTGGCGCTTGTGGGCGCCGGCCCAGGTGACCCGGAGCTGCTCACGCTGAAAGCCTGGCGGCTAATTTCGTCGGCAGAAGTGGTGCTTTACGATCGGTTGGTGTCAGCAGACATTCTTGCATTGATTCCCGAAGCGGCGGAAATGATCCATGTGGGTAAACAGCGCGCTAACCACGCCTTACCGCAGGATCAGATCAATCAGCGGTTGGTGGATCTGGCGAAAGAAGGTTATAAGGTGGTTCGGCTAAAAGGCGGCGATCCGTTTATATTTGGTCGTGGCGGTGAAGAAATTGAAACTCTGGCGGCGGCCGGAATTCGATTTCAGGTAGTACCGGGCATTACGGCAGCCTCCGGTTGTGCGGCTTATGCGGGTATTCCATTGACCCATCGTGATTACGCCCAGTCCGTGCGGTTTGTAACTGGCCATCTGAAAAATGACACCTGCGATTTGCCCTGGAGGGACTTTGTCCAGAACAACCAAACACTGGTGTTTTATATGGGGCTGGTTGGCTTGCCGATTATCTGCGAACAATTGGTATCCCACGGCATGGCGCCAGATATGCCCGTGGCATTGATTTCCAAAGGTACAACCCGGGATCAACACGTGGTTACCGGTAACCTGGATACGATTGTGCAGCGGGTAAACGAGGAGCAGGTGCAGGCTCCCACATTGGTTATTGTTGGGCACGTAGTCGCGCTGCGGGATCGATTAGATTGGGTTGGGGGCTTACCAACGCTGTCTGCATGACAGCGTTGGCAGTGACAGCAGAGTTCAGACTGTTTTACGCTTCGGCAGAACGTCTTTTAGCTTGTTGTGCATATCACGAATGGCTTTTTCTGTGGTTTCCCAGTCGATGCAGGCGTCTGTCACTGATACGCCGTACTTCAGATCTTCCAGATTTTCCGGGATAGACTGGTTGCCCCAGTTGATGTTGCTTTCAATCATCAGGCTCTGGATAGACGTGTTGCCCTCCAGGATCTGATGGCTAACATCCTGCATAACCAGTGGCTGAATGGCCGGGTCTTTGCTGGAGTTGGCGTGGCTGCAGTCCACCATGATGGACTTGCGCAATCCCGCTTTATCAAGCGCTTGTTCGCAAAGCGTTACGTTGACCGTGTCGTAATTAGGCTTGCCGCCGCCTCCGCGCAGAACCACATGTCCGTACTGGTTGCCTTTGGTGCGGATAATGGCTACCTGGCCCTGTTGGTCAATGCCCAGGAAGTTGTGGGAGTAAGAAACAGACTTCATGGCATTTACCGCAACATCCAGGCTGCCATCGGTACCATTCTTGAAGCCAATGGCCATTGAAAGGCCACTGCTCATCTCACGGTGAGTCTGAGATTCCGTGGTGCGAGCACCGATCGCCGACCAAGAAATTGTATCTTGCAGATACTGAGGCGAGATTGGATCCAGCGCCTCGGTTGCGACCGGCAGCCCAAGTTCGTTGATATCGAGCAGAAGGCGGCGACCCAAGTGCAGGCCACGTTCGATATCAAAGGTGTCGTTCAGATGCGGGTCGTTAATCAGACCTTTCCAGCCAACTGTTGTGCGTGGCTTTTCGAAATACACACGCATCACAATTAATAAAGTGTCGCTGACTTCATCAGACAGTTTCTTGAGTCGCGCAGCGTAATCCCGTGCGGCTTCTGCATCGTGAATAGAGCAGGGACCCACCACCAAAAATAAACGATGGTCTTTACCGTCTATAATGTCGTAAATCGCCTGGCGGCCATTGGCAACGGTTTGTTCTGCGTTGCCGTCGAGCGGCATGTCTTGTTTGAGCTTTTCAGGAGTAATCAGTGCTTCCTGGCTCGCCACGTTCAGATTCTCAAGTTTATTGCCGGACATGTTCTGCTTATTCCCCGATTCTTATCATTGCCCCCCGGCTGTTGTGTTCAATATGCCAGCAGGGCCGAAGATTAACTCGAATAGCGCCGGGCTCGGTTGTGGTCAACGCCGGCGAGTTCGTTATACTGCTTTATTTGCTGGGCCTTTTCAACGCTTCTTAAGCATGGGGAATGGATGTCGCATAACAGGTCGAAGTCGCACCAGGTGGCCTCTCGGACGGCGGTTGCCTCGAAAATTGATGATGTGCTCGCCGGTATTCGTGTCCCCGACCTTCCTTACCCCGCCGTAAAGCGAGCTCCAGAATCCATAAGTGACTGGCAGCCTTTACTGTTTTCGTGCTGGACAGAACAGCGGGATGAACGAGTGACCCATGTGCTTCGTTCCGTGCACCTCGACTGGTCGGTGCGCCAGATCAATGCGGCCTATGTGGCTGATCGCATCATGGATGTCTTCCTGAAAACCAGTGGTCTGCACACAGAACTTGCCCGCCGTATTGCCCGGTTGCGATTTTATCTTGCTTGGCGCATGAACCTTGAAGGTCACCAGGCGTTCAGTGACGTACTGCTTGTGTGGCTGGATAGCTTTCAGGAGTGGCGGGGCTGGAGTAACTCCGGCGGGCGTTCATCCAAGGCTCTCCTGGATCAGTTGGATGCGTTAGTGATCGCGGTTTCTGCCAGTTTCGAATCCGGCGTTACCCAGACTGTCGATGCCTTTTGTAGGCAGTGGCAGGATGATTCGGTAAGGCGTAATGCCCAGACCGGCAAACTGCGCGAGCGCTTGCTGGCAACCGAACAAGGTGCAGCACGCCAGAGGCGAGCGGATCAAACATCACGAGCACTGATCGGTCGGGCGCTGCAGGGACGAAAGCTGCCAAAGCCGGTACTGCATTTTATTTTTGATCGCTGGCAAGGGTTACTGAAACAAGCCGTATGGGACGCTGGTGTCAACGGTGAAACCTGCCGGCATGGTAACAAACTGCTCGAATGGTTGGTGTGGGTGGGTGATCCATCGCTGTCTGATAAGGACCGAGACCGGTTGTATCATGTGGGTGAGCAGCTAGGTGATCGGCTTGTGGAGGTGTGGAACCGGGTATTTGATCGTCCGCTTACACCCAATGCGCTTGCCGGCATTGGCACCGTTATGATGTCAAGATTGCGTGGAGAATCACCCGAGCTGGTTGACGCGTTCTCGAAAACCGAGAATTTTCCGTGGAGCTCTGTTTGGCTCGGTTTTGAAGCGATACCGCTGGAAGATTTCCAGCCTTTTGAGGGCCGATGGTTTGTTGAGGGTGAGGGCGCAACCGAGCAGCGTCGTTACTTTTTCTCTCTACTTGAAGACACTGCTGAAATCCTTTGGACAAACGGCGCTGGCGTGAAGCTTGGCCTTCAGCCCTGGCAAGAGTTCTGCCAGACACAAAGTGGCGGAGGCATTCGCCCTCTGCCGGCTCTGACACCATTTGGCGAGGTGCTTGAAGGCACCGTAGAGCTGTTGGCGGGAGCATGTGAAAAACAGCGTCAGCAGCGCGAGCAGGCAGCTGAAGCAGCCAGAGCGCGTGCCGAGGCTCTGCGAAGGGAGAGAGAGGCGATAGAGTTGAAGCGCCAGGAGGAAGAAGCTGCACGAAAAGCAGACCTGGAGCGCCAACGAAAGGAAGCAGAACAGCAGCGCTTGGCGAACGAGCGCGCCGAACACGAACGCCTATATAAAGAAAAAACACTGCTGGCACAAAAGCGCGTGGCCGAGATCAATCTTGGTGGATGGATTATGGTGGAAGCCGACGGGCCTGAAGGTGAGGCCAGCAGGTTTAAATTGGCCGTTCGCACGAATGCATCCCGTAAGTTGATATTTGTCGACAAGCTCGGGCTCAACCGCCGTGAATTCCTTGATGATGAACTGGTGCTGGGCATTGTTGAGGACAGGATTCGTGTACTGGGTGGTGCAGCAGAGTTTGATGACACGCTTAGCCGAGTGGTAGGCCGTATTCGTGGCGGACGAAGCTGATGGGCAGGTAAATAAAAAGAAGCCAGGACTAGCAATGAAAGATACTGATTACACGTTTGGAACAGTGGATGAGCCAACCGCCGGGCCGGACAACCGCATGCAGTACCGTTTGACAGCTCGTGCGCGGGTTACTCTGGAGCTAGAAGCCAGCTTCCCCGGAGGTGAGCACGTGCCAAGCACACCGAGGCGTGAGATGATTTGCGAGATTCGTGATATTTCTACAAATGGGCTGTGTCTGATCTCCAGTGAACCACTCTCTTCTGGCGCCTTGTACCCGGCCACTGTTGCGCTAGGTGCGCAGGCAGAACCCTTTGTTCTTACCTTGGAGGTGGTCTGGTGCAGTGCTGGTGGGCGAGAGTATCTGGTGGGTGGTAGGATAGTTGAATCCGATCAGACAGCGTATGTAGAGTGGATAGAAGCTGTCGCAAATGCCATGGCAGTGCCTTAGCTGACAAAAAGCCAGCGTGTAGCTGGCTTTTTGTGTGAGGCGTAACTCGAGTTATTTACTCTTCGAGTTCGCCCATGCCGGTAATGTTGAAGCCGGCATCCACATACATGATCTCACCGGTAATGCCGCTGGCCATGTCAGAGGTCAGGAAGGCGGCAGCATTGCCCACTTCATCTGTGGTCACATTCCGGCGTAACGGAGCGCGTCTTGCGTTTTCGGAAAGCATCTTGCGGAAGCTCTTGATGCCAGAAGCCGCCAGTGTCCTGATTGGCCCTGCCGAAATACCGTTCACCCGGATACCGTCGCGGCCAAGGCTTGCGGCCATGTAGCGTACGTTGGATTCCAGCGACGCTTTGGCAAGCCCCATCACGTTGTAGTTCTGAAGCACTTTCTCGGCACCCAGGTAACTCAGCGTGAGCAGCGAGCTGCCTTCATGCATCATCGAGCGTGCGCCCTTGGCGAGAGCGACAAAGCTGTAAGAACTGATGTCGTGGGCAATCCGGAAGCCTTCGCGGGTTGTTGCATCCACATAGTTGCCGTCTAGTTCATGCCCTGGTGCAAAGCCAACAGCGTGAACGATGATGTCGATGTTGTCCCAGTGCTTGCCCAACTCTTTAAATACGTTTTCGATTTCTTCGTCACTGGCCACGTCGCAAGGGAAGGTCAGTTCGCTACCCCATCCTGCGGCAAATTTTTCTACTCTGGGTTGTAGCTTTTCATTTTGGTAAGTGAAGGCCAGTTCCGCACCTTCGCGGGCAAAGGCGTCCGCAATGCCGTATGCGATGGACAGCTTGCTGGCTACGCCAACAATCAGCGCTTTCTTGCCGGTAAGTAATCCCATGGGTCGTTCTCCCTCTGTTCCTGATTTTGGTGCATTATCCCCGAAGTATCCCGGAAGGAGTAACGCTCAAATAGTCGTAGTGATGGTGGCATCTTTTTGATGATAGAAAAACGCCGCGTTCAGTAATTCTTGTGTATACGGTTCTGCGGGCGCTTGAAAGATGTCACCGGCATCTCCGTATTCCACTATCTCTCCATGCTGGAGTACTAGCAACTGATGACTGAGTGCCCGAACAACGGCCAAGTCGTGGCTGATAAAGATGTAGCTTAAACCATAGCGTGCCTGAATATCCCGAAGCAGTTCGATTACCTGTTTCTGTACCGTTCGATCCAATGCGGATGTTGGCTCGTCTAAAATCATAAGATCTGGCTGGAGAACCAACGCCCGGGCAATGGCAATGCGCTGGCGCTGGCCGCCAGAGAACTCGTGTGGGTAGCGATGCCTCGCCTCAGGATCCAGACCCACATCGTGCAGGGCGGTAATTACCTTTTTTTCGTGTTGTTCATGGTTTTCAGAATCGTGGATTTCCAGTCCTTCCCGAACAATTTCGGCAACCGACATGCGTGGGCTTAGGCTACCGAACGGGTCTTGAAAAACAATCTGTACCCGGCGACGCCAGGGCCGGAATGCGTTTTGATCCAGCCGAGCCAGTTCCTGTCCATCTAGCTCTATACTGCCAGTACTGGCGGTTAGTTTCAGTAGGGCATGGCCGATTGTGGTTTTCCCGCTACCGCTCTCACCCACAATGCCCAGAGTTTGGCCGCGACTGAGGGTGAAACTGACGCGCTTAACCGCGTGAAAATACTCCTTCACCTTGCCAAACAACCCTTTGCGGGTGGTAAATCGCACATCCAGGTTGCTTACGTTCAACAGTGGTTGTTCACTTTTGGACTCAGCTAGAGGGGCTTCGGGCGGCTCTGCGTTTAGAAGCTTGCGGGTGTAAGGGTGGTTAGGCGAAGCAAACAAGGCCGACGTGTTCTGCTCCTCAACCAGCTTGCCATGCTCCATAACGTCAACCCGGTTGGCGTAGCGGCGCACAATGGTGAGGTCGTGAGTAATGAGCAGTATGGCCATGCCAAGCTTCTTCTGTACATCCTGCAGCAGTTCCAGTACCTG
>JBQCZX010000073.1:0-18996 GCA_052089485.1 Marinobacter sp. | reverse complement strand
GTCCATGCTAACCAGTTCGGGCAGCATGGACTTCTTTACGGGCATGATTTGCCATTTGAAATCCCGTTTGCCCGCCCAACGGTGCTTCTTATAGTCAAACGGCAGGTAGCCGACCTGGCTTCCGATGGAATCCTTAAGCTGGCCTGTTAAACGGTAATTCAAGTAACCGGACAGCAGCACAAAATGTCGGGTTTTTTCCCAGATTTCTGGCTGGTTCTGAGCTATCCAGTTGGCCTGGGTTTTTTCCCGAAAACGGTTAACCGTGTCTTCCAGCCTTACCAGCTTAAAGAGCCAGCCCCAAGGGCCTTTAACCGGCCCATCTACTTGGGCGTGGCGCTGGTCAAGCCAGATAATGGCAGGGCGCAGCGGCTTCCCGTGCTTGTCGAGGTTAATAACTGTGCCCCGCTGGGTTGTGACGGTAACCCCCACAACCCGGTCTGGGTTCACATCGGTGGATTGCCAAAGCTGCTCGCAGGCCTTGCCCAGGTTTTCCCAGAAATACTCCGGGTGTTGTTCGGCCCAGCCAGGCTGCTCAGAAAAGTATGGCTGAATCTCCTGTCTACCTTTGGCAATCAGGTTGCCCTGGATATCGAAAAGCAGGGCGCGAACACTTTGTGTGCCATTATCTATGGCCAGAATCAGGGGCTCAGAGCTCATCTTATTGCACCGGCCGGTTCGGCAGCGAATAGGCTTCACGCCAAAGCGCCAAGTAACGGGCCTCTTCGCTGTGCCATTGTTCGTCATCCCAGCCAAGAGCACTCTGGCAGTGTTGCTTCAGTTTCGGAAACAGCGATTTTCCGCCTTCCGGTACGATCAGCCCAAGCCGAGTGCGGCGAAGCATCAGATCATCCAGGTGTTGTACATCTTCCTGCACGCAGGCCCACACAACTTCCGCCCAAAGCAGCTCTCCCGGTACGGCGCCGGAAGCCATCTCATCAGTTACAAGCTCGGTGGGCCCAGCCTGCATCACCTCACTTAGATCCGAGCCATAAAAGCCGGTAAGTCGTTGCCAGTTCTGGTGACTGATATTCGCTGGTCGCTGAGGCAGGGCGCTTTGCCGAAAAACTGGATCATTTCCCGAGCGCAATCGCTCTTCACCTCCAAGCCCGCGCATTAGCGCCTCCCTCGCAATGAGTCGGAAGGTGGTGAGTTTGCCGCCAGCAATACTGATCAAGCCGTTATCCTCACGGAACTCATGTTCTCGACTTTCTTTGGAGGGAGCTTTTGAGCCGGAACCGGTGGGTTCTGCCGTTACCACTGGGCGAACGCCTGCCCAGGTGGATAAAACATCGCTTCTGAAAACATCGGCACCTGGGAACAGGCTACTGGATATTCTCAGCAGATAATCGACTTCCTCACCGGCAATGCGCGGCTCATTATCCAGGTTTTCTGTATGGTCCAGGTCTGTGGTGCCCAGAACGGTTGTGCCGGCCCAAGGGAAGGCGAAAACCGGACGCTTGTCATCCGGGTGGAACAGGGAAACCGAGCAGGAAACAGGCAATTTCTGCCAGGGAATAACCAAGTGACTGCCGCGTAATGGCCGGATGGACATGGGTTTCTGCCCATCCACGGGTTGTTGAAGCCGATCTGCCCACACGCCCGTGGCGTTGATAACTAAAGATGTGTTAACGGTGAATGTTTCAGTTTCGTCTTCTGCCTGCAGCTCAAGCCCGCTGACGTCACCGTTTTTTCGCAGAACGTTCACTGCTTTTACGTAGTTCAGGCACCAAGCGCCGTCTTCACGGGCTTCGGTTAATACTCGCTGAACCAGTCGGGCGTCGTCGGTTACCGCATCGGTAAAGCCGCTGGCCCCGGTCAACTTTGTGGTGTTCAGGCCAGGCACCCACTGCATGGTTTCGCCTGGCGACAGGAAGTGACGGGATGGAGAGCGGGCTATCCGGTCGTACACTTTCAGTAAAATCTGAAACAGCCGTGGGCCGGGGAATTGGCGCTCAAAGTGCGGCATGATAAACCGCAAGGGTTCGATAAGACCCGGCGCTTCTGCCATCAGTCGCTGGCGTTCGGTAACGGCATTCCGGGTTAGTCGGTATTGGCCGCTACCAAGATACCGCAGGCCGCCGTGTACCATTTTCGAAGAACGGCTGGAGGTTCCCCAGGCGAAATCTTTCTGCTCAACCAACAACGTATTCAAGCCACTGCCGGCAGCTTCCCGGGCGATACCCGCACCAGTAATGCCGCCACCAATCACCACAACATCAAATGTGTGAGTGCTGCTTTGAAGCTCTTTGAGCAATGAATCTCGGCGCTTCCTCTGGCTCATTCCTCTCATTCCAACAGGGTTTTCGGATTGAGAATGCCTTCTGGGTCGAAGGTTTGGCATAGGGTGCGGATTGCCAACATGCCCAGCTCCCCTTTTTCAACCGGCAGGAAGGGCGCGTGATCTTTGCCAACACCGTGTTGATGGCTGATGGTGCCGCGGTTACGCACGATCAGTTCGGAGGTTGTGTTCTTGAGGTGCTTCCAGCGGGCTAGCGTTTCCTCGTAGCTGTGCGCAACCCGGAAAACATAGGTGGTGTAGATGCTGCAGCCCTGTCCGTAAAAATGGGACAAGTGGCTAAACACATGGGTGCGCTCGTTTGGGCTTTCTTCGCGGCATTGAAGGCCTTCGCGAAGGCTGCCTTCCATGATCCCAAGTAGGTTGTCTACATTGTCCCAGTCAGTGGCGGTTTCCAGTGTGTCGACGGCGTAGCCTAGCTGCCAGAGCGCTTCCCGAAGATAGGGCATGGTAAATCGCTTTTCGGCCCACTTTTTACCAAGCCGGGTGCCGGTATAAACACCTCTGTGTTTGGCACAAATGCGCTTTACTTCCTGTTTCGCGCTGGCGCACTGATGTTTGCTGCCGGTCAGCCCGAAGGTCATCATGCACTTGCCTTCGGCGGTGCCACGCAAGGAAAGGACTTTTTCCAGCATGCCAATAAGGTGCGGGTGCCCAGCCAGCGCCAGTTGGGTTTCTGTTTCAATGGCGTTGCTGAGTCGCAACATGGAAAGCTGGGTGCGGTTCTGTACCAGCTTGCGGCAAGCCGTTCGGGCGCTGTCCCAGTCCGGAAAGAACACAACGTGAAAACTTTCCTGCTCAGGCAAGCGGGTGACTCGCACTTTTACTTCGGTGATTAAACCAATACGACCTTCGGAACCTAAAATTATCTCGCGAATGTCTGGCCCAGCGCTGGAGGCCGGAAAGGTTGGCAGATCCAGAGTGCCTTTGAGGGTTTCAATTTGGCCGCCGGCAAATAATTGCTCGATTCTGCCATAACGTAAAGACTGTTGGCCGCTGGAACGGGAAGCGACCCAGCCTCCGATAGTGGACAGCTCAAACGACTGGGGAAAGTGCCCAAGCGTGTAGCCATGAGCTCGCAACTGGGATTCCACGAGCGGCCCAGGCGTGCCCGCGCCAAAGGTGGCTATCTGGCTTTCTCGGTCCAGGTCTATGAGGCGATTCATGCCGCGCATATCCACCGTGAGTACGGGCTTATCACCCGCTAGTGGGTTGATATGCCCGGCAACGCTGGTGCCACCGCCGTAAGGGATTAACTCTAGGTTTTTGGCTTGGGCATAGTGCAGCAACTTTTGAACATCGAGACCGGTTTCGGGGTATGCGACGCCGTCTGGGAAAACGCCAATATCGCCGCTACGCATAGCCAGCCAATCCGGGAGGCTCTGGCCACGGGCGTGGCGCACGCGAGTTTCAGGGCTGGTGTCGATCAGCTTATCCAACGCGGTGTCAGTTGGAAGGCGGGCTGGTGTAACCTTTGCGCATACCGACTCGAGGGATACATCACTCAGCGGCTTGCCCGACCCCACAAGGTCTGCAAGAAAACTCTGCCCCTGTGCAGGTAGCTCTAACGTAAACTGCTCATCGCCCCAGCCATTCCAACGCCGCATCAAAGTACACTCCCGTATCTAATTGAATGGAAGCTAGTCTATCGTTTTGTCAGATGCTTGCACTGTCCCATAGCGACATGACGCTGTCATTTGCCGACATAACTGTGGCTTGCTGGGTCTTGAAGGGCTAGCCGTTAGTGCGAAGGCGCTCGCGGAGTTGTTCTAGGCGTTTGCGTATTTCTTCTCGGCGCTGCTGGTCATTTTCTGCCGGTGCGGCCGACTGACTAGTGACAGCGGACTCCTGAGGTTGTTGTTCAGGTGACTGTCGGACGTTGTCGGCGTCGGACGAGAAAGTCATTCCAGGCTCGTCGTCGGGTTCGGGGAAATACAGGTTTTCCAGCTTACCTGAGCGGTCAAGAATAACGCGGTTGGCATGAACAGAGTGGAGTTTGGCGTTGCCGGGTAACTCATTGCCTACAAGAAAAACCTCGGTATTGCGCTTGTCATCTTCTATCAATGCACTGCCGGGAAAATCGCCGTCAGCTGCGAGAACACCTCGAAGGAAAATTCGCAGGTTGGTTTCAGGTAGATCCTCGGTGCTTTCGTCTGCTTCAGCGCCGTCAGCTTGGGCTGTGCCAAAAAATGCTAAGGATGCAAGCGGCAGAGTAGGGATGTCGTGTTCTTCTGCAAGCGGTTGCGAGGCAGCCTGATTGCTCTCACTTGGTTGGTAGTTTTGCGCCTGCCAGAAACTATAGCCCTGCCATGCAGTCACACCCACCATGGCTAGCCCTACGATAAGAGCCAGAGCAAGTGGAACCTTTGGATTGATAGAGTGCATTGAGCGTCCTGAATGCAAGTTCGCAAGCTGCCAGAAAAGCACTGGCCAAGAAAAGACCGAAAGTACCACAGGTTATCAGAATAGCGTCTTTTATTGGGAGTATAGTGTACAGGGTTATTCAGCAGGCCTATATCCTGTGGTAGCCTTCCCGAATCGTATAAAACAGAAAGGGTTTCAGAGTGTGAGCGTGCGCACAAAACCCTGATTACCTGATAATAACGAGGACAACCTTGACCACAGAAACCGAACTTCAGCCGCAGGATACTCCGCTGGGTCGTCTTCCGTTTACCTTTGCAAAGCGCAACGGCGTTATTCTGACCCGCTCAGAAGAGGGCAACCCGGTTATTTTGGTCAGGCCCGGCGCGCCTCATACTGCATTGGCGGAAGCGAACCGCATAAGCGGTGGCCGTGCGCGATTTACCACAATTGAACCAGATCGCTTTGATCAAGCGCTGAACGCGGCTTATCAGAACGATTCTGCAGAAGCCATGCAGATGGTTGAAGGCATTGGCGACGACATGGATCTGGCATCGCTCGCCGATTCGGTACCAGAAACAGAAGACCTGTTGGAGCAGGAAGACGACGCGCCGATTATCCGCTTGATTAACGCCATCCTTACCGAGGCGGTAAAAACCAGCGCTTCCGATGTGCACATTGAAACCTATGAAAAGCGTTTGGTGGTGCGGTTTCGTGTTGATGGGGTGCTGCGCGAAGTCGTTCAGCCCAAACGGGCGCTGGCGCCGTTGCTGGTTTCGCGGATTAAGGTTATGGCGAAACTGGATATTGCTGAAAAACGGGTACCTCAGGACGGCCGAATTGCACTGCGTGTAGCAGGGCGCGAAGTGGACATCCGGGTTTCCACCATGCCGTCATCCAGTGGCGAACGAGTAGTGCTGCGTTTGCTGGATAAACAGGCGGGGGCGATACGCTTGGAGTCTCTGGGCATGGCGCCAGACGACTTGAAAATTCTACGCCGGCTGATCCACCGGCCTTACGGCATCTTGCTGGTTACCGGGCCCACCGGCTCAGGTAAGTCCACAACACTGTATGCCTCGCTGCAAGAAATAAACGACCGTAGCCGCAACATTCTTACGGTTGAGGACCCCATCGAGTACAACCTGCCGGGCATTGGCCAAACTCAGGTAAACCCAAAGGTTGAGATGACGTTTGCCCGCGGCCTGCGCGCCATTCTGCGCCAGGATCCCGATGTGGTCATGATTGGTGAAATCCGGGATCTTGAAACCGCCGAAATAGCCGTACAGGCCAGTCTTACCGGCCACCTTGTGCTATCCACTCTGCACACGAATACTGCAGTGGGCGCGATCACCCGCCTTATGGATATGGGCATTGAGCCATTCCTGATTTCATCAAGCCTGGTCGGGATCGTGGCTCAGCGTCTTGTTAGGGTCTTGTGTAAGGATTGCCGGGAGGCTTATACACCTACCGAAGAGCATTGCGAGTTTTTGCAGCAGAGCTTCGCCGAACCGCCAACTATTTATCGCGCGAAAGGGTGCGAGAATTGCAACAACCTTGGTTACCGGGGACGAATCGGTATTTATGAAGTGGTGGAAGTAAGCGAAGAGATTAGCGCGTTGATTCACAAGCGTTCAGGTGAACTGGATCTGGAACGAGAAGCGCGCCTTAAAGGCCCGAGCATTCACGCAGATGGTGTCCGCAAAATACTTGAGGGCGTTACCACCGTGGAAGAGGTGCTTCGCGTAACGCACCGAGGCCAATAAGCTATGCCTGCTTACGAATACAAAGCTCTGGATGCACGGGGAAAACAGAAACAGGGGGTGGTAGAAGCCGATGCGCCCCGCGCCGTGCGCCAGCAGCTCCGGGAAAAAGGCTTAACACCGCTGGCGGTTGAGCCGGCCGTCCAAAAACGAACTCCCAGCAATCCGCTGAGCAGTGGGGGCTCTCTCGCGGCCGCCGATCTTGCGCTGATTACGCGCCAACTGGCAACGTTGATCCAGTCGGGCATTCCTATTGAGCAGACATTATCCGCAACCGCTCAGCAAACCTCCAAGCCCCGTATTCGCAGTATGCTCATTGCCATTCGTGCCAAGGTTATGGAAGGCTACACGCTGGCGGACAGCCTGGGTGAGTTTCCGAAAGCCTTTCCGCGGCTTTACCGCTCAACTGTTGCAGCGGGAGAACACGCCGGGCACCTGGACCTGGTTCTCAACCGATTGGCCGACTACACCGAGAACCGACAGGAAGCACGCCAGAAGATCCAGCTTGCCGCGATCTACCCTATTATTCTGAGTTTCGTGGCGATTGCCATTGTGGTGTTCCTGCTGACTTACGTTGTGCCGGATATCATTGATGTTTTCTTGAAGCAGGGCCAGGAATTGCCCGCTCTGACCCAGGCCATGTTGGCCATGTCGGAATTTCTTTCAGGTTACGGTGTCTATCTCGTTATTCTGTTAGTTGGGGCCTTCATGGCATTTCGCTACGCGCTCACGAAGCCGGCTTTTCGAATGCGCTTTCATAAACGACTGCTGCATTTGCCGTTGTTCGCGGGAATGGTTCGCGGCGTTAATACGGCTCGCTATGCCAGCACGCTCAGCATCCTGACAACCAGCGGTGTGCCATTGGTTGATGCCATGCGGATTGCAGGCGAGGTGCTGTCCAATGACTATTTGCGCCAAGAGCTCAAGGAAGCCGCGCGCAAAGTCAGTGAGGGCGGATCTTTGCACCGGGCGCTAGACCAATCCGGATACTTTCCGCCGATGATGCTGCACATGATCGCCAGTGGCGAGGCCAGTGGCGAACTGGACAGCATGCTTGAGCGCACGGCGACTATGCAAGAAAACACGTTGCAGTCCAAAATGGCTGCGATTGTTGGGCTTTTTGAGCCCATGATGCTGCTAGTGATGGGCGTGGTGGTTCTGATTATTGTCATGGCGATCATGCTGCCGATACTGAACATGAGTAACCTGGTTGGTTAACAGTCCAGGATAACCCTTTAAATTTAAACCAATAATGAGTGACATAATGACGATGAAAAAACTGAGCACACCGCAAGCCAGTCGAGGCTTTACCCTGATCGAAATCATGGTCGTAATGGTGATTCTTGGCTTATTGGTAGCGATTGTAGCGCCAAACATCATGGGCCGAAGCGATCAGGCCAAAGTAACCGTTGCAGAAACGCAGCTCACCAATATTTCGAAAGCGCTGGATATTTACCGCCTGGATAACAGCCACTATCCCTCTACTCAGCAGGGCCTGGATGCTTTGAAGTCCAAGCCCACAGGCAGCCCAGAGCCAAAAAACTGGAGCCCCGATGGCTACATGAAAAACATCCCACAAGACCCCTGGAGTAATGATTTTCAGTATGTAAGCCCGGGTACTGAAGGCGCCTACGATCTGTATTCATACGGTTCCGACGGCCAAGAAGGCGGCGATGGCGACGCGGCTGATATCAGCCTTTGGAGCATCGGCAGCTAATTTATGATGGGGTCCGGGTCAGGAAACAACAGCAGCGGCTTTACGCTCATTGAAATACTGGTTGTCTTGGTTCTGATCGGGCTACTTGCCGCTATGGCAGTATTCACCATGGGTGGAAACTCTCAGCAAAGAGAGTTGCAAAATGAGGTGCGGGAATTGTATCTATTGATGCAAACCGCATCGGATCAAGCCGTGCTGAATAATCTGGAACTCGGCTTGCTGTTTGAAGAAAACGGGTATCGCTTTGTCGCTTTTCAAGATGAGGAAAATGATTGGAAAGCGTCAGGTGAGCGCATTTTCCGGGCCCGGGAATTTCCAGAATGGCTGGTCGCGACACGCTTTATTGAAAGCGATGCCCCCCGCCTGGCGTCTGCTGAAGACGAGCTCCGGCCGGATGTAGTGTTTTTTTCCAGTGGCGAAACCACCCCTTTTGAACTCGAGTTTACTGTCGGCAGTGACACGGATTACACCCAAACCCTGGCATCCGACGGGATCTCCGCCATTGAGTGGCGGCGGCCTGGAGATGAGGGGGACGACTGGTGATACGGGATAATTCATCACGACTGCCGAAATCCTCAAAAGGCTTCACGCTCATTGAGGTGATGGTCGCGCTATTAGTGTTTGGATTGATTGCGACAGCCGCAGCCGAGGTGGGTAGCCAGTATATTTCCAGCTATGAACGCATTCGCGACAAAACCCTGGCAGGTTGGCTTGCTGAAAATCGCATAAACGAAATTCGGCTAGAGGAAAGCCTGCCTGACATCTCCGAGAACGCGAAAGACAACGACTATGGCCCCTTCCGCTGGCAAGTGACCACCAAGGTGTTGGCTACCGCCGAGGCTAAAATGCGGCGCATTGAAGTAGAGGTGGCCCGCTATCAAGAAGGCCGCACAAAGCCATATCCGGTGCACACGCTTTCCGCCTTCGTGGGTGAAAGATGAGGCGTCAGCAGGGCTTTACGTTGCTTGAGGTTCTGGTGGCTATCACCATTACCGCCGTTATAGGTATTGGCGTGTGGCAGGTACTGAGCGGAGTGATCCTCTCCCGTGATCGGGTTGATGAGCTTGCCGAAGAATTTGATGGCTTACAGCGGGCCATGCTGCTTTTGGAGCGGGATATTACCCAGATAGTAAACCGTCCAGCCCGTGACATTTACGGCGACTTCCAACCCGCGCTGACCAGCCGTGAAGATGAGTTTACTCTGATGGTTACGCGACAGGGCTGGCGCAATCCGTTAGGCCTGCGGCGCAGCAGTTTGCAACGGGTGGGCTGGGAGTACACTGGCACCGAACTGCGACGTCGTTATTGGCCGGCACTGGATCAGGGCCAGGAGGAAAATAGCCGGGGTGTGTTATTGCTTGATGGTGTGACCGCGTTCGACATCAGGTTTCTCAACGACCAAAACGCCTGGGAGCCAGAATGGCCTTCAAGTGACGATATGGCGGCATTTAGCCCCGGCAGTCGCCCGGATATATCACTTCCTCTGGGGATTGAAATTACGCTTGAGCACGAGCGCTTTGGTGAAATGGTGCGAACCTTCGTACTCCCGGATTTTGATTTGTCTGGCGCACAGGGGTTGGTTAATCAGGCAAACGATGCCCTCAGCGAGAACGCGGAAGACGAAGCCGATCAAGACACCACTCAAAGCATCACGGGGCAAGGGGGCTAACTGGTTATGATTACCCGCTCCTATCATGGGTTCCCAAAAAAGCAGCAGGGTGTTGCACTGATCATGGTGCTGCTGGCTATGGCTCTGGTAGTTATGCTGGCCTCAGGTATGACTCAACAGCAAAGCGTGCGGGTTTACAAAGCTGGGCACTACTTGGCGCAGCAGCAAGGTCAAAGCATTGCTCTGGGGGCCGAAACGTTCGCCCGTCAGATTCTGATGCGAGATTTTGAAGAAGATAAAGAAAAAAGCCGGATGGTCGATAGCCTTGATGAATTCTGGGCGATGAATGCGGCTGTATTACCACTGGATGCCAACGGGGTGGCAGAAGTTCAGATCGACGGCTTAGGCGGGCGGATAAACCTAAACGATCTGGTTTCTGCGAACGGTCAGGTGGACCCAATAACCAAGGATCGCATTACTCGCTTGCTGATTGCTTTGGGTGTTACCGGCCTTTCGGTAGATGTCCTGGTGGACTGGATTGATCCAAATGATCAAACAGTCAGTGCCTATGGTGCGGAAGACGGCCAGTACCTGATGGCAGAGCCCGGGTTTCGCGCCGCGAATCAGCCGTTTGTGAGCGTATCGGAACTCCGGCTAATCGAAGGCATGACGGAAGAAATATACGTGGCGTTACGGCCCCATGTGGCCACCCTGCCGGTGAGTGGAGTGGGTATCAATGTGAATACCGCGACGGCAGAAGTATTGATGTCGTTGCATGAAGAGCTGACGACAGCCCAGGCGGCGTCTATTCTTGAAAAGCGCAAGGAAGAGCGGTTTGAAAACCTTCAAGACTTCCTGGCACTCCCGGAGTTTGCCGGGTTAGGCCTAAAACCCATAGGGCTGGGGTTGCAAACGCGCTTTTTTGAAGTTGTTTCACGGATTACCTACGATAACCGTGTTGTAAATATGGTGAGTACAGTTTTTCGTAATCAGGAAGGTAATGTCCGGACGGTTCATAGGGATACTGGACAAAAGAACCGCATTACCAAAGAGCCCTATACCATCTCGGAAGGATAACCATGTCTTATCGCCTTTATGTGCGACCCTTGCCTCCCTTCGCAGACCCCGGGGAAAACCCGGAAGACCGTCTGTTTAATTGGGTGCTATACGATGCTGGCGGTGACGCTCAGGCTCAGGGCAGCCGCGATCTCCGTAGCACGATCGAGCAAACACTCAGCCAGAACGGGCTTGAAGGTGTGCTGCTTGTGGGTCTTATTCCGGGCGATGAAGCTCTGTTCTGTACGGCCGATATCCCCGCCAAACAGAGTCGTTTTATAAACCAGGCTTTGCCTTATGCGGTTGAAGAGCAGATTGCTCAGGATATCGACAGTGTTCATCTGGCACTGGGCCATCATACCCAAGAGGGGTATCGGGTAGCGGCGTTGGATCGGCACAGAATGTCGCTATGGCTTGAGTTGTTCCGCGGCTGGTCCCACGCCAAGCTTGACGCCATTTACCCTGACGCAGCGTTGCTCCCGATGACGGAAGGCGGGTGGTCGATTTGTCTGGATGGCGAGTCCGCCATGATGGCAAGCGATCGTGGCGAATGGCTGAGCATGCAGTCCGCCAACTTAGGCATGTTTGCACACACCCTGGCTGTGCCGCCTTCCGAGGACGTGGTTGCAGAAGTCCCGGTGGTGATTTACGGCACAGATACCGAATTTGAGCAGCAGCAGGCCGTGCTTGGAGAGCTTATGGCGCCGGGGCGGCTGTCTGTTCGCCGGGAGTCTTTGGCACTTATGCCGTTGGAGTTGCTGGCCCATGCTCACTACCACCATCTTTGTCGTCCGATCAATCTCTGCCAGCGTGATTTCTCTGTTAAAGGTAGCAAGGCAAGCCCCTTTAAACCTTGGAAGCCGCTGATCGCAGTTGCTGCAGTGTGGTTTGTGGTGCAGGTGGCGCTGGAAGCCGGAATGGGATTTTACTACCAGCAGCAAGCAGACGATATGCGCCAGCAGGCCATGTCGGTATACCAGAATGCCTTTCCCAACGACCGTAGAACCCATACGGGCAACGTAAAGCGGGTGATTGAGGGGCAGCTACGCATGGCTGGTTCTGATGGGCCAGATGTGGATTTCGTCACTCTGATGAAATACACAGGGCAGCAGTATTCGAAAATCGCGAGTGCCGGTTCGGTCACGTTTAACTCTGTCAATTACAGCCAATCTCGCGGTGAATTGGTGGTTGATGTGCGCGCAGAAAGCTATGACCGACTAAGCGCGTTGCGCAATGGCCTGTCCGGCCAGGGGCTAGATGCTAAAATCGGATCAGTTGTTAACGAATCCAGCGGTGCTCGTGGCCGCCTGACGGTATCCGGAGGTTAAGGCTATGTTGACGAAACTGAGGGAGCAACCGTCGGTTGGAAAACTGGTTGCACAGTATGACCAACTTCCCAAGCGGGATCAGCAGGCACTTACAGTGTTGGCTATCGCTGTGCTTCTTGGGATTCTCTATTTCGCAGTGTGGAGCCCGGTGGCAAATTTTCACGATGAGGCTGCTGCGAGCAAAGAAAATGCCTCAGAGCTTGTCGCCTGGATGCAATCGAACGAGCCGGTTATTCGCCGCTTAAGCAGCAGTGGAGCAGGCCTGGCAGCTACATCAGCAGATGTCCCGGCCGATGGCCGCGCGCTGATGGGCCTGGTTACTCGCTCTGCCAGGGAATCTGGTCTTACGCTGCAGCGCTTTGAGCCCAGCGGCGACAGTGCTATCCGGGTGTGGCTGGAAGCGGTTCCTTATTCAGAGGTTGCAGCTTGGCTCGAAATGCTCAATGGTAAGCATGGTGTTGTGATTGACCAAGCAGCGTTGGATCGTGCAGGCGAACCCGGCCGGGTATCTGTCCGTTTAACACTGGCAATCTGATTCGGACTAACTGGGTTCCGGAGTGGTCTCTCCGGACAGAGGTAGGAGCGAAAGCATGAGTAGCGACAGCGATAACAAACCGGAGCCCGTTATTGTCCGGCTGGATATAAATGCTTTGAATGAAGCCAGATCGATTCTGTATGACGCTTACCGAAAGGAGCCAACGTTTCAGTACCTGTTCAATCATCGCAAACCTGGCTATAAGCAGCGTGTTCGGGCGACTGTTCGTGAGCTGGTTGATCTCTATTTCGACCTGGATCAGGATGTAGTCGGCGTTATGGTTGATGATTCACTGGTTGCAGTAGCGTTTATCGGCGACCCGGATCTTCGTCTGAATTTGGCGGATCAGCTTAGCTGGAGGATTCGCATGGTGCTGACGGCAGGCTTTGCTTCTACCCGCCGTTATCTGGACTACCACGAGAAAATACGTGAAATGTTGCCTCAGCCATTGGCGCACCAGTTGCCATTGATGGGAGTAAACCCCAAATACCAGAACCGTGGCTACGGCCGACATTTGCTCAAAGCGGTTCAACGGATCTGTGCCGAAAATCCCCGTGGAGCCGGGTTGGTTCTGGATACGGGTAACAGCCGCTATCTGCCATTTTATGAATCCGAAGGCTTCCGCAGCCTTGGAAAGGTTCGTCTCGGTGGTTTCGAAGATCACATACTGTTTCGCGAAATCCATCCGGAAGCCAGCGCGGCAGCGACTCAAAATTAACGGTGTAACAAACAACAGGAGACATTGTGTCTGACAGCCAGGATTATGATCTGATTGTTATTGGTGCCGGTTCCGGTGGCGTACGCTTGGCGCGTATGTCAGCTGGGCGAGGCGCCCGGGTAGCGGTTGTTGAATCCCGCTATCTAGGCGGTACCTGCGTTAACGTTGGCTGTGTGCCCAAAAAACTGTTGGTTTATGGAGCTCATGTCAGCGACGAACTGGAAGATGCAGCAGGTTATGGCTGGAACGTACCCATGGACGGTGTCAGCTTTGACTGGCCCACACTGGTTGCCAATAAAAATACCGAAATAGAAAGGCTTAACGGTATCTATGGCCGCCTACTTGAGAATGCCGGCGTGACCGTTATTGAAGGTACCGCATCCATAAAAGATCCGAATACGATTGTGGTTGGGGATAAGGAATACACAACCGCACACATAACTGTCGCGACGGGCAGCTGGCCGGTTATACCGAATATTCCCGGCAAGGAATGCATCCTAACGTCGAATGAGATGTTTTATTTACCTCAGCTACCAAAGCAAGCGGTGGTATGGGGTGGCGGCTATATCGCCGTAGAGTTCGCCGGCATTTTGGCGGGCTTAGGGGTGGAGACGACACTGCTGTACCGGGGCGATCTCTTTCTCCGCGGTTTTGATGGCGATGTGCGCAAGTTTGCCGAGCAGGAGATGCGTAAAAAAGGCGTTCGGCTAGAGTTCGGCGTTACGATCGAGTCTATAGAAGCCGAAAATTCGTATTATCAAGTTCAGCTCAGTAACGGGGACGTTATGGAGACGGGCCTTGTTATGGCTGCAACCGGCAGGCGCGCGCTGATAGACGGCCTCGGACTGACCGACTTGGGTATCGAGCTTAATGCTTCCGGGCATGTGGTGGTGGACGATTATTTCCAGACCTCAGTGCCCTCGGTAACCGCTCTTGGGGATGTTATTGGTACGCCACAGCTGACACCAGTGGCGCTCGCGCAGGCAATGGTGCTCTCCCGCAGGCTGTTTGGAGACGGTGAAGGTGAGATGGATTACACCGCGATTCCTACCGCTGTTTTCTGTCAGCCCAATATTGGTACGGTGGGGCTAACGGAGGAAGAGGCGAGGGAAGCAGGCCATACCCTGAGCATTTACCGTTCGGAGTTCCGGCCGATGAAGTATATTCTCAGCGGGCGTGAGGAGCGCTGCTTGATGAAGCTTGTGGTCGACGACGCGACGGATCGGGTGCTTGGCGCCCACATGGTTGGGCCAGATGCTGGCGAAATTACCCAAGGTCTTGCCGTGGCTATCAAGGCTGGTGCAACCAAAGCCCAGTTTGATTCAACCATGGGCATACACCCAACGTCTGCAGAAGAATTTGTCACCATGCGTGAACCTGTCGCCTAATCAACGTAGGAGCCCAAGGAAGGGCCTAAATCTTGTGTCGCACTTGGGTGCACAATAATTGTCTCTCAAAAACGTATTGGATCGAATGGGTGGGGGTAAGCCTGGTATGAGTTACAGCGAAATTGATCGCGAGCTGGACGCCTCGGAGGGTCAGGTTGTCCGTGAAGTGATGATTCAGATTAAGGCGCTTCTGAATGATGCCGGCCGATGCCGGGATGCGGGTATATGGAAAGCCATACTGTGCGAGCCTCCGGCTGATGAACTGCCTTTGCGCCAAGAAATTGGCCGGCAACTGGAACCACAGCTTAGGCCTATGGCTGAAAATGGCAGCTTTCCATCACCGGTTGTCGGCTTTCTGGGTGAGTGGTTTGACTGGCACAGCCTTCAAGGTGTCGTTGCTCAAGAGGATGAACGTGGCCATTCGGAACAAGATATGGTCGACGAGGATTTCGAACCCGAAACCCCGCAAATGGTTAATTTTTGGCCAGCAGTGATAGGTTGGATTATAGGCCTTGTTGTACTCGCGATGATTTTCGGCGGAATGAGTGGCGGCTAACACCGTCGCCTATTCATTGAGCTCCCTCTTCCGCTGAGTGTGACGCGGCGATTTTTTCGCGATACTTCTGCGCCAAAATAGCCCCGAGAATAACCTGAACCTGGTTGTAGCACATGATCGGCAAAACGATCATACCGAAGCCTGGGTGCCCGGAAAATAGCACTTTTGCCATGGGCAGCCCGGACGCCAGGCTCTTTTTAGAGCCGCAGAAAACAACAGCTGCCTCATCCTCCAGGCTAAACCCGAATCGCCGCACCAGAAACCTCGCAAAGAACATAAACAACGCCAGAAGCCCGATGCATAGCAATATAGTCAGAACAATGGCTTTTATCGGCAGGTTTTGCCAGAGCCCGCTTTCTACCGAATGTGAGAACGCGGAGTAAACAATTAGCCAGATAACGCCTTTATCGTATCGCGTCATAAGGCTTTCGTTGCGCGCTAAATAGCCTCCCAGAAGGGGGCGCATCGCGTGGCCGACCGCAAACGGTAACAGCAACTGCAATACAATGTCTTTCAGGGCTTCGCCCACTGCAAAATCCCCACCACCGGCGGAACTGACAAGCAGTAACAACAAAAAAGGTGTCAGCATCATACCGAACACATTCGATGCAGCAGCACTACAAATAGCCGCAGGTACGTTGCCCCGCGCCATGGCCGTATAGGCAATGGATGAGGATACAGCAGACGGCAATACCCCCAGATACAGGAAACCAAGCCCAAGATCCGCCGGCATCCAGGATGGTGCAAAATTGCTTAGGCCATTTATGGGCATTACAACAAGCGGGAAAAACCCGAACGTGAGCGCGGTAATCAGTATGTGTAACCGCCAGTGGGATGCCCCTGCAACAATTTGCTCCCGCGATAGCGCTGCACCGTGGAAGAAGAAGAGTAGGGCGACAGCCACCGTTCCGGCCGTTGCCAAAAAGTCTCCGGCGGCGCCCGTAGCAGGCAAAAATGACGCCAGGACAATTGCGCCAAGCAGCAAAAGGGTAAAGATGTCTGGCCTGAACTTCATAATTGGGAACCTCTCTTCTGAAGAGCTTTAAGGCTAGGTGCAAGAAAGTCTTGGGAAAGCGTTTCAGCTTTTACTGAATCCTGGCGACGAATGGCCGCCAGAAGCAATTCATGATCTTCCTGTGAAGGCTCTGGCAGGTCTGCGTCGTGTTCGGTGCGCTCAATAGTCTGGGTAATGGCGTGGGAGAAGTAGTCGTAAAGCTCCGCAAGCGCAGAATTGTGAGACGCTGCCACCAGTGCGTGGTGAAAGGCCTCGTCATGATGAATGCGGGCCGCGAGATCCGCCTCGGCTTTTCCTCTTGCATCCAGTGCCGCGGTCATTGTGCGAAGGTCATGTTCGGTACGGCGTTGGGCTGCCAGCTTTGAAGCTTCGGTTTCCAGCATAATCCGTACCTCTAGCTGATCCTTTAACTGGGTGCGGGCAATGCGTTTGAGGGTTTCCCCCGCATCGCGGGTCGCCCTTACGTAGGTGCCGTCTCCCTGCCGGGTTTCTAGCATCCCTACGTGGGCCAGCACTCGCACGGCTTCGCGTACGGTGTTCCTGCTCACCCCCAGGGCCTCCGAAAGCTCCGATTCCACCGGCAACTTGTCGCCCACCAACCATTGCTCTGTTTCTATGGCGTGCCTGAGGCTTTCTATCGCAGTTTCTACCAGGGAGCCTTTCTGGATCCTTTTCAGCATTTGTCTATCATCCGTTTATCCGATTAACCAATCATCCTATGAATTTAGGCAGGATGCAAATCCTATGATTGGTTAAATAGAGCTAAGAGGATAGGGGGGGCGAGTGAAAATTGTGAGGCGAGCGAGAAACCGGGGATTACCCGGCTGGATCGAGGAACTGATAATCTGCGGTATCCACGTGGCGCGTGGAAAAGCGATAGGAGAATGTGAAGCCAGGCCAGTTCAGGGTGTTTTTACCGTTGGCATCGAGATACCAGGATGAGCATCCAGAGCTCCATACACTGTCTTTAAGCCTCTCCTGAACGACGCTGGAATACCGCTCTAAACGATCTTTGCGCACATCCATGGCAGCGCCAGGGTATTTTTGTAGGGCCTTCAAACAGCCAAGCACATACTGAAATTGCGATTCGAGCATGTAGAGAATCGAGTTGTGCGCCAGATTCGTATTCGGTCCGTAGAGCATAAACAGATTTGGGAAGCCCGAGACGGTTATGCCTTTGAAGGCGACAGCGCCATCCTGCCAAGCTTCATTCAGAATTTTGCCTCCGCGCCCGGTTATACGAATTGGCGACAAAAACTCCGAAGCACGAAAGCCAGTACCAAAAATGATGGCATCAACGGGGTAGTGTTCGCCGGATTGTGTTTGAGCGCCAGTGCTGTCTATTCTTTCGATTGGGTCTGTTACAAGCTCTACGTTGGATCGGTTAATGGCAGGGTACCAATCGTTGGAAATCAAAATCCGTTTACAGCCGATCTGGTAATCCGGAATGACATGCCTGAGCTTTTGCGGGTCTGTAACGTGCTTGCGAGCGGCCGTTTTGGCTTGCCTGGCAAATATATCCAAAAGTCGATTGAAGCGTGTGAAGGCCAGGGCGCGGCTTTCATTCTTCCAATAGATCAGATAGCGGTAAAGGCGATCCCAGGCGGGAACGGCTCTAAAAAGAGTATGTTCCCAGCTTTTGAAAGCCCGGTCTGGCTTCGGCAGAACCCAAGCGGCTGAGCGTTGAAACAGCGCGAGGGATTTCACCTTACCGGCAACTTCAGGCACAAACTGGATCGCGCTTGCTCCGGTACCTATGACGGCAATGCGCTTGTCCTTCAGATCGTAATCGTGGTTCCAGCGTGCTGAGTGGAAGGTAACACCCTCAAAATCACTCATGCCGTCAATGCTGGGCCAAGCTGGCTGGTTCAGTTGTCCGGTTGCCGTGATGAGCACGTGTGCTTTCAGGGTTTCACCGTTGGCAAGCGTTATTGTCCAAAGGTTGCGGGCGTCGTCAAACTCCGCTTCTGCCACTTCGCAGTTAAAGCGGATCTGATCTCTCAGGTCATATTTTTCAACACAGTGCTCCATATAACCGAGGAGTTCGTGCTGTAGCCCAAATTTTCGGGACCAATCGTGTTTTGGTTCGAAAGAAAAGGAGTAATAGTGAGACTGAATATCACAAGCGGCGCCAGGGTAAGTGTTGTCTCGCCAGGTGCCGCCAACGCGCTCGGCTTTTTCCAGCAGGGTGATATGTTCGAAGCCTGCCTTCTTTAGCTGGATGGCCATGCCTAGGCCGCCAAATCCAGTTCCAATTATAATCACAGAGGGCTGCGCACTGCTGTTTTGTTGAGTCATGCTTGGTGATCCGGCGTTATTATTTTAGTGACGACTTGTTCACTATACGTAATTGCGTCGATCGGGGGCATGACTGCTCAAGCTATTCCTGAGCAGTGTTTAGCAGTTCTGGCTTTTTTAGAGCTTTCTGAAAAAGATCTTTGTCTTCGGCGATGGCCATGGAGCACTTTTCGGCCATATCGTCGCCCAATCCTTCAACTTTCCGGGCTAGGAAAACCTGAATTTCTTCCGCTAATTCGAGTATTTTATCCCTAGCATCGGCATCTGCTTTTGATGTGAAAAGCATGGTCTCAGGATTTTTTAATGCCATATCCAGGCCGTCCCTATCGGAAAAATAGACTGCTTGTACCGCCATGGTT
>JBQCZX010000072.1:15030-19013 GCA_052089485.1 Marinobacter sp. | reverse complement strand
TATACTCTTCTGCCGCTCCGGCTTCTGACTAGAGTTGGTCAGGCCGTAAACAAACGACAGATCACGC
This sequence comes from Marinobacter sp., assembly GCA_052089485.1. Lineage (GTDB taxonomy): Bacteria > Pseudomonadota > Gammaproteobacteria > Pseudomonadales > Oleiphilaceae > Marinobacter. Next base: position 18,946 of record JBQCZX010000072.1, on the reverse strand, counting down.
CGGAATATAACAGTATTCCGGGAACCGTTCAATCCTGCTCGTGTCGCCATTTATACCACCTATTGAAGGAACCTTATGTCCCGCAAAACTGCTACCGGAAAACCCGCAAAAGCACGGGTTAAAAAGCCGGCGCCTTCCCCGATACGCAGTGCGGATGCCCGACAAACGGGTGCCGGTCGGGAGGCTGTGCAGCAAGGGGTTCTATGGGTAACGGTTGACGAAGATAACCACGGGCAGCGGCTAGATAACTTTCTACTAGCACAGCTTCGCGGGGTGCCCAGAAGTATCATTTATCGCATCGTCCGCAAAGGTGAGGTGCGGGTTAACAAGGGTAGGGTGAAGCCAGATACGCGGCTGACAACGGGCGATCAGGTTCGCATTCCGCCCGTTATCCGCAAGGAGAAGTCGCCTCAGGCGGCTCCAGGTAGTCGTGTTCAGGGTGTGGTGGAAGCGGCTGTGGTGTTTGAAAATGACCAGATGCTGGTGGTAAATAAGCCATCGGGTATTGCCGTGCACGGTGGTAGCGGTTTGAGTTTCGGCTTGATTGAGGTGCTGCGCTCGGCTCGTCCGGAGGCGCGTTTTCTTGAGTTGGTACACCGCCTGGATAGAGATACGTCGGGTCTGGTCATGATCGCCAAGAAACGATCCGCCCTTCGCTACCTCCAGGAAGAGCTCCGCCAAAGGCGAATTCGTAAGCAGTACCACGCCTTGGTGGCTGGAGACTGGCCGGATAAGCTTGGTCGAGTGGATGAGCCGTTGCTGCGTTATGAAATGTCTAACGGAGAGCGCAGGGTTCGGGTAGACGAGGCTGGCAAGGCCTCGCTTACAACCTTTCGTTGTCTCGCGCGTTACAAAGGTTACAGCCTGATAGAAGCCTCGCCGGTTACCGGGAGAACCCATCAAATTCGCGTGCACAGTGTCTGCGCCGGTCATCCGATAGCGGGGGATGACAAGTATATGGATGACGTAAGCCTTAAAGCCTTTCGGTCGGTTGGCGGTCAGCGCTTGATGTTGCACGCCCGTGCTCTCGAGTTGGCCTTGCCGGTTACCGGCGAGGCCGTTCGATTTGAGGCGCCTTATGACGATGTATTTGGTCACGTACTGAGCAGACTTGAAGTGCGTGCAGCAGGAGCAAGTTAATGGAAGTCAAAGTTGTGATTTTTGATTGGGACGGAACTCTGGTTGATTCCGTAGACCATATTGCCGACAGCCTGCACCAGGCTGCAACCGATCTGGGGTATCCGGCTCTGGAGAGGGCGGCCTACCGTGACATAATTGGCCTGGGTATGGTTGAGGCCCTGGAGAGACTATACCCGGGGATTAGTCACAACGAGATGACGACTATTCGGGAGGGTTACGCTAATTACTTCTTCCGTAAAGTGACAACGCAACAGAATCTATTTGAGGGTATGGCAGATGTTGTAGCGGATCTCCAGGGGTCTGGCCGGGGCTGTTCTGTGGCTACCGGTAAAAGCCGCAAAGGTCTTGAGCCGGCGCTTATTTCCAGTGGGCTTGGGAGGCATTTTGATATTACGCGCTGCGCCGATGAAACTCGCTCCAAGCCGGATCCGCGAATGCTCAAAGAAATTCTCCTTTTTTACGGAATTGAGCCTTCCGAGGCCGTTATGATTGGCGATACTCGCTATGATCTGGAAATGGCCCAGCGTATTGGTATGCCGTCAATTGGCGTTGAGTGGGGTGTGCACAAGCGTGATGTGCTTGGGGGGTACGCTCCGCACGCCATCGTTGATTCTGTGCCGAAACTTCGCAGCGTGCTCGGGTTATAATCAGGTCTGGGTGTTTTCATCTTTAATAGGGAAAGTGCATGAGTGACTGGGATTCTGATAAGACTCCGCAGTGGGGTGACAAATCTGTAGAGCCGCGGACAGGGCGAAATCAGCCGCGGGTTCCGCCTGAGTCTGCCCGTGATTGGAAGTTGATAGAAAAGCTGGTTATGTCTCTGCAGTCTGAGCAGCGCCGCAGTCGACGCTGGGGGATTTTCTTTAAGCTCCTTACGTTTGTATATCTGTTTTTTTTGCTGGCCATTGTCTGGTCGCCGTTCGATGGCAGTTTGGAGGCAGCGACTAGCAAGCACACGGCCCTGGTTGAGATAAACGGGCCAATTTCTGCGGATGAGCTTGCTAGCGCAGATAACATTGCTGGTTCTCTGCGTGCTGCATTCGAGGAGGAAAATGCAGTCGCCGTGATCCTGCGCATCAACAGTCCAGGTGGTAGCCCGGTTCAGTCTGGCTATGTCTACGATGAGATTAAGCGTTTAAGAGAAGAGTACCCAGAAAAGAAGGTCTATGCGGTGATCTCGGATATTGGCGCGTCTGGCGCCTACTATATTGCCGCTGCGGCGGATGAGATCTATGCAAATCGCGCCAGCCTTGTGGGGTCTATCGGAGTTGTAGCTGGCGGTTTCGGGTTTACCGGAGCTATGGATAAGTTGGGCGTCGAACGCCGGCTATATACGTCAGGCGACAACAAAGCCTTCCTCGATCCGTTCTCGCCCGAGCAGGAACAAGAGGTGGTGTTCTGGCAAAGCGTGCTCGAAAATACCCATCAACAGTTTATAGAGGCAGTAAAGAAAGGTCGTGGTGATCGCCTTGTAGACGGTGAGCGTCTGTTTAGTGGTCTGGTTTGGAGTGGCGAGAAGGCTCTGGAGTTAGGTCTTATTGATGGCCTGGGGAGCACCTCCCATGTTGCCAGACAAATCATCGGACATGAAGACTTGGTTGATTACAGCCGCCGCAAAGGCCCACTGATCGATTTTGTTGATCAGCTTGGCCTGTCCTTTGGTCAGGGTGTTGCCAGTCAATTGGTTGAGTCCCGTCTAGAGCTGCGTTAAAAAGTCTTGGTGTTAGAGCGGCTGCGAACATGGTTAAGGCTCTAATAGAGGGTTTCTGCCCCAGGCGATCAACATGTTGTTGAGAGCAATCAGGGGCAGGCCGATGAGGCTGTTTGGGTCTCGGCCCTGCAGTTCTCGGAACAGAGTGATGCCTAGACCTTCCATTTTGAAGCTGCCGGCGCAGTCGTAGGGTTCTTCTTTGTGAAGATACGCATCGATTTCGCGGTCGGTGAGCTCTCGGAAGTGGACGGTAAAGCGCTCGCAGCAGGATTGCAGTTTTCCCGAGTCGGCATCGAGGAGAGCGAGCCCGCACAAAAAACTAACGCTCTGATCGCTGCTTTGTTCCAGTTGTTGGCGTGCTTTCGAGTGGGTCCCAGGCTTGCTCAACAGGGTGCCGTCGGATAACGCGGCCACCTGATCGGAGCCAATAATCCAGTGCCCCCGGTGAGTAGCCGCAAGAGCTTTGGCCTTGGTTTCTGCCAAGCGCACGGCCAGGACCTCCGGAGCCTCTCCTGAGGCGGGTGATTCATCAATATCCGGGCTGGCGCAGGAGAATGGCAGCCCAAGCCTTGCCAGAAGCTCTCGGCGGTAAGGAGACGATGAGGCCAGTAGCAGGGGTTGTTGAGGCATGGGGTTTGATCCTTTGAGAGTTTTCGCACATTTCCTGTGCGCTTATCGTAGAATACACCTATGGAAACCGGAACCCCCGGCCAAAACCCGACGAAGTCTTTGACAGAAGCAAGCTTCGCCCCTAGAATTGCGCGCCTATGTCAAATGCGTCTAGTGCCGAATTACCGAAAATAGTCGACCCCTATAAGTTGGCGGAGCACAACAGCGTGCTGGAGGGAGAAATTCCTCTCAGTGCTTTGTCTCGTTTCCGTGAAGCTGTTTTGGGATTTGATGATGCTGCTGCCTGCCGCGTTAAGTTGTCCTTTTATAAGGACGATCAGCGACGCCGCATCGTCTCTGGCGAGCTGGAGGCTCCGGTAAATCTGGAGTGTCAGCGTTGCATGGAATCCATGAAGTCTGTGTTGGTTTCTCAGTTCATATTGGGGCTAGTGACCA
>JBQCZX010000072.1:0-15020 GCA_052089485.1 Marinobacter sp. | reverse complement strand
GAGCCGTTTCTGACTGATGATTTCAGTGCGAATCTCTGGTCTATGGCGGAGGACGAGTTGTTGCTGGTTTTGGCTCCGTACCCGCTTCACGAGCGGGACGAGTGCCCGGCTAAAGAAGACCTGGAAGCCTATGAGCTAGACGGTTCTTCTGCCCAGCCGGAGAAGAAGCCTGGCGATAACCCGTTCAGCGTGCTGGCGGGGCTCAAGAACACAAAGCATTAATTCGGGCGTGGGCATTCCTGTGGAAGCCGGCGCAATCAAACGAACACACGTTAGCCGTAACGATATTCAAGTAAAGTTTACGTTAACAGGTCAGGAGTAGAACCATGGCTGTACAGAAGAACCGAAAGACCCGTTCCAAGCGTGGCATGCGCCGTGCTCACGATGCTTTGAGCCCTGTAGCTCTGAGCACTGATTCAACAACTGGCGAAGTTCATCGTCGCCACCACGTGTCTCCGGACGGCTTCTACCGTGGTAAGCAGGTAATTGAAGCTAACGACGAGTAATTTCGTTGCTTAGCTGCATCAATCTCAATCGAATGGACGAACCGTGAAACCGGTCACTATAGCGATTGACGCCATGAGTGGCGATCGGGGCCCAGCCGTAGTAGTTGCTGCGGCCCTCGAAGCGATGCGTGAAAATAAAGCCTTGAGCTTCGTTCTGGTGGGAATCCGGAGTGAACTTGAGGCTTTTTTGCGTGATGGGCATCCGCGAGTCCACATTGTGGAAGCTGCAGATGTTGTCCGCATGAATGAGCGCCCCTCTCATGCATTGCGGCACAAGAAAAACTCCTCCATGGCCATTGCGCTGGCGCTGGTTCGTGACGGTGAAGCTCAGGGCTGTGTCAGTGCAGGTAATACCGGGGCGCTGATGGCCTTTGGTCGCTCAATTATCCGCATGTACCCGGGCATAGAGCGCCCCGCAATTGCCAAGCTGATTCCTTCTCTTCGAGGGCAGTGTCACGTTCTGGATCTTGGCGCAAATGTAGACTCCAGCGCGGAAAATCTCTATCAGTACGCTTTGATGGGTTCGCTCATGGCGTCTGCAATCTGTGATCAAGGTGAGCCCCGGGTTGCTCTTTTGAATGTTGGTGAGGAAGAGATAAAAGGCAATGAGCAGGTTCGCCTGGCTTCTCACATGCTTGCTCAGTGCGATTCCATTAACTACATCGGCTATGTGGAAGGCAGTGATCTTTTTCGCGACGTTGCAGATGTGGTGGTGTGCGACGGTTTTGTGGGTAATATTGCGCTGAAAACCGGCGAAGGGGTGGCCGCACTGCTGATTGAGCTTATGGAGCAGGCATTTACCCGCACGCTTTATGGTCGCTTTGCGGGCCTTCTTGCTCGACCTATTATCGGTCGACTCCTTCGGCTGATGGACCCCTCCCGTCACAATGGTGCCAGCCTTCTTGGTCTTCAGGGCGTGGTCATAAAAAGCCACGGTAACGCCAATGAGCGCGCTATGCTGGCTGCTATTCGTCAGGCTGTTCGTGAGGTTGAGCTAGAAGTGCCGCGGCGCATCAACGAACGTCTTGACGATCTGATGCTTTGATCGCCTGATACTAAAGTAGGTCTCGGTTACGCGGCATACTCGCGCAAAAACCGTTCAGCTTGTACTATTGGCTAATCTCCTGAAACCCCCAATGACGATAAGATCCCGCTTATGAAATCAGCCTTTATATTTCCCGGACAGGGTTCCCAATCGGTTGGCATGCTTTCCGTTGCTGCCGAATCTTGGCCTATGGTCAACAAAACCTTTGCTGAAGCCTCTAACGTGCTTGGCTATGACCTCTGGAATCTTTGCCAGAAGGGTCCAGCAGAGGAGCTTAATCAGACCATGGTTACCCAGCCAGCAATGCTGACCGCAAGCATTGCCCTCTGGCGTCAATGGTTTGTGGCAGGGGGGCCAAGGCCCGACTTCCTGGCAGGTCATAGCCTGGGTGAGTACAGCGCGCTGGTGGCGGCTGAAAGCCTCGATTTCGTGGAAGCCGTTAAACTGGTGCGTCTGCGTGGCGAACTGATGCAAGAAGCCGTTCCTGCTGGCGAAGGTAAAATGGCCGCTATTCTTGGCTTGGAAGATGCCGACGTTGTCGCCGCCTGTGAAGAGGCTGCCAATGGCGATGTTGTGGCTGCTGTGAATTTTAATGCGCCGGGTCAGGTGGTGATTGCAGGTTCGGTTGCCGCTGTGGATCGGGCTATTGAAGCCTGTAAAGCAAAGGGCGCACGCAAAGCCATGCCACTGCCGGTTAGCGTTCCTTCCCACTGTGCGCTGATGAAGGGTGCTGCGGAGGAATTAGCGGGGGCCTTGGATGAAGTTCGCTTTAGCGATGCGGTTATCCCGGTTATACAGAATGTTAACGCTGCAGCAGAGTCAGATTCGGCTACACTGAAAGCTAATCTTCTCAAACAGCTTTACTCGCCTGTACTGTGGGCGGACTCGGTTCGTACTTTGGCTAAGAGCGATGTCAGCGTTGCTCTGGAATGTGGTACTGGCAAAGTGCTTGCTGGACTGGCGAAGCGAATTGATCGAGGGCTTGCCGTTCATGGGGTCGAGGATCCACAGGCACTAACCGCTGCACTAGCGGCTTTTGAATCGTCTTGAAGGAAGGGAGTTGTGCATGGCTCTGGAAGGTAAAACGGCGCTGGTAACCGGCGCGACCCGGGGAATTGGAAAAGCGATTGCTCTGGCACTTGCAAAGCAGGGTGCAGAGGTAGTGGGTACTGCCACCACCGCAGAGGGGGCCGCAACCATAACGGATAACCTCCAGGCTGCAGGTGTGAACGGCTACGGGATTGTGATGAACGTTGCCGAACCTGAGAGCATCGAAGCGGGCTTGAAAGAGATAGCCGGAAAATCCGGTGCACCTCTGATCCTGGTCAATAATGCTGGTATAACCCGTGACAATCTGCTGATGCGTCTAAAAGATGACGACTGGGCGTCGGTGCTCGAAACCAACCTCTCAAGCGTGTACCGTACCAGTAAGGCTGTTTTGCGTGGTATGGCAAAAGCTCGTTGGGGGCGCGTTATTAACGTAAGCTCCGTGGTTGCGAGCATGGGCAATGCCGGGCAGTCTAATTATTGTGCCGCGAAGGCGGGCGTAGAGGGTTTTACCCGCAGCTTGGCGAAGGAAATGTCGAATCGTGGTATTACAGCGAACTGTGTGGCGCCCGGATTTATCGACACAGATATGACAAAAAAACTGGACGATAAGCAGCGTGAAGCTATGCTGGAAATTATACCAGCAGGTCGTCTGGGGCAGCCTGAAGAAGTAGCCGCTTTGGTTGCTTTTCTGGCATCAGATGTTGCCGGTTATGTGAGTGGAGAAACCATTCATGTGAACGGCGGAATGTACATGGGATAAGCTCCGCTAATGGAGCTCGTGCGCAACTCCTTGTCGCACAACATGTTTAACCGAATCCCTGCTTGTCTGCAGGTGGGGTTTACACTAAACTGGCAGCACTTGAGTTGCTTGGTTGATACACAAAGTGAGGACATTATGAGTACAGTTGAAGAGCGCGTTAAGAAGATTGTTTGTGAACAGTTGGGCGTTAAGGAGTCCGAGGTTCAAAACACATCTTCTTTTGTAGAGGATCTTGGCGCTGACTCACTGGACACCGTTGAGCTGGTCATGGCACTGGAAGAGGAATTTGAAACTGAAATTCCTGATGAAGAAGCCGAGAAGCTAGGCAGTGTTCAGAACGCGATCGACTATATTGTCGCTCATACCTGATACTCTGCAGTTAAGCTAGTCAGGCAAAAAGCCGTCCTTATCATTCAGTGAAGGACGGCTTTTTTATTGCTTGTGGATGGTTCTTTTAAAGGATTCATTCAAGATAATCGATAGATGAAAGGATCAGGTGAGCGGGGCTATGGGTAAACGACGGGTTGTTATCACTGGCATGGGAATGTTGTCTCCGTTAGGAAACGATGTCGCGTCTTCCTGGGAGGGTATCCTGGCCGGCCGCAGCGGAGTTGGTATGATCGACCGCTTCGATGCCTCCGAATACAACACCCAGATTGGTGGTGCGATCAAAGACCTTGATCTGGAGCCTTACCTTTCTACCAAAGAAGCCAGAAAGCTGGATGCGTTTATTCACTACGGTCTGATTGCCGCTCAGCAGGCGGTAGATCACAGTGGCCTTGCGGAATACGACGAACTGGATCGCGAACGTGCGGGTATCGCTATCGGATCCGGTATTGGTGGGCTGGAGTACATCGAAAAGAGCGTGCTCACGATGGAAAAGTCCGGCCCGCGCAAAGTGTCACCATTTTTTGTTCCCGCATCGGTGATAAACATGATCTCCGGTAATGCCGCTATTCGGTTTGGGTATCAGGGTCCGAACATTGCCATAGTGACGGCCTGCACCACAGGTACTCATAATATTGGATACGCTGCCCGCACCATTGCGTACGGCGATGCAGACGTAATGCTTGCCGGTGGCTCTGAAATGGCAACAACGCGCACCGGAATGGCTGCGTTTTCCTCTGCCCGAGCCTTGTCCACCCGCAATGATGAGCCGGAGAAGGCCAGCCGCCCTTGGGATAAGGACAGGGATGGGTTTGTGCTTAGTGACGGTGCCGGCGTAGTAGTGCTGGAAGAGTTGGAGCATGCCAAAAAACGCGGCGCAACCATTTATGGAGAGCTGGTCGGCTTTGGTATGAGCGATGATGCTCATCATATTACGGCGCCGCCAGCAGACGGAGAGGGTGCTGCACGCTCCATGAATAACGCGCTGCGAGACGCAGGATTGAAGCCCGAAGACGTTGATTACATCAATGCCCATGGCACCTCAACGCAGGTTGGCGATATCGCAGAAATCGCTGCGGTTAAGCGGGTCTTTGGTGAGCACGCAGACCAGTTGGCCATGAGTAGTACTAAATCGATGACGGGACACTTGTTGGGTGCTGCTGGCGCCGTTGAAACTATCTTTTCATTGCTTGCCATACGTGACGGCGTGCTGCCGCCTACGATTAATCTCGATAATCCCGATGAAGGCTGCAACCTGGATCTGGTGCCCAATGCCTGTCGAAAGTCCGATGTGCGGGTTGCTTTGTCCAACTCCTTTGGCTTTGGTGGAACCAATGGCACGTTGATTGTCTGCCGCTACGAAGGCTGAAGCGCTATGTTCAACCTTTGCTGGGCTGATGAAGGAGGCTTGCCGGCCAGTGACCGTGGCGCGGCCTACGGTGATGGCCTGTTCGAGACCATAAGTATGCGTGGCGACCGGGGCGTCCTCCTCGCTCGCCACCTCGATCGTATGGTTCGCGATGCTGGCAGGCTGGGCATTCCTATCGCCCCTACCGACCTTCGCAAAGCGTGCACTGCAGCGGTTACTCGTTATGCAGACCGCTATACAAATAAGCAGGCTGGTGGCGGCTGGGTGCTCAAGCTGACACTCACCCGAGGAGAGGGCGGCCGCGGCTACCAGCCTGGGCCTGGAATTCGACCAAACTTAATGATGTCTGCCAGCTCAATGCCCGCAGTACCGGTTGCCTCCGGTGCTGCGGCAGACTTCTCCCGTGTGCCGCTCACAGTGAATCCTTTGCTGGCTGGTATTAAATCACTCAATCGGCTGGAGCAGGTTATGGCTGCCAGAGAAATTGAGGGCGACCTGTTTGAAGTCATCATGTCGGACAGTGCCGGCAACCTAGTTGAGGGAACCCGTACAAACCTTCTTCTAAAAACGCCAGGAGGATGGGTAACACCGCCGGCTAAGAGTCTTGCGGTGGCAGGCGTACTGCGTCAGTGGGTGCTGGAAAGGCTCCGGGAGAGGGGTGAGGTGGTCACAGAGCGCGGTGTGAGTATCGAGGATGTAATGGGCTCGGACTGTCTGGGGCTTTACCTTCTAAACAGTGTTATTGGCGTTGTTCCTGTGCGTTGCCTTGCGGGCCAGGATTTGCCTGTAGATGGTGGACTTGCGACAATCTTCAATCCTTTCGAGCTGCTGGAATAATTCGTTTGTTCAAGAAACTTTTGATTGTGGTTATCTGTGCCACCGTACTGGCTGGTGCGGGCACTGGTCTGTGGGTTTGGCAGGGGCTGGACTCGCTCTCAAAGCCAGTCGATCTGGTCGAGCCGGTGCTATTTGATGTGTCTGCTGGCACTGCATTCAGTAGTGTTGCCAGGCAAATGCAAGCCCGCGGACTGATTGAAAAAAGTCTGTGGGTTCGGGTATACGGCCGCCTGTTTCCTGACCAGGCCAGGGTCAAAGCCGGAGAGTATGAATTCACCGGCGGTATGACCGCTGAAACCATGCTCGCAAAGATGGTTGAAGGTGACACCAAACACTGGTCTGTACAGTTTATTGAGGGTTGGACTTTCAGCGACATGCGCGCCGCTCTCGCGTCAACCCAGCGCCTTGAGAGGCTCACATCCCAGTGGTCAGATGCGCAAGTCATGGAGGCGGTTGGTGCAAAAGGCGAGCATCCGGAGGGACGTTTCTTCCCAGACACCTACTTGTTCACCAGTAGCGAGTCGGATCTCGGCCTGCTGCAGCGCTCGTTCCAACGCATGGAGAGTGTGCTCGCTGATGAGTGGGAGAACCGAGAGCAAGGCCTGCCATACGATAGTGCCTATGAGGCGCTAATTATGGCCTCTATTGTTGAGCGCGAAACCGGTGCCCCCCATGAGCGGGAGCAGGTGGCTGGCGTATTTGTGCGGCGCCTGCAAAAAACCATGCGCTTGCAGACCGACCCTACCGTGATTTACGGCATGGGTGAGAAGTATAAAGGCCGCATAGGTAGCGGGGATTTGCGCACTCACACGCCATACAATACCTACCGTATTGACGGGCTGCCGCCTACACCCATTGCTTTGCCAGGTCGTGAAGCCATCCATGCTTCGCTGCATCCAGGCTCAGGTACAGCTCTGTACTTCGTGGCTCGCGGTGATGGCACCCATAAGTTTTCCAATACGCTGGCCGAGCACCAGAAGGCCGTTCGCGCTTTTCAGTTGAATCGCCGGTCGGATTATCGATCGTCGCCGGCAGTTAAGGGTGATAAAGAATGACCGTTCGTGGCCGGTTTATTACCTTTGAGGGCACCGAGGGGGTGGGTAAATCTACCCAGATCGCCAACGCTGCCGACACCCTGAAAAGCCTGGGTGTCGATTGCATTGTTACCCGCGAGCCCGGTGGCACACCCATGGCTGAGGCGATTCGCGAGCTGCTTCTTGCGCCAAGGGACGAGCCCGTAAACGAACTCACCGAGTTGCTTCTAATGTTTGCGGCTCGGGCGCAACACCTTCACACATATATTCTTCCCGCCCTTGAGAAGGGGCAGTGGGTGCTGTGTGATCGCTTTACCGATGCGACGTTTGCTTACCAAGGGGGAGGCCGCGGCGTTTCAAGTGAGCGGATCGCGTTGCTGGAAAACCTAGTGCAGGGTGAAGTGCGGCCCGATTACGTAGTTTTGCTGGATGCACCCGTCGAAACCGGTATGGCCAGGGCAAGGCATCGGGGGGAGTTGGATCGATTTGAACAAGAGGCCGTGTCTTTTTTTCAGCGTATTCGCGACATCTATCTGGCTCGAGCCGCCGCCGAGCCCGCTCGCTATAAGATCGTGGATGCAGCTACCTCGTTAGAGCAGGTAAGCGCCAGGGTCAGTGAGCTTATGTGCAAGTTCCAGTCAGATCTGCTTTAATTGAGCCATATTCTCAATTAAAGGTTCCGGTTGCGTCTATGCTGGATGCCCAATTACTCAAGCTACCCACTGCTTCTCACCGGCATCGCCATGAGCATCACCAGATAGTGGTCGGTGTTCACGGCGAAGCAGACTTGAGTGTTGACGGAACCGGCTCTCACCTGGATACGTGGAAGGCCTGCCTCGTGCCGACTGAAGCTCGGCACGACTATTACGGCAACCACCAGAATCACGTTTTGGTCATTAACGTAGACCCTTCAAGCCCCGCTATTTCGACCCCGGCCCACGCAGATTACGAACGCATGGTGCGGGTGTTTGAGCGACCGCGTACGGTACACATGGACAGTCGCTTGCAAGGATTGGTGCAGTTTGCCGCTGGCGAGTTCGACCGGTCGCCTCACAATCAGGCAATGCATGGCCACCTGGCGGCCAGTATTCTGTATTGTATGGCCGATCGAATGGTTGACCGAAAGGTCGCCACCCCCAATCGGCACAGCCTCAGCCCGGCGGCAATGCAGCGGTATATAAGGGCCAATCTTCACCGTAAGCTTACCGTGCAGGAGTTAGCCAGTGAGGCCTGCCTGAGTGTCAGTCGGTTTCATGAGGTATTCCGCGAGGTGGTTGGAACGACCCCCCACCAATTTCTTTTACAGACCCGTCTCAATCAGGCCATCACCCTATTGGCTTCGACACCTCTTTCAGTATCAGAAATCAGCTACCGAGTAGGTTTCTCGTCCCAGAGTGCTTTGACAAATGCATTGCGCAAACATAAGGGAACTACCCCTGCCAGGCTGCAAGTTAGTGATAACGTTGCCTGATTTGGTGTGACATAAGACCACTCCCGTAGAATTCCGTAAAAAAAACGTAGGATTTTGTAAGCCCGGTATACGTAGTGATACTAGTCTGGTTGTGTTAAATGTCACCTTGCCAACCTATTAATAGTTTTGGTCGCAAATCGTGGATACTTAACTATAGTTAAGGCCGGGTGTGCGACACGTTACATTGCTCAAGTTCGGAAGGCATGCGAGCAAACAAGAAGAACGACACAGTAAACTGGCATGCATTGTCAGACCTGTGCCTTGAGAGCGGATATAATCCGACTCATTAAACCGGAGGATTTCCATGGCTATTGGTGTTTGGATCAGTCTATTTGCTTATTTTGCGGTGATGGTTGGCATCGGCATTTTTGCGATGCGCACATCTACTTCTTCATCCGAAGATTACATGCTTGGCGGTAGGGGGCTCAGTCCAAAGGTAGCGGCTTTGTCTGCTGGCGCTTCAGACATGAGCGGATGGTTGCTTCTGGGTCTTCCAGGAGCGATGTATGTGTCCGGCCTTGCCTCTGCCTGGATCGGCATTGGTCTGTTTGTCGGTGCGTTTGTTAACTGGGTTATCGTTGCTCCCAGGCTGCGGTCACAAACCGTTCATTACGGGAACGCCCTGACTATTCCGGCCTTCTTGTCGAACCGGTTTCCTACCCAGGCATTGCCACTGCGAACTGTGTCAGCCATCGTTATTGTGGTGTTTTTCGCGGTTTATACAGCTTCAGGCCTGGTAGCAGGTGGCAAACTGTTTGAAAGTGCATTTGCTGGAATTTTCAACTTCGGTGGTTTGGGTGACTACGGCGTAGGTATCGTCATAACACTGGGCGTGGTGCTTGCCTACACGGTGGTTGGCGGGTTCCTGGCTGTGAGCATGACCGACTTTGTGCAAGGCTGCATCATGATGGTTGCGCTGGTTCTTATGCCGGCTGTTGTGCTCTTTGGCGAAGGCGGTGGCGGTTTCGCCCAGGCGACAGAAACGCTGAATGAGGTGGATCCCACCCTGCTCTCCTGGACGGAAGGGCTTACATTCATTGGATGGCTCTCAGCAGTAACGTGGGGCCTGGGTTACTTTGGTCAGCCGCACATCATTGTTCGCTTCATGGCAATTCGTTCGGTGAAAGAAGTTCCGACTGCTCGTAACATCGGCATGTCCTGGATGGCTATTTCACTGATTGGTGCGATTGGCTTGGGTATTTTCGGCCGGGCATACGCAGTGCGTAATGGCATAGAGATTGACGACCCCGAGACCATCTTTATCATTCTCGCAGATCTGCTGTTCCATCCGCTGATCACAGGCTTCTTGTATGCAGCCCTGCTGGCCGCGGTAATGAGTACTATTTCCAGTCAGCTGTTGGTGGCTTCTTCGTCTCTGACAGAAGACTTTTACCGCTTGTTCCTGCGCAAAGAAGCAGGTGATCGCGAGTGTGTAAACGTTGGCCGTGTATGCGTAGTGCTTGTTGGTCTTGTGGCTGCTTTCATTGCCTCTGACCCTACCTCAGATGTTCTGGGCTTGGTCGGTAACGCGTGGGCTGGCTTTGGCTCTGCGTTTGGTCCGCTGATCGTTCTCGCGCTCATGTGGTCGCGCATGAATGGCGCTGGTGCACTGGCGGGCCTGATTGTAGGTGCCGGTACCGCTATGATCTGGGTATCCTTGGGCTGGAACGCTGAATTCATGGGTGGCCCTGGCGTCTATGAAATCATGCCAGGCTTTGCGGCTTCCTTCATTGCGATCGTGGTGGTGAGTCTTGCCACTAGCGATGCAAATGAATACCAGGCAGAGACTGCGAATAACTGATAGCGCGAAAGGCGCTGAAGGTAAAAAGGGGCTCCTGCGGGAGCTCTTTTTTTGTTTGTGTCCCGGGCTTGGTGCTCGGCTGGAAGAACCGGTGCCGTGCAGCTATCTTTAGAGAGTTACACTTCCAAGTGTGAGCCAAAACAATGATAAAAAGGATCACTTTATGAATAAGGACAGGATTCTGAAATGCGCCTCGGGATTATTGGCAGCTGCCGTGGTTTCACTCTCCACCGGCGTTCAGGCGGAAGGGAATTATGTGATGGGCACCGCCACAACCGGGGGAACCTACTATCCCGTGGGTGTCGCTATTTCAACTCTCATCAAGGTTAAGCTTGAGCCGTCTACCAATATATCGGTTTCTGCGATCAGTTCTGCCGGTTCGGGGGAAAACTTAAAACTCATGGACGAAGACCAGATTCAGTTTGGTATTCTGCAAGGGCTTTATGGTGCATATGCTTGGAATGGCACCGGTCCGGTTCCCAAGGCCTACAAAAACTTGCGCTCGGTTTCTATGCTTTGGCAAAACGTAGAACACTTTGTGGTGACCAAAGACGTTGCAAAAACCGGCACTATCGAAGATATGGCCAACCTATATGGCGAGAGTTTCTCTATTGGTGCGCGAAACTCAGGCACCGAAGGTTCTGGTCGCTTTATTCTTGGCAAAGTCGGTATCGATCTGGAAAAGGTAGACCTGGCTTATCAGGGCTATGGTCCTAGTGCGGATGCCCTGCAGAACGGCAATATTGATGGCATGAACATACCGGCCGGGGTACCTGCCGCCGCAGTAACCAGAGCTTATGCCAATATGGGTGAGAAGATTACCACCCTGAATTTTACACCAGAGCAGGTTGCACAGGTTAACAGTGATTTTGAACTGTGGACGCCTTACACCATTCCGGCGGGCACGTATCCTAAGCAGGATGAGGACATCAATACCATCGCTCAGCCGAATATCTTGGCAGCCCGTGGGGATGTCCCCGAGAACGACGTTTATGAAATCACAAAAACCATTTACAACAACCTACCGTTCTTGAACAACATTCACCCGGCAACTAAAGCCATGGCGCTTGAAAAGGCGATTGCAGGGCTACCTATGCCGCTGCATCCGGGGGCTGTGCGTTTCTATAAGGAGCAGGGGCTTGAGATACCTGAGCGACTGATTGCCCAGTAATGGTGGCTGGTAACACAGGCGGTGAGCCGGCCATTGCGGTTCGCGGCGAGAGTGCTGCTGAGGCGAGCGAGCGATTGAGTCACCGGCTGATTGGGCCGGTGATTTTTTGGCTTGCGATCGCTACGGCGCTCATCCACCTTTATTTCAACACGGTCTCCACCTTGTCGGAGTTGTGGAGCTCTGCTCTGCACTTCGGCCTTTTCGGGCTTATTTGCACGCTGACCACGCCAATGTTCAAGGCTCGCTCGCTGGTAGGGCAGCGGATGGTGCTGGGTGTTGATGTCGTGCTGGGGCTGACCGCGCTAGGCTGTGCGTTTTATCTTATTATTTTTGAAGACGATCTTTACCAGCGCGGATTCAGCTTTGATACCGGAGACTGGGTTATCTCAATTGTTTCGGTGATGCTGATCCTGGAACTGGCCCGCCGCACGGTTGGTTGGTTTATTCCCGTTCTGTGCGTTGTTGCTCTGACCTATGTGGCCTGGTGGGGCCAGTATGTAGATGGCCTTTTCAATTTCCCGGGTCTGTCTTGGGAGACGGTTCTCTATCGCTCTTATATCGGCGGCCAGGGAATGCTGGGATCCATTGCCCGAATTTCCTGGACCTACGTATTCATGTTTATTCTGTTTGGGGCCTTCTTGGTAAAGTCCGGAGCAGGGGATTTTATTATTGAGTTGGCTCGCTGCGCCGCAGGGCGATTCGTTGGCGGCCCAGGATTTGTCGCAGTATTTGCCTCTGGTCTTATGGGGTCGGTCTCAGGTTCTAGCGTTGCAAATACGGTGTCCACCGGCGTTATCACTATTCCGTTGATGCGAAAAGCGGGCTTTCCGGCACGTTTTGCCGCAGGTGTTGAAGCAGCTGCCTCCACGGGCGGTCAACTAATGCCGCCGGTGATGGGGGCGGGCGCGTTTATCATGGCCTCCTATACTCAGGTTTCCTACCTCACCATTATTGGCGTTGCGGCTTTGCCGGCCCTTCTTTATTTTGTCTCGGTGGCCATGTTTGTACGTATCGAGGCCAAACGCAGCCATGCGGTTAAACTGGAAGATGATACGGCGCCCTCGCTCAAGGAAGTTCTCAAGGGCGGCTGGCATTTTTTGTTGCCCCTGATTGTTCTTGTCGCCGCGCTTGTGCATGGGTTTACGCCTACCTATGCGGCGGGTATTGCCATTCTGTCGGTTGTTGTGGCGTCTTGGCTATCAAAGCATCCTATGGGGCTTCGGGATATTCTCGACGCTCTGGTTATGGGTACACGAAACATCACGACCACGGCGATTTTGCTGATTACCGTTGGCCTGGTTGTGATGGTGGTATCCACCACCGGCATTGGCAATACCTTCTCCCTGATGATTACCGACTGGGCGGGTGGAAGCTTGCTGATCACGATTCTATTGGTGGCTTTAGCATCCTTGATCTTGGGCATGGGGTTGCCGGTCACGGCCGCTTATATTGTGCTTGCCACGCTTTCAGCGCCGGCGATTTACAATCTGATTGCTCAGAGCCAGTTGGTGGAATTGATGGTGAATGGCAATTTGCCGGAGCAAGCTAAGGCTATTTTCATGCTGGCCGCGCCCGACAAACTGTCGTTGCTCGATGCGCCTATGGATGCAGCAACCGCTCAACAGTTGCTCTCTTTGGTGCCGGATACCTTCAGCAGTCAGCTTTTGGAGCAAGCGCTGTCACCCGCGACGCTTTCAATGCTGCTGGTAGCTGCCCACATGGTTATCTTCTGGCTATCCCAGGATTCAAACGTAACACCACCAGTGTGTTTGACCGCTTTCGCTGCCGCAGCCATTGCGGGAACACCGCAGATGCGCACCGGCTTTACCGCCTGGAAGCTCGCCAAGGGCCTGTACATAGTGCCGCTGCTGTTTGCCTTTTCCCCCCTTATTACGGGCGATTTTACTGAAATGATTCGGGTATTTTGTTTTGCTCTGTTTGGTCTTTACGCGATCATTGCGGGCCTTGAAGGCTATCTTGAGCACAAGCTCAATCTTTTGGTTCGGCTGCTTATGTTCCCTATTGGTGCGTTGATGCTTTGGCCCCACGGCCATATTTGGGCAGACGGCGCTGGGCTGGTGATATTTCTTTGTGTGTTGGTATGGAGCAGTCGTCGTGGGCGTAGTTTGGATTCGGGTGGCCCTGATAGAAAAGCAGAGACTGCGGGCGCGGCATGACGTTGGTTGAAGTATTAGCGCTGCTTGCGCTGGGCGGCATTGCCGGCTTTATTAACGTGCTCTCTGCAGGTGGGTCGATGCTGACACTGCCGCTTTTGATGTTTCTGGGGCTGCCGCCGCAGGTTGCCAATGGCACCAACCGGGTAGCAATCATTCTGCAGAGCACAACCGCTGTGGCCAGTTTTAAGCGTCTCGGTCATGGCAATCTCCGTGTGAGCATGCACCTGGCAGTGCCGGCGGTTTTAGGAGCGCTTCTGGGCGCCTGGGTAGCAACCTGGGTGGCAGACGCGATATTCGAGTGGGTGCTGATCATTGCCATGATCGGCGCGTCTGTATTCATGCTGCTGCCTCAGCCCAAGTTGGATACCACCCCGTTAACACCAGATCGCCTAGGCCCGGTTATTTACATCGCCATGTTTTTAATCGGCGTATACGGTGGGTTTATTCAGGTAGGTGTTGGCGCACTGTTTCTAGTGGTTTTGTACCGAATGCTGCGCATCGATCTGCGCCAGGTGAATGTGTTCAAAGTGTCGATCATTTTGCTCTACACCCTCCCTGCTTTGCTTATTTTTGCCGCCAGCGGACAGGTTCGCTGGGGAATGGGCCTGATCCTTGCCGCAGGGAATGTTACTGGAGCGTTTGTTGCGGTCAAAGTGAATCTGAGCGAGAAGGGCGCGCAATGGGTGAAGTGGATTACCCTTGTGATGGCTGGCGCGATACTGATTCGGCTTATGGTTTATTAATCAGACATTGGGGAGAAGTTACGATGAAAGCAATGGTAATCGAGGAGTTTGGAGACCCCGACGTTTTTGTAGAGCGGGAGGTGAAAGCTCCGGAGCCGTTACCCGGCCAGGTGCGAATCAAAGTAGTTGCCTCCAGCGTTAATCCGATTGAAACCAAGATTCGTTCGGGCCTGGTAAAAGCGGGGCCAGACATGCCAGCAATCTTGAACGGTGATGTAGCGGGTATTGTGGATAAGGTTGGAGCGGGGGTTACCTGTTTTTCCGAAGGCGACGAAGTATTCGGATGCGCTGGAGGTACCAAAGGTTGGCCGGGAGCGCTGGCAGACTTTATGGTCGCAGATGCTCGTTTACTGGCGAAGCGCACCTCGTTGATGACGCTACCGCTGGTTGAGTGCGCGGCACTACCTCTGGTGTTTCTTACTGCCTGGTCGGCTCTTGTAGAGCGGGCAAAAATTCAGACCGGTGAGCATGTTCTGATTCATGCCGGCACGGGAGGGGTGGGGCATGTCGCTATTCAGATAGCAAAGTATCTGGGTGCGCGCGTGGCCACCACCGTGTCCACCCCCGAAAAAGCAGAGCTGGCACGGCAACTTGGGGCGGATGATATTGTTTTTTACCGCGAAGAATCGGTTGATGCATACAAACAGCGGCTAACAGGCGGGCAAGGCT
>JBQCZX010000071.1:0-19052 GCA_052089485.1 Marinobacter sp. | reverse complement strand
TATTATAACGGCGTGATCATTCCGTAACCAGCGTTGTCTCGGTAAACTGCCAGTACTGCTTTGGTGTCTGAAGCAATTTGCGCAGGGCCGCCCAAAAAACGCCCGTAAATACATCCCTGTAGGGCTCGGTCACGCCATCCTTGGCGCTCCACGTTTTTGGACAGCCCTACCGCGCCGCGGAGCTAGCCACCTTGTTATTAATCTTGCCGGGTTTCCAGATACCGCTCCAACTGCTCCCGCAAAGCCTTAGGCAACCGCGTAATCGTAAGCGCATCCGTATCGCGATCATAATAGATCGCCTGATTCACCAAATCCGAAGAAAACGAAACGCTCATGCCACCACCAGACCCGGCAATGCGCACCAACTTCTTCACCTTCCGGTGATCCGGGTGCAGCACACCGCTTTCCGGCATCTCTTCCGATTTACTTGCAAACTCCTTAAAGCGCTCCGGCTGATCCTCATCCAAATAGCCAGATAACGCTTCAATGGCAACTGGCTCACCCAGCGCATGCTGCTCTTTACAGAACTCATAAGCCCGCGTACGCACCTCTCCGGCCTTCTCCGGTTCAGAAGACTTGGCAAAAGCCTCCACCGCATCCAAAAACGTCAGAGTCTCCTTCTCCACATCCACCTGATTGGTAAAGCCACACAACCGAATAAAAAGCTCCCCCGGATCGCCAGTGCCACGGGCATGCACCAACGTAAGATAATTCTCAGCTGCGTTATCACCCAGCCAGTCATCCAACTCAATCCTCATCGCCAGATTCAAGCGCGACATGCTAAGCACGTCTGTCGTGTCCAGCACTTGGCTACCATCAAAGCGCAGAGCACCATCGCTTTCCATAATCAGCAGGTAAACAACATCCGAATCCGCCAAGGCTTCATGGACAACCACCAACTGCCCCTGAAACTCCTCCTGAGAACCCGTTAGCAACTCCTGCCATTGACCAAACAATCGATCAGTAAAAGACGCAAAGTTCTGCTTTTCTTCCAGATAATCCTTCAGCCAACTCTTTAGCGGGCTTTCACCAATATCATCCGAAAACCGCCCATACTTCTTACCAGGCTTACTATTAAACAGCCGCTTCATCTGCTTATGCAAGGCCTCGTAGTCGCCACCTGGTTCCTGCAAAGCTTCACCGCTTTTAAGGTGGGCAGGCTGTCCCGGCTGATATTGACTGGCAAAAGCGGTGCGTAAATGTTTGATGGCCATAAACAGAGAAACCCTAGGATGAAGAAACAAAAAAGCCCCGAAGGAAACCTTCAGGGCCACAGATTCTGCCACGAACAACTTCTACATTCACGAGTAAAAAGCGAATGACTGCGTAGTCCGGTAGCAGTGGGGTGGGGTGTCTTTTCTGCCGGAAAAAGATGTCTGAGCGAAGCGAGTTGCTTTTTCCAGAAGAAAAGACCCCCCGCCCCGCTGCAAACACCTATCGAACCAGTCTAGGCCGTAAAGCCCGGGTCAAACCCGCTTACCACGAACCAACTCCTGTACCAGTGCTGCAGCAACACTGGATACTTCCTCCGTTTTATCCGCCGCTATCGATACATTAGCAACGTCGGTACCGAGATTCACGGCGATAGCAATCAGCCCATAAGCCGTCAGCAGTTGCGCCGTGCGGCGGCGGTCATCTGTATTGCCAGCATTATCCTCACTAAGGATGACAGCAGTCTTGCCTTGATCGAACAGAGCACGCTCAACAGCTAGTGCGAGGGCAGGTGCCTGGTTGCCGGAGCAACTGATAATCGTCGGCTTCTGTGCCAGTCTGCGTTCACGCTCCTCCGGGCTCACTGGCTCTAAAGTGCCTGCCGTTTCTGCAAGCCCGTCAATCATGCCGGCGCCAACGGTTACGTTGGTAAGTCGGTCGATAACGATAAAACTACCGGTGGCGTGGTTGCGCTGATAGGCGTCAAAGGCAATTGGTTGGCTTAGGGTCAGGTCACACAGGCCGATTTCATTCACTTGCAGCAGGTCAGGGTTGGCGTGCTGCTCCAGTGTATTCACGTCGGTTTGATAATGGATTTTGCGAACCGTACCAGATGTGAATGTGGGGCCGAGTTTGATGTCATACAAACGCCCGGTTTGCAGGGGCTCGTCCGTCATCCAAACGATATTTGCCTTGAAGCGGTTGCCCACTTCTGGCTCGTCTTCTGGCTTCACCAGCATGTCGCCGCGGCTGAGGTCAATCTCGTCGGCAAGCGTAAGCGTTACCGCCTGATCGATATAGGCTTCATTTAAGTTGCCATCGAACGCCACCACTTCTTTTATGGTACTGGTGCGCCGCGAGGGCAGGGCCATAACCTTGTCGCCAGGGCGGATCACGCCAGAGGCAATGGTGCCGCAGAAGCCACGAAAGTTCAGGTTGGGGCGAGTGACGTACTGCACAGGGAACCGGAAATGCTCCAGGTTCTTGTCGCGGTTCACTTCTACAGTTTCGAGAATATCCATCAGCGGCTGGCCGTTGAACCAGGGGGTGTGTTCGCTGCGATTAACGACGTTGTCGCCTTCCAGCGCTGAAATCGGCACAAACCGGATATCTGTCAGCCCAAGCCTGGCGGCGAAGGCCAGGTACTCCTCGCGAATTTCGTTGAAACGGTCTTCGCTGAAGTCCACCAAATCCATCTTGTTAACGGCCACCACAATGTGCCGGATGCCAAGCAGAGAGGCGATGTACGAATGCCTGCGTGTCTGGGTAAGCACCCCACGGCGAGCGTCGATCATCAGAATGGCGACTTGCGCTGTGGACGCGCCGGTGGCCATGTTGCGGGTGTACTGTTCGTGCCCGGGCGTGTCCGCAATGATGAACTTGCGCTTGTCGGTAGAGAAGTAGCGATAGGCAACGTCAATGGTAATGCCTTGCTCACGTTCGGCCTGCAAGCCATCAACCAGTAGGGCAAGGTCGAGCTTTTCGCCAGTGGTGCCCATTTTGGCGCTGTCTGTTTTCAGGCTTGCCATGTGATCTTCGTAGATCATCTTGGTGTCGTGCAGCAGACGGCCAATCAGGGTGCTTTTGCCGTCGTCGACGCTGCCGCAGGTTAGCAGGCGCAGCAGTTCTTTGTTTTCGTGCTGTTTGAGGTAGGCCTGGATGTCGTCGGCGATGAGATCAGATTGGTGTGACATATCAGAAGTACCCTTCCCGCTTTTTCTGTTCCATGGATCCAGCCGAATCGTGGTCTATCACGCGGCCCTGTCGTTCTGAACTGGTGGCCAGCAGCATTTCTTGAATGATCTCGGGCAATGTGTCTGCCTCGGATTCAATGGCGCCGGTCAGCGGGTAGCACCCAAGGGTGCGGAAACGGATGGACTTCATCATCGGCTTTTCACCCTCTTTCAAAGGCATGCGCTCGTCGTCCACCATGATCAATGAGCCGTCGCGATCCACCACCGGGCGTACGGCCGAGTAATAAAGAGGAACGATTTCAATACCTTCCAGATAGATGTACTGCCAGATATCCAGTTCAGTCCAGTTCGATAGCGGGAACACTCGAATGCTCTCGCCCTTATTAACCTTGCCATTATAAGTGTCCCACAGTTCCGGGCGCTGATTCTTGGGATCCCAGCGGTGGTATTCGTCGCGGAAGGAGTAGACCCGTTCCTTGGCACGGGATTTCTCTTCATCCCGGCGGGCGCCACCGAACGCGGCATCAAACCCGTATTTGTCTAAGGCTTGCTTGAGGCCCTGGGTTTTCATCACGTCTGTGTGTTTTGCGCTGCCGTGGGAAAACGGCCCAATGCTCTGATCCACGCCATCCTGATTGGTGTGCACGATCAGATCCAACCCGTATTCTTTTATCTTGCGATCCCGAAAATCGATCATGTCCCGGAACTTCCAGGTGGTGTCCACATGCATCAGAGGGAACGGCAGTTTGCCCGGGTAGAAGGCCTTGCGAGCAAGGTGCAGCATCACTGCAGAATCTTTACCAATAGAGTACAGCATCACCGGGTTATCAAACTCGGCGGCCACTTCTCGAATGATATGGATGCTTTCCGCTTCCAGTTGTTTCAGATGCGTAAGGTTGTATGTGGTCATGATAATCCGTTGCCGCAGCGGGCCTTGAGGGCATGCAAATTGGAAAGGCAACTATAACAGAGGCGATAAGGCTATAAGAAGGCTTGCATCTAGAGTTTTAAGTTATAGCAATATAGCGTTCGCAAGGGTGGGGGCTGCAAGAGGAAGGGAGTGCGCTATATCCCATGTTAGTTGCGAGTTTTATAAGGAGTTGGCGAGAAGTTTGCGTACGTAGGTGTCTACATAATCGAAACCGTTATCCTCAAAATCTGCAAATTGAATGCCCAGCTGAAATTCGTCTCTGGCCATTCTTCGAAGATGCACGATATTTCCGCTGGCGACAATGGACACCCACTGGGTTGCTGGCATCGGAACACAGAAGCGGGTTTTAACGACAATTAAGTGCCCGGGGGCCGGAACTTTCAGGCGAGGTATTAGCTGGTTTACTGTTTCCTGATCGCAGGAAAGCATGACGCCTGTGCGTGAGAGGTTGGAAATTTTACAAGTGAGTTGGCAGCCGTCTGACTTCTCGATCACGATATCGCTCACAACATCGGCGCGTTGCTGATTACGCAGGCTTGGCTTCGCTGTGGCTGCTGTCATGGGCACTCTTGTAGATACTGTTAAGACAATCTCAAGTTCAAATAGTGTGTAAACGACTAAAAGTGTAGTTGCTTGTTTTCTGATCATCAACTTGAGTGTCGTACATTGTGGCAGATTTCCTGAGTTTTTCTGAACAAGCGTTCACACTTTTGGCTCAAATCGAGAGTTTCGGTTCGTGCCAGTTCATTTTTTGCCAACGCAAGCCGCCCCTTTTTAGCCAGAAGCGACTTGCGATGTTCTCTGCCGATCAGACGATATCGATCAACAATTCACCCGGTGTCACTCGATCTCCTTTGGTTACGAATATCGCTTCTACCTTGCCGTCGATATCTGCATGTACCTCGGTTTCCATCTTCATGGCCTCGGTGATCAGCACGGCCTGGCCGGCGCTCACGGTATCGCCTTCATTTACCAAAACTTCCACCACATTGCCTGGCATGGCGGTGTTGACGTGACCGGGTGTGGACGCTTTTTTGCGACCATTGCTGCCGCCTTCTGCAACGTATTCGTTCAGAGGCTCAAACACCACTTCTTCGGGCATGCCGTCCAGCGATAAATACAGTTTGCGTTTGCCGACACCCGAGTCGCCGGCGCCGGTTACGGCTACTTCGTAGCTCTCGCCGTGGACTTCAATTCGGAACTCTGTCGCAACGCCTGTGCCCATGCGCTCGCGGGTTTTGGCTTCTGGCGGCAGCAGCGGTTCGGGTACCAGGGTGCCGTCTTTGCGCTGCTGCAGGAATTCGCGGCCCAGGTCGGGAAACATAGCGTAGGTGAGTACGTCTTCCTCGTTGGCGGCCAGTTCGCCAATGTCTTTGCGCAGCCGGTTCATTTCCGCGCTGAGCTGATCGGCTGGGCGCCCATCATCCACGGATTCGTTACCGATTGCTTTGTTGCGCACATCAGCGTTAACCGGTGCTGGCGGTTGGCCGTAGCCGCCCTGCAGATAGCGTTTCACCTCGTTGGTAATCGTTTTGTAGCGCTGGCCGGCCAATACGTTGTACACCGCCTGAGTGCCCACAATCTGTGACGTAGGCGTAACCAGCGGTGGAAAGCCCAGGTCTTCGCGCACTCGGGGTATTTCATCAAACACCTCACGGATACGATCCAGAGCGTTCTGCTCTTTGAGTTGGTTAGCCAAGTTAGACATCATACCGCCCGGCACCTGGCTTACCTGCACCGAGACATCCTCGCGGGTGAATTCGCTTTCAAACTGCTGATACTTTTTACGCACTTCGCGGAAGTAGTCTGCAATGTCGCTTAACAGAGTTAGGTCGAGCCCGGTGTCATAATCCGTGCCTTTTAGTGCGGCTACCTGGGATTCCGTGGCCGGGTGGCTGGTGCCTGAGGAAAATGATGAAATCGCCGTGTCGATGCGGTCAGCTCCAGCCTCAATGGCTTTAAGTTGGCACAGTGGTGCCAGGCCAGAGGTGGCGTGGCTGTGGATGACCAGCGGCAAGTCTACTTCTGCCTTGATGGCCTTGACCAAATCAAAGGTGGCGTAGGGGGTTAACAGCCCGGCCATGTCCTTGATGGCGATAGAGTCTGCGCCCATAGCCTGCATCTCTTTGGCCTGTTTTACGAAAAGCTCGGGGGTGTGCACGGGACTGGTGGTGTAGCAAATCGTGCCTTGGGCGTGCTTACCTGCTTTTTTTACCGCTTTCATGGCGGTTTCAATGTTGCGCAGGTCGTTCAGCGCGTCGAATACACGGAATACGTCTATGCCATTGTCGGCCGCTTTCTGGACAAATGCTTCCACCACATCGTCTGCATAGTGGCGGTAGCCCAACAGGTTCTGGCCCCGCAGCAACATTTGTAGGCGGGTATTTGGTAAGGCTTCGCGTAACTGACGTAGCCGCTCCCATGGGTCTTCTTTCAAAAACCGCACACAGGCGTCAAAGGTGGCGCCGCCCCAAACTTCCAGCGACCAGTAGCCTACCTGATCCAGCTTGTCGCAGATGGGTAGCATGTCCTCCGTGCGCATGCGGGTGGCGATCAGCGATTGATGCGCGTCACGCAGGACCACGTCGGTGATTTCAATTGGTTTTGCATGGCTCATGATTCAATTCTCCTGCGGGTTACCAGCCGGCATGGGCTGCAATGGTGGCAGCGATGGCGAGTGCGGTTTCACTGGGGTGGCGCTTGGTTGAATAGTTCAGCAATTCCGGATGATCGGGCACAAAGCTGGTGTTGAAGTTGGCATTACGGAAATCCGGGTGATCAAGAATTTGCTGGTAATACTGGGCCGTTGTTTTGATGCCGTGTAGGCGCATGTCGTCCAGCGCGCGCTTGCCCCGGGCAATCACCTCATCCCAGGTCAGTGCCCACACCACCAGCTTCAGGCACATGGAGTCGTAGTAGGGCGGGATTTCATAGCCGGTATAAATGGCGGTATCCACCCGCACGCCCGGCCCGCCGGGTGCGTAGTAATGAGTAATGCGCCCGAAACTGGGGAGAAAGTCGTTCTTCGGGTCTTCCGCATTGATGCGAAATTGCAGGGCGTAGCCGCGGTATTGGATGTCCTCTTGGCGATAGCTCAAGGGCAAGCCGGAGGCGATACGCAGCTGTTCACGAACAACGTCTACACCGGTGATTGCTTCGGTGATGGTGTGTTCCACCTGTATTCGAGTGTTCATCTCCATGAAGTGCACTTCGTTGCCAGACAACAGAAATTCCACCGTGCCGGCGTTTTCATAACCCACAGCTTTGGCCGCTTTCACCGCCAAACCACCAATATATTGGCGCTGTTCAGGTGTTAGCTGTGGGCTGGGTGCGATTTCAATCAATTTCTGGTTGCGGCGCTGAATGGAACAGTCCCGCTCAAATAGATGGATGGCATTGCCCTGGCTGTCTGCCAGTATCTGCACCTCTATGTGGCGCGGGTTTACAATGCACTTTTCCATAAACACTTCAGCGGAACCAAAAGCCTTGGTAGCCTCCGAAATCACCCGCGGGTACTGTGATGTCAGCTCCTTCGGGGTATCGCAACGGCGGATGCCGCGACCGCCACCGCCAGAGGTCGCTTTCACCATCACCGGGTAGCCAATGTCGTTGGCGAGCTTCAGGGCTTCATCCAGGTTTTCCAGATTGCCATCAGAGCCGGGTGTGATGGGAACGCCGGCGGCGCGCATGCTGTCGCGAGCTTGGGTTTTGTCTCCCATGCCGTGAATAACCTTGGAACTGGGGCCGATAAACGCCACGCCTTTTTGTTCGCAAAGCCG
Organism: Marinobacter sp.; assembly: GCA_052089485.1. Taxonomy (GTDB): domain Bacteria; phylum Pseudomonadota; class Gammaproteobacteria; order Pseudomonadales; family Oleiphilaceae; genus Marinobacter. The sequence continues at coordinate 11,217 of JBQCZX010000071.1, read as the reverse complement.
GGCGATTTCCGGGTTCTCCGACAAAAAGCCGTAGCCCGGGTGCAGGCCATCGCAACCGGTTTCCACGGCCAGGTTGACGATACGGGCCGGGTCGAGATAACCCGCCAATGGGTCTTCGCCCAGTGAATAGGCTTCGTCGGCCCGCTTTACATGCAAGCCGTAGCGATCCGGTTCGGTGTAGATGGCCACCGAGCGGATCTCCATTTCTGCACAGGCCCGTACAATGCGGACGGCAATTTCGCCACGGTTGGCGATTAACACTTTCCTCAGCATGGGAGGTTCCTCGTTTCGTTGTCCCGAATGAAGGTGACAAAACCCAAATTAAGGTCGCAAAACCTGAATTGAGATTACAAAAAGAGTAGCGGGATAGATCTTTCACGAAAAATTGATATTATTTTGATTGTCCATAAGGTATCCCTTATGAATAAATCAGGAAGCTTACCTAATGCCCCTTAGTATCCAAAAACTGGCCAGCCGTCTGACCTTTCGACAGCTTCAAGTGTTTAAAGCTGTGAATGATCTTAAGAGTTATAGCAAGGCAGGTGAGCTGCTGGGACTAACTCAACCCGCTGTTAGCAGCCAGGTACGCCACCTGGAACAGGCGGTGGGTATGCCCATGTTTGAGTATGTGGGGCGTAAGCTTTTTTGCACGGCGGCGGGTGAGGAGATGGCTGGTTGTGTGCGTTCTGTATTCCGGGAGCTGGAGCGGGTGCAGAATAGGCTGGCAGCATTGGAAGGGCAGGTCGCTGGGGAGCTAAGGCTGGTTGCGGTGAATACTGCGCAATACGTGGTGCCTTACATGCTGAGTGCGTTTTTGCAGCTCAATCCGCAGGTGACTGTGTCGGTGGCCGTTGTAAATCGGGCGACGGCTCTACAGCGGCTGAACGAAAATGCAGATGATCTGGTTATTATGGGTATGGTGCCGGCAGAGCGGCCACTGGCTTCACTGCCGTTTTTGGATAACGAACTGGTGCCTGTTGTGCCTAATGGTCACCCGTTGCTTCAGCAACAGGAAGTGAACGCTCAGGATTTTCTGGATAGTGGTCTGCTGGTGCGAGAAAGTGGTTCAGGTAGCCGGTTGGCGCTGGAGTTGCATTGTCAGGATCAGCGTTTACGGGCGAAACCAAGTATAGAGCTGGGCTCCAATGATGCTTTAAAGCACGCAGTTTTAGCGGGTCTCGGAGTGGCTGTGCTGCCCAAACTGGGGGTTTTGTCGGAGCTTGCTCTGGGAAGCCTTCACGTACTCGATATTAAAGGCTTCCCACTAAAGCGAAGCTGGTGTGTGGTGTACCCACAGGCACGGCATCCGACGCCGGCCATGCGGGCATTTATTGATTACGTGCAGCAGAACATCCGCCAGTTCGAGCAGATGTTCCTCAGGCGTTGAGCTTTTTCAGCAGAATTTCATTGAACAGTTTCGGGTTGCCCTGTCCTTTAGAGGCCTTCATTAAGGGCCCCATAAAGCCACCGAGCATCTTCTTCTGTTTCTTGGGATCGGTTTCCTGCTGATACTGCGCCACTTGGTCCGGCATAGCAGCGATAACCTCATCCACCATGTGCTCCAGCGCGCCGGTATCCGAAACCTGCTTCAAGCCCTGTGAATCTATAGCAGCGTCAGCGGTCTCGCTTTCGCCACTCCAAAGCGCTTCCAGGACTTTCTTCGCCCCGGATGACGACACAGTGTTGTCGGCAATTCGCGCAACCAATTGGCCTAGCTGCGTGCCGGTAATCGGTGCCTGCGCTACGGTTTTGTCTTCAGCGTTCAGCCGTGCAGAAAATTCACCCAGCACCCAGTTGGCAGCCAGTTTCGCGTCTTTGCCGTGGCTGGCGGTTTCTTCGAAAAACGCTGCGAGCCGCGCTTCGGCACTGAGCAGGCCGGCGTCGTAATCGTTCAGGTCGTACTGTTCTTTGAATCTGGCTCTGCGATCATCCGGCAGTTCCGGCAACAGAGTGCGAGCGCTTTCTATAAAGGCATCGTCTATAACCACTGGTAGCAGATCCGGGCAGGGGAAGTAGCGGTAGTCGTTGGCTTCCTCTTTGCTGCGCATGGACCGGGATTCGTCTCGGTCGCCATTATAGAGGCGGGTTTCCTGAACGATTCTGCCGCCGTCTTCCAAAATATCCATCTGCCGTTCTACTTCGTGGCCGATGGCCTGCTCCATAAAGCGGAAAGAGTTCAGGTTTTTGGTTTCTGTGCGGGTGCCCAGGGTATCTGAGCCTTTGGGCTTGAGGGAGATGTTCACGTCAAAGCGCAGAGAGCCTTGGCTCATGTCGCCATCACATATGCCCAGCGAAGCAACCAAATTGTGCAGCTTTTTGGCAAAGGCCACCGCTTCCTCAGCGTTGTTCATATCCGGCTCGGTGACGATCTCGATCAACGGCGTGCCGGCGCGGTTCAAGTCGATGCCGGTCATGCCTTGACCGAGCTCGTCAAAAAGAGCTTCGTGTAGAGACTTGCCCGCGTCTTCTTCCAGGTGGGCATGGTGAATGCGCACTCGCTTGCTGCTGCCATCTGCCAGATCAACATCCACGTGACCGGGGCCGACAATAGGGTGGTCCAGTTGGGTGGTCTGGTAACCCTTCGGCAGATCCGGATAAAAGTAGTTTTTACGGTCGAACACCGAGCGTCGGCCAATTTCGGCATCTACCGCCAAGCCAAACATCACCGCATAACGGAAGGCCTGCTCGTTGGGTACCGGCAGAGTGCCGGGCATGGCCAAGTCAACGGCGCTGGCCTGGGTGTTGGGCTCGGCGCCGAAAGCGGTACTGGAGCCGGAAAAAATCTTGGTTTTGGTGGCAAGCTGAACATGAATTTCCAGCCCGATCACAATATCCCACTGCATAAACGTTCTCCTGATTCGGGCCTACTGGGGAAGCTTCTGGTGCCAGTCAGTTACCTGCTGAAATTGATGAGCAGCGTTCAGCAACCGGGCTTCTTCAAAATAGTTGCCGATAATCTGCAACCCCACTGGCAAACCGTCCACAAAGCCCGCTGGTACAGACATAGCGGGCACACCCGCAAGGTTCACGGCGATGGTGAAAATATCCTCCAGATACATGGTGACCGGGTCGCTGGTTTTTTCGCCCTGCACAAAGGCAGGTGAGGGTGAAACCGGACTCATCAATACATCCACTTCTTTGAATGCGTTAATGAAATCCTGTTGAATCAGGCGGCGAACCTTCTGCGCTTTGAGGTAGTAAGCATCAAAATAGCCAGCAGAGAGAGCGTAAGAGCCTACCAGAATGCGGCGCTTCACCTCCCCTCCGAAGCCTTCGGCCCGGGTGCGGGTATAAAGGTCGTTCAGGTCTTTCGGATCTTCACAGCGGTAGCCGTAACGCACGCCATCAAAGCGCGACAGGTTGGCAGATGCCTCAGCCGGAGCGATCACGTAATAAGCGGCAATGGCCAGCTTGGCGTGGGGCAAGGAAACCTCTTTTACTGTAGCTCCCAGCTTTTCGTACTCCTTCACCGCGTTGCGCACCTGTTGTTCCATTGCAGGGCTAAGCTGATCTGAGAAGTATTCTTTTGGCAGGCCGACGCGCAGGCCTTTTAACGGCTCGTTCAAAGTGGCGGTGTAATCCGGCACGGCGCGATCAACCGAGGTAGAGTCTTTCGGATCAAACCCTGCCATTACATTCAGCATCAGCGCGTTGTCTTGCGCAGTGCGCGCCATGGTGCCGCCCTGATCCAAACTGGAAGCGAAGGCAATCATGCCGTAACGAGAAACCCGGCCGTAAGTGGGCTTCAGGCCGGTAATGCCGCATAGAGCTGCGGGCTGGCGGATGGAGCCGCCGGTGTCTGTGGCTGTGGCTGCAGGAACCAAGCGTGCTGCGATAGCCGCTGCGGAACCACCGGAAGAACCACCAGGCACGCGCCTCTCACTGGCGTTCAATCCCCAGGGATTGGTCACCGGGCCGTAGAAGCTGGATTCGTTGGAGGAGCCCATGGCGAACTCATCCATATTGGTCTTGCCCACACACACAGCACCGGCTGTACGGAAGTTGGCTGTTACGGTTGCGTCATAAGGCGGCACAAAATTGGCCAGCATCTTCGAGCCACAAGTGGTCGCGACACCGTTGGTGCAAAAAATATCCTTGTGGGCAAAGGGCACGCCTGTCCACACGCCGGCTTTGCCGGCCGCGCGTAACTCGTCGGCTGCTTTGGCATCGGCCATGGCTTGATCGTCGGTGACCGTAATAAAGCTGTTGTACTGGCTGTCTTCAGCCTTGATGCGATCGAGGAACTCACGGGTCAGTTCCACGCTTGAAATCTTGCCGCTTTCCAGTTCGCGGGAAAGCTCTGCTACGGATTTGTTATGCATGTTCAATCCTGATAGTGGGCTGATGGAGGGATTCGTCAGATCACTCAATAACGCGAGGTACAAGGTAGAGGCCATTCTCGGTGGCCGGAGCAATGGCTTGGAAGGCTTCACGCTGGTTGCTCTCGGTTACTTCGTCGGCGCGCAAACGCTGAACTGCATCCAGCGGGTGGGATAACGGCTCTACGTTATCTGTATCGGCGGCGCTGAGCTGATCAACCAAGCTGAGAATATTACCTAAGTCGTTCTCCAGTGCCGGTATCTGCTCTTCGTCGAGACGAATACGAGCCAGCACGGCGACTTTTTCAATGTCTTCGCGGGAAATGGTCACGTTGACTCCAAAGTGTAAAACAGCGTTTTTATGAAGGTCATTATGGTAACAGATTCGCGGCTGAGCGGGAGTGTTGGGGTAGCTCGGACTATTCAATGGGCCGGGCGTCGTCCAATAGGTCTTCAGATGCGGCGTCGCTGCGTTCTTTGCGCACTTGTCGGGAGATATGAGTGTCCGGACGTACATTTAGTTCATCTCGGGGCGGGCGCTCGGATGTGGGCGGTGTTGTGCGGGTGTTTGTGTCCGATTTATTGGCTTTCGCTGGCGTTTCGGGCAAATCTGTAGGGAGTAGTGTTGCTGGCGTCTGGTCGAAACGCAGTCGGTAGATGGGCTCTGGTAAGGTGAAGCCCTGGGTTTCCAGCGCATTCTTGGCGGCGCGAATGGAAAGGCTGCGGGCTTTGCAATAGTCGGATTCACGCTGGTCAATCCAGGCCATAAAGCTGATGACAATGCTGGAATCGCCTACGGAATCGATGATTCCGCTGGGTTCCGGGTCTTCCAGTACCCAGTCCAGTTGCCGCAGAACCGCCAGGCCGGTCTGGATGGCTTGGGCTGGGTCGTCTTCGGCATCGACGCCCAGCACGAAATCAAAGCGACGCTGCGGGTTGCGTGTGTAATTGAGGATAACAGCTTTGAAAACGGTCGCGTTGGGGATGCGCAAATGGTTACCATCCAGCGTCATAAGTACCGTGGAGCGCGACGTCAGTCGTACCACAACGCCTTCGTAGTTGTTGATGACCACGTGCTCCTGAGCCCGGAATGGCTGGCGGATGCTTAGCATGATGCTGGAGATGTAATTCTCCATGGAATCTTTGACCGCAAAGCTGATGGCCAGCCCCAGCACGCCAGCGCCTCCAAGCAATGTACCCATCAACGCTGTGGCTCCGAGTATATTCAGCGCAAGCAGCAGGCCCAAAAGTATCGTCAGCAGCCTGACAGCATGGCCCGCCAATTCTGCGACGAACGGGTTGTCAGTTAACCGCGCCCAGAACCCACTGTGCCCTGCCAACCTGTGCCCGGCGAAAACGACAAGGGCAAAAATACTGAGTGCCACGACTAACAGTGGCAGGGCTCTTACCCAGCCCCGCAGAGTGTTTTGCAGCGAACCCCACAGAGGGGTAAGGTTGTCCTGCAAATCCAGGGTGCGCACAACCCTGTCATCAACGGCAATGGCGCCTTCCACCCGATTGGCCAGTTTTAGTGCCCGCTGGGCTTGGCCTTCGTTGGCAATCTGGCCCGACAGCGCAACCACGCCGCTGTTCACGCTAATCTGTACCGACTCGAACTGCGGAATCTGGGCAAAAATACTGGTGATGCGCTCAGCAATCAGCGCGTCGCTTTTGGTGCCTGGCTGCAAGGTAATTGTGCTTGCCGGCTCGGTTTCGCTTTGCTGGGCCAGGGTGGGCGAGGGCAGGCCCGCCGCAATCAGCAGCGTCAAAGCTAACAGCAAGCGCCAAGCCATCGCTGCTGTGCAGGTGCAATGCAGCGGGTTAACTTCCGGTACTTTCAATTAGGGCCTCCAACTAGGACCTCAATTTTGGCAGGTTGAACAGGGTGAGTTCGAGCTTTTCAGAAGATCTTTAATGTGAATCAAAGTTCAGCTTACGGCCCGCGTCAACCCGAAAATTGCCTCATACGGGATTATGGCCTCTTAAGCGCATGAACAATTCTTCATGCTAAGAGCGGCCTCATTTGGCTTTGCAACAGGCTGCGCCTTGCCTGAGCGGGGGGGCACTGCTAAAGTTGCCGCATCTTTCTGCAACCGCAACTCTCAGGTTGAAACTACACGAATGTTGATTAAAAGACTCCGAGGCTTATTCTCCAGCGACCTGTCCATTGACCTGGGCACCGCAAACACCCTTATTTACGTGCGTGACCGCGGGATTGTGCTGAACGAGCCTTCCGTTGTAGCCATTCGTACCAGCAACTCCCAGAAAATGGTAGCCGCCGTTGGGGCCGAGGCAAAGCGCATGCTGGGCCGTACACCTGGCAATATTACCGCCATTCGCCCCATGAAAGATGGCGTAATCGCCGATTTTGTGGTGACCGAAAAAATGCTCCAGCACTTTATTCACAAAGTGCATGAGAACAGCTTCATTACCCCGAGCCCGAGGGTTCTGGTGTGTGTGCCCAGCAAATCTACCCAGGTAGAGCGCAAAGCTATCCGCGAATCTGCCTTGGGCGCCGGTGCTCGGGAGGTGTTCCTTATCGAAGAGCCGATGGCCGCTGCAATTGGCGCAGGCCTGCCGGTGGAAGAAGCCACAGGCTCAATGATTGTGGATATCGGTGGTGGTACGTCTGAGATCGCCATTATCTCCCTCAACGGCATCGTTTACGCAGATTCCGTAAGAGTAGGTGGCGACAAGTTCGACGAATCCATTGTTACCTACGTTCGCCGTAATTACGGCAGCCTGATTGGTGATACCACGGCCGAGCGCATTAAACACGAAATCGGCTGTGCCTATGAAGGGTTGGAAATTCTCGAGATTGATGTGCGTGGCCGTAACCTGGCCGAAGGGGTCCCCCGAGCATTTACCCTCAACAGCGAAGAAATTCTGGACGCCCTCCAAGAGTCTCTGGCGCAGATAGTACAGACGGTTAAAAGCGCGCTGGAGCAGTCCCCACCGGAACTGGCTTCAGATATCGCCGAGCGGGGTATCGTACTGACCGGTGGCGGTGCGCTGCTGCGCGGTCTGGAGAAACTGATCAGTGAAGAAACCGGCTTGCCGGTGATTGTTGCTGAAGATCCGCTAACCTGTGTTGCCCGTGGTGGCGGCAAGGCGCTGGAAGTGATTGACCGGGGTGGCATCGGAATGTTCTCCCAAGAGGGGTAATCCTTTGGGGAGGGCTCACCATTAAAACCATTTTTGTCCATGGGGCAGTGCCTGGCCTCAGGCTTGCGCTTGTTATTCTCGTATCGGCGGCGTTGATCGTTGCCGATCAGCATTTCGACCGTGTTACCCCTGTTCGCAGCACCTTGGCAACCGCCCTCACGCCGGTTTATTGGCTTGGCAACGCGCCTTACCAGTTCAATGATTGGGTGGCCAGCTTATTCACCACCAGCGAAGACGTGAAACAGGAAAATGAGGTTCTGAAAGCCCGCTTACTTATCCTTGAGCGCCGGGCCCTTAAATATGCTGCTCTGGCTTCTGAAAATAACGAACTCCGTCGCCTGATGAACTCCTCTGAACTGCTCGATGACCGGGTTATTGTCAGTGAGGTGGTGGGTGTGTCGCCGGATCCATATTCCCACGAAGTCATCATTAATAAAGGTCGCAGTGACGGCTTGCAGGTCGGGCAGGCAATACTGGATGCCCATGGCCTGATGGGGCAGGTGGTGCAAACCAGCCAAATCACCTCCCGTGTACTTCTTGTCTCAGACAGCAGCCACGCCGTACCTGTAGAGGTTGTGCGTAACGGGCTCCGGGCTGTTCTTCTTGGCACCGGTGATGCCGGCACTCTTGATTTGGTTCACGTGCCAGATACGGCGGATACCCGTGAAGGGGATTTGCTAGTCAGCTCCGGTCTCGGTGGTCGCTTTCCGCGGGGATACCCGGTTGCAGAAGTGAGCCTGATCAACAAGGAGCCGGGGGAACCCTTCGTATCTATTCAGGCCCGCCCGAAAGCAAAACTCAATCAAAGCCGCTTGGTACTGGTTGTGTTCTCATCAAAAGACGATTCGTCGGCGGGGCCAGAAACAGGTGCTGACATGCCAGCAGATATCCCAGCCACTGAATCGACGCAGGAGGATCAGGGCTGATGCTATCTGTAATCAGTTATCCGGTATTTGTGCTGTCGGTGATCGTGTCGCTGGTGCTGAGCATTTCTTTGTTTCCTGTGGGTTGGTTTGAGTTTCGGCCTGAGTGGCTTGGGCTGGTGGTGTTCTACTGGACGTTCCGTGCACCGGCGCAGTTCGGCGTAGTGTTCGCGTGGTGCCTTGGTTTGCTGCTCGATGTGCTGGAGGCAACCCCGCTGGGTGTTAACGCCTTAGCGATGGCGATGATCGCCTTTCTTGTTCTCACCATTCATCAGCGACTGCGCATGTACCCCATGCCACAACAGTGCCTGATGGTTTTTTTGCTGCTGGGCATTAACCAGATGTTGGTACATTTTCTTAAACAGATGTTTGGCGGCGAGGATGCCGGCTTCAGTTATCTGTGGCCGGTACTGACCAGCGCTCTGGTGTGGCCCGTATTTTCCATACTGATGGACAACATCAACCGGAAACTGGGATAGCCATGACCTACATTATTCTCGCCTCGGCGTCGCCGCGCCGGTCAGAACTGCTTGAACAGATTGGTGTTCCATTTTCTGTGCAACCTGCTCATATTGATGAAACCCCGAGAGCTGCGGAAGCGGCCGGCAACTATGTTGAGCGGCTGGCCCGGGAAAAAGCGCTCGCGGTTGCGAACAATTTCCCCGGCAGGCAGGTGCTAGGCTCCGACACCTCTGTTGTTCTGGATAATGCAATTCTTGGCAAACCAAGTGATGAACGCGAGGCCTGCGCTATGCTGGCCCGGCTGTCTGGTAAAACCCACCAGGTTATGACAGCCATTGCGCTGGCGGAAGGCGGACACTGTGAATCCCGACTGGTCACCACAGACGTTACCTTCCGTGTGCTGTCGGAGGGCGAAATTGCTGCCTACGTGGCTACAGGTGAGCCCATGGACAAGGCCGGAGGTTATGGAATTCAGGGCCTTGGTGGTATTTTTGTTAAGGAACTCAGGGGGAGCTACAGTGCTGTTGTTGGCCTGCCTTTGCAGGAAACCGCAGCTTTACTGGCCGATGTCGGTTGCCCTGTCTGGAAACACTGGCCGAGTAGTCGGGAGAGCCAATCATGAGCGAAGAGATTCTGATCAATGTAACGCCGGTTGAAACCCGGGTCGCGCTGGTCGAGAACGGCATGCTGCAGGAAGCGTATATTGAGCGTGCCAGTCGCAAAGGCATTGTCGGCAATATCTACAAAGGCAAAGTTGTGCGTGTGCTGCCCGGTATGGAGGCAGCGTTTGTAGACATAGGCCTAGAAAGAGCTGCGTTTATTCATGCCTCCGATGTGGTCTCAAGCCAGTCTAATAATGCAGACTCAAGCGACTCACCTAAAACCGTGCCAGATATCCGTACCTTATTGCGTGAAGGCCAGTCGCTGATCGTGCAGGTAACCAAAGACCCTATAGGTACAAAAGGCGCCCGGCTGACCACTCAGCTATCTATACCATCTCGCTATTTGGTGTTTATGCCAGAGGTCAGGCACGTGGGTGTATCCCAACGAATCGAGGATGAAGCCGAGCGCAGTCGGTTGAAGGGTCTCGTTGAGGAAGGCGCTGCAGCGCACCCTGATATACAGGGTGGGTATATTATCCGCACGGCCGCTGAGGCCGCATCGGCAGAAGAGCTGATGGCCGATATGAACTATCTGCATCACCTTAGCCAGTCTATTCATGAGCAGATTGATAAAGTGCAGGCGCCTGGAGCCGTGTATCAGGATTTGCCGCTGTTTATCCGCACCATCCGTGATCTCATCCGGCCACAAACTGAAAAAGTGCGTATCGACAGCCGTGAGAGTCATCAGCGAGTTATGGACTTTGTTCGAGAATTCGTAACCGAGTTTGCCGACAAAGTGGAGTACTACCCGGGCGAGCGGCCGATATTTGATCTGTACTCCGTGGAGGACGAGATTCAGAAGGCGCTGAGCCGCAAGGTAAAGCTAAAGTCTGGCGGTTATGTGATTATCGATCAGACTGAGGCCATGACCACCATCGATATCAACACCGGCGCCTTTGTTGGCCACCGCAATCTTGAAGAAACGATTTTCAAAACGAATCTGGAAGCAACCCGGGCGATCAGTCGCCAACTGCGCCTCCGTAACCTGGGCGGTATCATCATTATTGATTTTATCGACATGGACGATGTCGAGCATCAGCGTCAGGTTCACCGGATGCTGGAAAAGATGCTTGAGCGGGATCACGCCAAAACCAAGATCACCGGCGTGTCTGAGCTGGGCCTTGTGGAGATGACGCGAAAGCGAACCACCGAAAGCCTTGGCCAAATTTTGTGTGAGCCTTGCCCGATTTGCGATGGTCGTGGTTTCCTTAAAACCAGCGAAACCGTGTGCTTTGAAATCTTCCGGGAAATCCTTCGGGTTAACCGGGCTTACGACGCAGAAAGCTATCTGGTGATGGCGTCCCAAAGCGTAGTAGACCGCCTTCTTGATGAAGAATCCGACAACGTGGCGGACCTTGAAACCTTTATTGCCAAGGCCATCCGTTTCCAGGTAGAGCCGTTTTACAGCCAGGAGCAGTACGATGTCGTTTTGCTCTAATTCCGGGGCGACGCACCGGCTCAGGGGGTGATAGATAGCTATGCCCCAGGTGACTACCTCTAACCGCCCACCTATTCGTGTGATGGCGCTCTTTACCAGCGGCGTGTGGTGGCTGCTGTTGGTTGTGCTGGTGCTGTTTGCGCTCTACGCCGGAATTGGCCGGCAGCTTACCCAGAATGTTGATGCGTTTCGGGATGACCTTTCCCAAGAGCTTTCTGTCCGCCTGGGGCATGATGTCAGCATTGGCA
>JBQCZX010000070.1:0-19195 GCA_052089485.1 Marinobacter sp. | reverse complement strand
CCATTTTAATGTCGCTGTCTGGCATCCGATAGTAACGGGCCGGGCCGCCTGAATCTTCGGGCGTGGGAATTAGATCATGGTGTTGGCGAACAATGTCGCGCACTTCATCGCTGGTGCAAAGAGCTTGCCCTCGGTCGCGCTCAGATATTTCACCTAAGGGCATCTCTTCAATGAAGGTAATGTCGATGTTTTTCTTGCGGGCAAACTCGATCAGATCCGGAACCTCGTGATCGTTGCCGCCTTTCATTACCACGGTATTCAGTTTTATACCTTGGAACCTGGCCTCTCGTGCGGCGTCTATGCCATCGAGCACTCGCGACAGTTTCCCGGTACGAGTTATGCTCGCAAACTTTTCTGGGTCCAGTGAGTCCAGGCTGATGTTTAACCGCTTAAGGCCTGCTTTGCGCAGTGGCTCAGCCATTGTGGGTAGCTGACTGCCGTTGGTGGTCATGGCAAAATCACGCAGGCCGTAGGTGCCTATCTCTTTAACCAGTTCAAGAATGTCTTTACGAACCAGCGGTTCACCGCCTGTAAGGCGGATTTTTTCGGTGCCCAAGGAAACAAAGGTTCTGGCTACGCGCGCAATTTCCTCAAGCGTGAGAACCTGCTGGCGGGGTAGGAAGGTCATTTCCTCCGCCATGCAATAAACACAACGGAAATCGCAGCGGTCAGTCACGGACAGGCGCACGTAGTTGACGGTTCTGCCGAAACGATCTGTCAGTTTGCTCTGGGACATCGGGCTCTTTCCTGTAACGGCTAAGTGCACGTTTACTGGTTGATGATAGACCAAGTATCGCAGAATTGACCCGCGAATCCGATACCCCTCGCGGGGTAAGTCCGACGGCTTTCTTTGGCAGCCTCCGCTTTACCAAAGCGCAACAATATTTATTGGAAATTGGTTGATTTCCGGCATAAACATGTTTATAAAATACATCTTAACGAGGTACTTATACCCAAAGACGTTTTTGCTGGAGAAGAAAATGGAAAAGTTTCTGTTTCGTGCCAATAGCGCCATGGTTTGGTCCGCGCTCGGTCTGATTGCCACTATTTTGATGGCATACCCCCTGGCCGGCCGCTTCCCCATGATGATTCAGGTATTTGCCCATGTTGGCACCCTGCTGTTTGCGGTTGGTATCAAGATTTCTTACGTCGCGCGACTGGTCTTTTTAAGTCGCCTTGGGAGACCTGTTCACTAATAAGCGATATGATGGATGAAAGAATGAACAGTGCTGAGGTTCCCGCTATGGCTGCGCAACCCGGTAAAACCGGTTTTAGAATTCTTGCGTATATATCCATAGCACTCGCTGCAATTGGCGTGGTGTTGCCTTTGTTGCCGACCACGCCGTTTGTTTTACTGGCTGCTTTTTTTGCCAGTAAGGGCTCACCGGCTTTTGCGAGTTGGCTTGAGGGACACCCTTCGTTTGGGCCTGCCATTAGGGGTTGGCGCCGCAATAGGGTAATTCCCTTAAAGGCAAAGGTGCTGGCTTGCAGCATGATGTTGTTTAGCTGGGGCTTATTGTTTTTTATGGGTGCCGCCGGGTTGGTTCTGGCCATATCGGGTGTGTTCCTGGTGGGCGTGGCAAGTTACTTGCTCACCCGGCCCTCGTATTGACTGTTTTGACCGAACGACCGGAGTGTTGAATGCACATTACTCGCTACACCGACTACTCGCTGCGCGTGCTGATGTATCTGGCAGTGCAAGGTGATCGTCTGGCGACAATTCAAGAAATTGCCGACAGTTACGAGATCTCCAAAAACCACCTGATGAAGGTGGTGCACCAGCTTAACAAGAAAGGCTATATCGAAACCGTTCGCGGTAAAAAAGGCGGCATGAGGCTGCACATGACGCCGGAAGAGATCAATGTCGGTATCCTGGTGCGCGAAACCGAACACGATCTCAGTATCGTGGAATGCCATTCGTCCAAAAATGCATGCAAAATCAGCCCCGTATGTGGTCTCCAGCCCGTTTTCAAGGAAGCGCTGCAGGCGTTTCTTTCGGTACTCGACAAATACACCCTGAAAGACGTTATGAAGGATAAGTACAAGCCGCAATTATTGAGACTGCTTCAAATAGCCTAGCGTTCTCCCAAATCCGCCCTGTGTCAAGCTGGCTGGCTAGTGAGCTTCATGCGCACCCGGTCCGGTAGTGAATAAGACAGAATTCTCTTTAACACGGTTCCATATTGATGGCTGAAGGTGCCAGAGTTATAACGTATACCGTGTTTTTTGCACACTGCTTGAACCTTCTCGGAAATCTCCGGGTAGCGGTGTGCCGGCAGGTTCGGGAACACATGGTGCTCAACCTGATAGCTCAAATGCCCGCTTAGCAGATGTACCCATTTTTTTCCGGTGAAGTTGGATGAGCCCGTAAGTTGGCGCAGATACCAGTGGCCCTTACTTTCATTCACACAATCTTTTTCGGTGAACGCTTCTGCATTTTGAGTGAAGTGCCCACAGAAAATGACATTAGAAGACCAAAGGTTGCGGATCAGATTGGCGCCTAAATTTCCGGCAAGCACGATGGGGGCTACGGGGAAGGTGATGAGTGGGAAAAATACATAATCTTTGAACGCCTGGCGGCCACCTTTGCGTGCCAGGTCGCGCAGGAACGGAAGCTTGTCCCGCAGACGAACCTCACCCCTGCGTACCCGTTCGAACTCCAATTCATGCAGCCCCACACCCCATTGAAAGAACACGCTGAGCACAATGTAATTTATAAACTGCAGACTGTGTACCGGCCGCCATTTCTCATCATCACTCAAGCGCAGCAGGGCATAGCCGTAGTCGCGATCTTTGCCAATGATGTTGGTGTACGTGTGGTGCTCATAGTTGTGTGTGCGTCTCCAGGAATCTGACGCGCACGCCGTATCCCATTCATAGGTTTGTGAGTGCAAGGAAGGGTCGTTCATCCAGTCGTATTGACCGTGCATTACATTGTGGCCAATCTCCATGTTTTCGATGATCTTTGATAAGCCCAGTGACAGGGTTGCCGTCACGAAAACCGGTGGGATAAAGCCGAAGGGCATCATTACCCGGCCTCCTACTTCAAGTGCGCGGTGAAGCCGAACAATACGGCGTATATAGCGGGCGTCCCGTTTTCCCAAATCCGCAACCACCTCATCGCGAATGGCATTCAGATCTTGCTCCAGCTCCTGGAGCTGGTTTTTCGTCATTTTTTTCATGGTCGTGCGCCTTAAACGTCGATAGATACAGGGCCATGGGGAATGGCTATACAAAGCTGAATGCTTTCCTCCCCCGGCCCGGAAGCTTGGCCAGTGAGCCGGTTAATGACTGTTCCGCTGGTCTTGCGACAGCTGCACTGATGGCAAATGCCCATGCGACAGCCGTGGCGGGGCGTAAGGCCAGACGCTTCAGCGATTTCCAGTAAGCTGGCGCTGCCCTCAGAGCTGGCCTCCAGGCTGCTTTTAGCGAACCTTACCTCGCCGCCTAGCGTTTGGTTCGCCAGATCGGGATTCAGGGGTGGCTTTGCAGCCGAGAAAAAGGTGGTTTGGATGTCTGTTTTGCGAACGCCGTGCTGATGCAATAGCTCGTTCGACAAATCCATCAGCCCCAAGGGGCCACAGAGACAAACCTGCCTGGCTTTTAGACCAGGTACGCCATCCAAATCTTCGCTGTTCAAGTAACGGGGCGTGTCGTTTTCGTGGGTAGCGATGATGTTCAGTGTCAGAGCGCTGTAGCGGTTTTCAAGGGCTCCAAGTCGCTCTGCCGCAATGACGTCTTGTTGCGTGCGCACGAAATAGAGCAGGCTAACCGGCGCTCGAAAATCCTGGGCAGCCAAGGTTTCAAGGTGGCTCAAAACAGGAGTAATGCCACTGCCACCGGTGATAAAAAGGATCGGCCGGGGTGATTCGGGCAATACAAAGTCTCCGAACGCCTCATCGAGGCTAATCACCGAACCACGGCTCAAGTTATCGTGCAGCCAATTAGTGACTAGACCGCCCGGTAATCGTTTAATGGTGAGGGTAACCACGCCCTGTTGCGCCCATAGTTCGGGCGAGCTTGACAGGCTAAAGGTGCGGGTTCGCTGGATACCTTCGATTTCAACACAGATGTTTACGTGCTGACCTGCCCGAAACCCCGGCCATCGCCTGGCGGGCTTCAGTACGAATGTGCGCGTATCACTGGTTTCTTGAATTATCTGCTCGACCCGTGCGGGCGTATGGCCTTGCACCAGCATTGGGTCAAGTGTCTCCAGCAGTGGGTCGAAGAACGCAGCCGGATCATTCCGGTTGAAAAGCTGCTTTCCAAGCCAGTGCAAAGCTTTTGTTTGAGTGTTTTTTGCCAGCACGATGTCTTCTCCTTATGCGGCCTATTTAATGTGTACACTTGTACACATATTGTGTACGACTGTACACATTGGAGGTTTGCCGCACAATGGGGCGCACTTCGTTGGCGTTAAATGACAAGTGTCCAGTACTTTACATCTCCTGGATGTGTACACTTGTTGCCTGAATTAAACGATAACTGCGGTATGGGCAGGCGATGTCGGAACGAACAAAACGGAAACCCGGTGAAACCCGTGAAAAGCTGATGAATGCAGTGCTCACACTGGTTGGAAAGGGGCGGCATTTCGCCAGCCTTGGTATTCGCGAAGTAACCCGTCAGGCGGGTGTAGTGCCTACCTCTTTTTACCGACACTTCCGCAATATGGACGACTTGGGGCTGCAACTGGTCGACCAGCTTGGGTTGGTGTTGCGAAGAATGATGCGGGAGGCGCGCGCAAACGTACTGCAGGCTGACAAGCTAATGGATGAGTCGGTAGGTATTTTCATTAGTCACACCCAGGCTAATCGCAGTTTCTTTCTGTTTATGGCGCAGGGCTTGGCGGGCGAGAGTCGGGCTATTCAGGAGGGTATCCGCAGTGAAATGCGGTATTTTGCCAGTGAGTTGGCGAACGACTTGCGACGGCTAAAGCTGGTTGATCATCTTTCTGATGGCGATCTGGAGATGACTTGTGATCTGGTGGTTCGCAGCGTTGCGTTTAGCCTTACGGATCTACTGGGTGTTTCGGCTGAAGATGAATACCAAGTAGACCAGATCCGGAAGCGGACAATCCGCTTCCTTCAACTTATCTTTGTTGGTGCAGCGAACTGGGATAACAAGCGCCCCTGAGGGCAGGGGCGCCTGCCTGACTTAGGCCTTTCCGCTTTTGCTTGCCTGTATTTTTTTTGGTTTGGGCTTGGCTTTGGGCGGCAATATCAGTTTTTCCAGATCATCCAACGCTTCACCGGTATAAACGGCCAGCTTTTGCATGCTTGGCAGAGTATCCCGGCAGCCGGTAAACCCAAAGTTCAGTGCCCCTGCATAGCTCAAGCACGTAATGTTCAGGGCGCCACCGTGGGCGATCAGTGACACCGGGTACATGGCTTCCAGCTTGGCGCCTTCGTAATACAGCGTTTTTTGAGGGCCTGGAACGTTGGAAATAGTCACGTTGAATACGGGGCGCATGCGCCCACCAAGGCCAGACATCAGCTGCAGAATGTAAGGCGACATCAGTAACATGGTGTATTGACTGAGCGCGCGCTTGGGCAACTTCTGAAGGTGCTCTTTAGCCCGGCGAGTAGACGACTTGATGCTCTGGAGCCGGGTAAGTGGATCGGCTTCGTTTGTGGCCAGGGACGCGATTATGAAGCTGATCCGAGTGCCTGTACCCTGATCATCTCTGGGGCGGATATTAACCGGAATACCTGCTGTTAACGGGGTGTCGGGAAGGTCATCCTGCTCCAGCAAGAAGCGTCGCAGCGCCGTACCGGAAAGGTAAAGCACTATGTCGTTCAGTGAGGCACCGGACGCCCGTGTTAGCGCTTTCAGACGTTCGAGTTGGTAGTTCTGCGTGGCAAAGCGCCGCTGGCCGGTTACTCGATGGTTAATCTTGGAGGTCGGCCCTGTAAACGGCGCGGTCAGGCCATCTTCCGGATGGCGTGCCGAGTGCAGAAGTCGATTGCCTGCCCGCAACAGTGTGGGCGCCATATCAGCCTGCAATTTAAGCGCGTCCAAGGCCTGGGAGAACGCAGCAGAAACACTCGCTTCGGAATCGCCTTTATCGCCCCGCAGACGCTCTGGCCGAACAGCCCAGGGTGGTAACATGCCACATTCGTTCGGATCCGTGCTCAGAACCCGTTGCATCAAACGCACACCGCTAATGCCATCGATCATCGAGTGATGCATCTTGGTGTAGAGGGCAAAGCGATTGTTCTCAAGCCCCTCAATAACGTGGCATTCCCATAGCGGTCGGGCGAAATCCAGGGGGTTGGAATGCAGACGCGAGACCAGAACACCAAGCTCACGTTCACCGCCCGGATTGGGGAGGGCTGAGTGGCGCACGTGATAGTCCAGGTCGATATCCTTGTCGACTTTCCAGTATGGCGCCAGCAGCCTGCCGAATATGCCCGACCATACCAGTTTGGAGCACCAGGGCAGAGCTACGTCACCGGCTTCCTTCATGCGGGTAACCATATCGCGAAGAAAAGTATCGGGAGCGCCTTCCGGCAATGAAAAGATCTGCATGGTACCAACATGCATGGGTGTATCTTCAGATTCTACAGCTAGCCACGACGCATCCAGTGTTCTCAGGCGTTTCATTCCTTGCTCACCTTACCCCTGCTTGGGGCCTAAAAGTTGGTCTTTTAATTATTAACTGAAAGTATACGGGCTCCCATCTTTATAGGCGATCGTGGGCTAAAAAAAAATGGCAAACATTAGGGTGTTGGCAGGGAGCCCGGCTTCTGCCGACGCTCCCTGCCAAAGTGGTCGTTAGGTTATGCCTGGTTGTCCTTATCTACCTTTGTGGGCTCCATGCTACCCGTGCGGAACTCGACTTCCAGTTCCTGCCCGTTGGCATTGTCACCCTCTACTTCGATGTCGCCGTTTGCATCGGCCTGGATTTCCTCAATCCGGCTCATGCCTTGGTTCACACTTGCATCAATGTAATCCAGCGTGTCAGCGGAAGATAGGCCCCAGGGGCCGTCTGTGCGTTTGCGGCGTTCTTCTTTGCGAATAGAGCCGTCATTGTTAACGTCGATCTCGACGTACCACTGGTCATCTAACCAGCCTTCGATTTCCATGCTGCCATCATCATTGCGGTCGTCTTCCAGCTCAATGCTGTGGAAATGTGTAATGCCGTAGTCTGACCCTATTTGAACTGCGCGTTTGGCATCATCAACGGTGCCAGATGCTTGGGCCAGGGGTGCGGCAGCAAGGCCGGCGGTGAGTGCGGTTGCGATGATCATTTTCATGGTTGTTTCTCCTGAGTTTTCGTTCTTTCTGTGTGAATTATTGACTATTCGAATGCAGCCCAGGGAGAGTCTTTACTGGTGACCCTTTCCGGACGTTGAATGCATCATAGGCAAGGCCGGCTTGCAGGAGGGTGAGTGTTTCGTTCATGGTTCATTCATGTTGGCTCTGACAGAATGAACATATGAAAAACCTGCCCTGTTATCTCGTAAAATTGGTCATCCCCACCTCTGTATTCATTGGAGCGATGCTTGTGACCGCCCTGTGCTTGGTCGGAACTGTGTCGGCCTTTGCTGATGAAGACTGGCACAAGCTCCACGAAGAAGTGCAGGCAGGGCGAATAAAGCCCCTTGGTGACATTTTGGATAGCTTGCTGCGCGACTGGGACGGACAGGTGATTGATGTGGAATTCGAGCAGGAGGATGATCAGCGGATCTATGAGGTTGAGTTACTCGGCTCCGAAGGCCAGGTGGTAGAGTTCGAAGTGAACGCAGTAACCGGGGAGCTGATTGGTATTGAGGGTAACGATATCAAAGGAATGAAGCGCCAATGAAAATTTTACTGGTAGAAGACGATAAACCGCTAGCTCTTGGTCTCGCGTCGTCTTTGGAAGACGCCGGGCTGTTGGTGGAGATTGCAGGTGATGGCCGCTCGGCCGACTTTCTGGTTAGCACCGAGCGTTATGATGCGGTTATCCTGGATTTGGGCCTGCCTGATGGAAACGGTACCCACTGGTTATCCGGGTGGCGCGAGCAGGGGATCGAGTTGCCGGTTCTGATCCTGACTGCGCGGGAGCGATGGCCAGATAAAGCCGCAGGCTTTTCTGCCGGGGCCGATGATTACGTGACCAAACCCTTCGAAACCGCTGAAATCCTGTTCCGGTTGAGAGCGCTGGTGCGCCGGGCCCATGGCCATGCTCACCCGGTTATCAGGGTGGGTAATATCTCGTTGGATACTCACAGTGCCCAAGTGACCCGCGCTGGCATGCCCGTGTCCCTGACGGCTCAAGAGCTCCGGCTGCTTTCTCATCTTGTTCATGCTGCCCCTCGTGTCGTAAGCCGCTCAGAGTTAACCGAACATGTGTATGACGGAGACGCAGAACCGGATTCCAACGTGATTGATGTCCAGGTCAGTCGATTGCGAAGAAAGTTGGGCAGCCAGAGTATCGAAACCCTGCGTGGCCAGGGTTATCGGATGGTTTCGGATCATAAGGATTCATGATGCTGGCAGACCGACTGCGTCGCCTCCCCATTGCTACGCGCATGCTGGTGTCGGCATTGGTTCTGATTGTGCTGGTACTGCCGGCTGCCGGTGCTCTGCTGTCGTGGAATTTTAGGGAGGCGGTAAATTCGGCCTTTAACGAGCGGCTGGAATCCCTGCTCAATGTCGTGATTGCCGGGGTTAGTTATGACGTCAGACAGGATGCTCTGGTGACTAACCGGCAACTGGGTGATTCGCGCTTCGATCGGGTATTTTCGGGTTGGTACTGGCAGGTTCGTGATGACGGCGATCGCGTCCTCACTTCCCGTTCACTATGGGATCAGCGGATGGCGGTTTCCCAAACGCCTGGGATGGATTTTCGAACCGTTGCCGGCCCCAGAGATAAACAGCTGCGCTTGCTGGAACGGGATATCCGTTTGCCCAACCTTGATAACGTTCTGCATGTGCAGGTGGCCGCGAACCTTGATGAGGTAGAGGCGCAAATTGCGCGATTCCAAACCTTACTGTGGCTGTCGCTGGCGACACTGGGTGGTCTTCTTATTGTACTGATTGGCTTGCAAATTCGATGGGGGCTTGCACCGCTGCGTCGGGTTGAGAAAAGCCTGAAGGCAGTAGAGCAGGGCAGGCAGCAGACTATCGAAACGGACCTGCCTCGCGAGTTGGCTCGGCTGGCCGAAGCCATTAATACCGTACTGGCAAGAGACCAGCACCTGATTGAGCGCGGCAGAACCGCCGCCGGCAATCTGGCCCACGCACTGAAAACGCCAGTTGCCGTGCTGACTACCCAGGCGGAGCGTTTACCGCCACACCAGCAGGTGGTTATGCGAGCCGAGCTCAATCGGCTGGACGATGCAATACGACACCACCTTGCCCGGGCGTCCGCTGCAGGGCCTGTGGCGTTGGGAGCTGAACAGGAAGTTGCCGCAGTGCTTGAGCCCGTCCTTGCGGGTGTCCGGCGTCTAGCCGGCAGGCGCGGCCTGGAATTCTGGAGTGACTTGCCGAGTGGGCTTCGGGTGCGTATTGACGCTCAGGATCTACAGGAAATTGTAGGTAATCTGCTGGAAAATGCAGTCAATTGGGCGGAAAGCTCCATCAATGTCGCTGGCGAACTTGAGCCGCGCGGGTTGGTGCTTCGCGTATCAGACGACGGCCCTGGCATGTCTCCGGAAACACGCCAGCAGGCCCTGAGCCGAGGTGGCAGACTGGATGAGGCAAAATCCGGTTCCGGACTGGGGCTGGCGATTGTGACTGAGTTGACCGCCTTGCACGGCGGGCAGCTCAGATTAGGCGACAATCCTGAAGGTGGCTTGCGCGTAGAGGTGGTTCTGCCTCTACTGCACCTATGATCTGGGGTTAAGTGGTGCCTGAGCCGGACAGCAGAATTCCTCTACCACTATGCCTTCCTCCACGCTTTCAAGGTGCACATCAAAGCCCCAAAGCCGGTGAGCATGGCGTAGAACTTCTTCTGTATCCTGGCCGAGTGGCACCCGATTCACGGGTATATGTCTTAGCATTAAGGAGCGGTCACCGCGGACATCCACGCTCCACACCTGAATGTTCGGCTCCCGGTAGCTTAGATTGTATTGGCGGGCAAGCTTCTCTCGCAGTTCTTTGTAGCCTGGGTCATCGTGGATAGCGGTTACGCGGTAACTGTCTTCCTGATCATCATCTTCGATAGCAAATAGCTTCAAATCCCGCATCACCTTCGGCGATAGGAATTGCTGGATAAAACTCTCGTCTTTAAAATTTGCCATGGCAAAGTGCAGGGATTCTACCCAGTCCGTGCCGGCAATGTCTGGGAACCACTCGTAGTCCTCTTCAGTGGGGGTCTCACAAATTCGCCGCAGATCGATAAACATGGAGAACCCTAAGGTGTAAGGGTTTATGCCGGAGTACCAAGGGCTGTTGAACGGAGGTTGATACACCACTGCCGTGTGGCTTTGCAGGAACTCCAGCATGAAGCCGTCAGTCACCAGGCCTTTATCGTACATTCGGTGCAACAGAGTGTAATGCCAGAAGGTGGCCCAGCCTTCATTCATCACCTGGGTTTGGCGTTGCGGATAAAAGTACTGAGCCAGTTTGCGCACAATCCGGATGATCTCTCGCTGCCAGGTCTCTAACAGGGGTGCGTTTTTCTCAATAAAGTAGAGGAGGTTTTCCTGAGGCTCTTCCGGATAGCGCACTTTGCGTTTTATCGGGTCTTCATCCTCTTCCATTTTTGGAATGGTGCGCCACAAATCATTCACTCGACGTTGTTGATAATCCTCCCGCTCTTCCTGACGTTGTGCTTCTTTTAACGCGGAAATAGGCGCCGGTCGTTTGTAACGATCAACGCCGTAATTCATCAGTGCGTGACAAGAGTCCAGTATCTCCTCAACGGCGCCTACGCCGTAACGCTCCTCGCACTCGGAAACATAATTTCGAGCGAAGACCAGGTAATCAACAATGGCACTGGCATCTGTCCAGGTGCGGAACAGGTAATTGCCTTTGAAGAATGAGTTGTGGCCATAGCAAGCATGAGCGATGACGAGCGCCTGCATGGGCAGTGTGTTTTCTTCCATCAGGTAGGCAATACAGGGATCGGAGTTAATGACTATTTCATAAGCTAGCCCCATCTGCCCGCGCTGATAGCCTTTGGATGTGCTGAGGAACTGCTTGCCAAAAGACCAGTGGTTGTAGCCGACGGGCATGCCAACGGAACTGTATGCATCCATCATCTGCTCGGCGCTGATCACTTCAACCTGGTTGGGGTAAGTGTCCAGGCCAAACTCTTTGGCGCACTTTCGGATTTCCTCATCGTATTTTTCGATCAGCTCGAATGTCCATTCCGAGCCAGTGGACACGGGGTCGCGAGTGGCCGGGCTCTCGCTGCCTGGTGCATTGGGGCGGTCGAGGGCATCACTCATGCGGCTTTCCTCTCAAATAGTAGACGGAATACCGGGTAAATTTCGCGGGGATCAGCTATTTGCTGTTGCGCAAAGCTTTCGGGGAATTGCTCCTGAACCCGCTCATATTCGTACCAGAGCATCTGGTGATCCTGGGGCGTAATCTCTACATAGGCGAAGTACTGTACCAGCGGCAGAATGCTGTTGGTCAGCAACTTGCCGCATATTGGCGAGTCGTCGTTCCAGTTGTCACCGTCCGATGCTTGGGCAGCGTAGATATTCCATTCCGCAGGGGAGTAGCGGGAGGTAATAATTTTGTGCATCAGCTTCAGGGCGCTAGACACAATGGTGCCGCCGGTTTCCCGTGAGTAGAAAAATTCTTCCTCATCCACTTCCTTGGCGCTGGTGTGGTGGCGGATGAACACCACGTCGATCTTTTTATAGTTCTTTTTCAGAAACAGGTACAGCAAGATAAAAAAGCGCTTGGCGGTATCCTTGTGCATCTGGGTCATCGAGCCAGATACATCCATCAGGCAGAACATCACAGCGCTGGTGGCCGATTTGTGCTGCTTCACGTGCTGGCGGTAGCGCAGGTCGATTTCATCAATGAATGGAATCCGTCTTACGTTGGCTTTCAGCTCGGCAATTTCATCCTCCAGCACCTTGATCTGATCTGCGTGGCTGAATGCTGGGTCCAGATCATCGGGTGCGGTTTTCAGCGCACTAAGCTGCGCCTCCAGTTCGCGGATTTTTTTCTTGCGCGCACCACCCAGGCCCAAGCGCCGAGCATGGGCGCCCCTCAGTGAGCGAATGATGTCCAGCCTGGCGGGCACGCCCTGAGTGTTGAACCCCGAGCGCACATAGGTGAACGATTCTGTATCTTTGAGCTGTTTACGAACCAGATTTGGCAGTTCAAGGTCATCAAACAGAAAATTCAGAAACTCATCCTGAGTAATCTGAAAGGCGAAATCATCCATGCCTTCGCCGTCAGGGCTGGCCTGACCTTGCCCCTGGCCTTGGCCGCCCCCACCCTCTGGCTTGGGGAGCCTGTCTCCAGCCACAAACTCCCGGTTGCCCGGATGCACCATTTCACGATGCCCGCCTTGACCATGGTGGAAGGTAGGTTCTTCAATATCCCGCGCGGGGATACTGATACTCTCCCCGCGGTCTATATCGGTTATTGAACGCCGGTACACCGCATCTGAAACAGCCTTCTTTATGTGGTGTTGATACCGGCGTAAAAACCGCTCTCTGTTAACAGCGCTCTTATTTTTGCCATTTAGCCGTCGGTCGACAATGTGGGTCATACCCATAACTCACACTCCACTAGTGAGACTTACGAACGCGCAGGTACCATTCAGCAAGCAGGCGCACCTGCTTCTCTGTGTAGCCCCTATCGACCATTCGATCGACGAACTGTTTGTGCTTGTTCTGATCTTCCTGGCTGGCTTTTGGGTTGAAGGAAATGACCGGCAACAGGTCTTCGGTGTTGGAGAACATTTTCTTCTCAATCACGCTGCGCAGTTTCTCGTAGCTGAGCCAGGATGGATTCTGACCCTGGTTGTTCGCCCTGGCTCGCAATACAAAGTTGACCACCTCGTTGCGGAAATCCTTTGGATTGCTGATGCCTGCAGGCTTTTCGATCTTTTCCAGCTCCTCGTTAATAGAAGAGCGATCGAGAATTTCGCCGGTTTCCGGATCCCGGAATTCCTGATCCTGAATCCACAGGTCAGCATAGGTTACATAACGGTCAAACAGATTCTGGCCATACTCACTGTAGCTTTCCAAGTAGGCAGTTTGGATCTCTTTGCCGATAAACTGAACATAGTGCGGGGCCAGGAACTCTTTGATCGAACGGAGGTAACGCTCGTGCACTTCCGGCGCGAACTGTTCCTGTTCAATCTGTTTTTCAATTACATACAGCAGGTGTACCGGGTTGGCGGCCACTTCGGTGGCGTCGAAGTTAAAGACTTTGGAAAGGATCTTGAACGCAAACCGAGTGGAGAGCCCATCCATGCCTTCATTAACCCCTGCCGCGTCCCGGTATTCCTGAATAGACTTGGCTTTAGGGTCGGTATCCTTGATGTTCTGGCCATCGTAGACCCGCATTTTGGAGAAAACACTGGAGTTTTCCGGCTCTTTAATTCGCGAAAGTACAGAAAACTGGGCTAGCATATCCAAAGTGTCGGGTGCGCAGGGCGAGCCAGCCAAGGAACTGTTTTTAAGAAGTTTCTTATAGATTTCAACTTCTTCCGTTACACGCAGGCAGTAGGGCACCTTGACGATATAAACCCGGTCGAGAAATGCCTCATTGTGCTTGTTGTTGCGGAAGGTTTGCCATTCAGATTCGTTGGAGTGGGCAAGAATAACGCCGTCAAACGGCACCGAGCCCATGCCCTCGGTGGTGTTGTAGTTGCCTTCCTGGGTGGCCGTTAGTAATGGGTGCAGCACCTTTATTGGCGCCTTGAACATTTCTACAAACTCCATGAGCCCTTGGTTGGCTTTGCACAGGCCGCCACTGAAGCTGTACGCATCCGGGTCATCCTGGGAGTAATCTTCCAGCATGCGGATATTTACCTTACCCACCAGCGCGGAAATATCCTGGTTGTTGTCATCCCCCGGTTCGGTTTTGGATACAGCTACCTGATCAAGAACAGAGGGATATTTTTTCACAACGCGGAACTTGCTGATGTCGCCGCCGTACTCATGCAGGCGCTTCACGGCCCAGGGCGACATAATGGATTTTAGATAGCGAGAAGGGATGCCGAACTCTTCTTCGAGGATGGCCGCATCCTCTGCCGGATCAAAAAGCCCGAGGGGCGATTCGTTAACCGGAGAACCCTGAATCGCATAAAAGGGCACTTTCTGCATCAGGTACTTGAGCTTTTCCGCCAATGACGATTTACCACCACCAACCGGCCCCAGCAGGTAAAGGATCTGTTTCTTTTCTTCCAGGCCTTGGGCTGCATGCCGGTAGAAAGACACGATATTCTCCACAGCTTCTTCCATACCGTAGAATTCGGCGAACTCTGGATATCGCTTGATCATTTTATTGGAAAAGATGCGTGACAAGCGGATGTCACGGGAGGTGTCGACAAACTCTGGCTCGCCGATCGCGATCAGCAATCGCTCTGCTGCCGTGGAGTAGGCCGTCGGATCTTTTTTGCAGATCTGCAGGTATTCTTCAAGGCTGTACTCTTCTTCCTGGGTGCTCTCATACCGATCTTTGAATTGTTGGAGTATGCTCATGGGTAGCCCCTCGCTCACTGTTCTTCAGCTTTTTAGTACACGCAAGATCCCCGTTTCAGTTACGGTCGCCATGCCGGCGATTCGTTTTGGTTATGGGTGGATGGGATCAACAGTTTCAGCCGGTCACGATCTGTGTCGAGTTTCGGCCTATTTAACCTGAGCTTAGTTCACGGTCACGATATTGGACAGGTAGTTAGCGGTGAAGGTTCATTAAATAATGTTACCGCCACCGCTGAAGTGTTATCGCTTAGTGAGTCGAAATACACTCTCCGTTGCGCCGACCAGGCCTTTGCGTTTGGTGAATGGGTGGTCGCTGGCCAGGGTATTAGTGGCGATGTGTTCGATCTTATAGTCCGCAGAATAAAGCTCCCGGACTTCGTCATCACTTACATTAAACGGCGGTGCGGTGATTTTGGTGTTGTAGTCCAGAGTGATGAGCAGGATTCTTGTTCCATCGGGAATGATTGCCGTGAGGTGCTCCACGTAGTTCTTGCGCATAGACGGGGGCAGGGCGATAAGTGCCGCGCGGTCGTACACCAAACGAAAGTGTTTTAGATCATCCGGTACCAATTGGAAAAAGTCGCCACACCAGAGCTGCAGATTATCATGTCGGAACGTGGTGAACGGCTCGCTTGGGTGTACCAGTGCTTTTTCGCCGGCCTCCTCGAAGAAGTCTTTACAGGCGATTTCACTTATTTCCACGCCGATTATGGGATGCCCGCGGTCGTGCAGCCACCACATGTCGTGGGCCTTGCCGCATAACGGAACGAAAACGCCGCCGGTGTCGCCGTCGGAAAGTTCAGGCCAGTGATCGTAGAGATATTTATTCACCGAGCCTTCGTGGAAGCCGATTTCTTTTTTGCTCCAACGCTCGTGCCAGAATTCCTGTTCCATAATTCCCGCTCTCATATTTGGACGTTTGATTCAGTCTACCCTAATCTCGTCATTTATTGACGAGGGAGAACAGCATGAAAGCCGTGTTTCTGGATGCCACGACACTAGGCAATGATTTAGATTTCGAATCTCTTGAACAAGTCACTGGCGGCATGGTGAAACATGACGCTACATCACAGGAACAGGTAGCCGAGCGAATTCGGGGTTTTGATACCGTTCTTGTTAACAAGGTTGTGCTTACACGGGAGCATTTCGAAAACTGCTCTGAGCTAAAAACCATCGCCGTTGTGGCCACCGGCCTGAATAATATTGACCAGGACGCCGCCCGAGACCACGGCATTCAGGTGCTGAACGCCGCGAATTACGGGCGCTCTACGGTGGCGCAGCACACCATGGCGTTAATGCTGGCACTGGCAACGCGCTTGCTGGATTACGACCGGGATGTGCGAGCCGGGCGCTGGGGTGAAAGCGATATGTTCTGCCTGATGAACCACCCAATAATGGAGCTGGAAGGCCGGACCTTGGGTATTATGGGATATGGCGACCTTGGGCGGGGCGTGGCGGAACGAGCCAAAGCCTTTGGCATGAACATACTGCTTGGTGCCCGGCCAGGACAGGCGGCAAGGAATGTTGATGGCTATCCTCGGCTTCCGCTGGACGAGCTCTTGCCTCAGGTGGATGTGCTCTCGCTTCACTGCCTTCTCACCGATGAAACCCGAAACCTGATTGGCGCCCGTGAGCTACGGATGATGAAGCCGGGTGCACTACTGATCAACACCAGTCGTGGCGGTTTGGTGGATGAGATGGCCCTTGCCGACGCCTTGCGAACAGGTGTGATTGCCGGTGCGGGGTTTGACGTGCTAACAGAAGAGCCACCCCGCAATGGCAACGCGCTACTGGCCGGCGACATTCCGAATTTAATTGTTACACCTCACTCCGCTTGGGCCAGCCGGGAAGCGCGACAGAGGATTGTGGAGATCACGGCGCGGAATCTTGCCTCAGCCCGCTGACTTGGTGATAGCCCTGGTCGGGTTGGTTGGTATTTGCTCAGTCAATGATACGTGTTTGCCATTCGTGTAGCGATTTGTGTGGGTCAATGTAAAAGGTTGCAATAATAATAGGTGCCCTCCTACCAAACAGGACGCATACAAATTACGTTAACGCCCTGTAAGTATTTGGTAATAAAAACCTGGCGGTGATGCAACGAACGAAGGTCAGCAGCGCCGGCCAGCAGCTTCAGGGAGTAACTGTGTGAAGGCAATTAAACGCGTGGTGCTGACGTTAGGCATGGTGGCCTTCGTTTCTGGGTGTTCCTCATTTCAGCAGCGCAACCAGATGGCTTCATTCAATTCAGCTTATTCTTCCGGTGATTATGACTCGGCATTAAACGCGGTGAGTTTTAATGTGGGTGAAGGGAAGGAGGTCGATTCTGAAAGCCATTTGCTTGAGTTGTTGCACCAAGGCGAAATGTATCGCTTGACTGGGCGCTACGATGAAGCAGCAAAAGTATACGACCTGGCAGAAGAGGGCATGAAATACCTGGATCAATCCGGGCTTCTGGAGAATGCCGCTGAAGGGTTTATGGCGGTGATGGTTAACGACGCCGAGCGTGACTATGAAGCCTTAATGTCCGAGGCTGTGCTGGTCAACACCTATAAGGGCCTGGCGTTCCTCGCTGCGGGCAATACTGAATACGCTCGAATTGAATTTAACCGGGCCAATGACCGCACGCGGCGCGCAGTCGATTATTTTCAAGAAGAGATTGCGGAGCAGCAGGCGGAGCTTGAAAAAGAAGCGCAGGATGAAAAAAGCAAAGCCTCCATGGTGCGCAACAGCCTAGAGAATGAGGAGTTTCAATCGGCTATTTCAGATCACTATGGCGCAGCCTCCAGTTGGTCTGTTTTCCCCGAATTCATCGTCCCCTCAAGTACCTATCTCCACGGAATGTACTTTCTTGCGAATGCCGCAGGCGGTGCAGATTATGAGCGAGCCGCGACGTCGCTTAAACGGGTAGCCAAGATGAGCCCGGATAGCGCTGTGCTGAAAGCCGATGCAGATTTGGCTACCAATCTTGCGTCTGGCAAGCAACGCAGGTCGAACTTGCCTCCCCAGGTCTGGGTTGTTTATGAAAATGGTTTGGGCCCGGTTCTGGAAGAGACGCGCTTTGATGTTCCCCTGTTGCTTTTTCAACAAGATCATCAATCCCTTGGGTATTTTGGTATCGCACTCCCCAGGTACGCGGAGCGAGCGGCTGTACCTGGAACTATCGGTATGATTGGCGATGCTGGGGAAGTCGTTCATACAGAGCGCATCTCTGACATGGGCACGGTCATTCGTACCGAGATGAAAGAGCGTTTTGCGGGCGTACTCACCAGAGCAGTCACCTCAGCGGTTATTAAAGCAGTGATTCAGAACGAGGCTGCCGGACGTTTTGGCGTTATAGGCCAGCTGGGCGCCGCCGCGTTAACGGCCGCAACCACCCGGGCGGATTTGCGTGGTTGGCAGGCAATGCCCAACCACTGGCAAGCGGCGCGAATCGATCGGCCGGAGAGCGGAAAGCTGACGCTGGTGGATAACCTGGGCGACGTGTTGGGGAACGTCAATATTCCACAGCAACCCTTCACCCTGGTGTACGTTAAACGGCCGACAATACTGTCCCCTGCCACGGTTATCACCATGGACCTTCAGGGGGGAACCTCAGCCGCTTTTGCCCGATTGCCAGAGCAGCCTGCAGAATCTGCCCAAGTCTCGAGTATTCAGTAATCGATACAACACGCTAAAGCCACAGGAAGTACGTTATGAAAAGGATTGTGTTTGCCAGCATGCTGATACTGGGTTTGGTGGGCTGCGCTACGCCACCCGAAACCAGTAGCTCACTGATCGACAGACAGGAGCTGAAGGTAGACCCGGAAGTTATCTACACCATGGATGTCACAGAACTTTTCCAGGAGCGATTGCAACAGCCAGGTGGCGATAGCCTGCTGCAAGTGCAGTTTGCGGTTGACGCAAGATCGGACACCGAACTGGCATGGAAAGTCACCTGGTTTGATGACAGCGGCATGAAAGTGAAAGGCGTTGGGGAAGGGTATCGCAAGGCTACGTTGCTGACCGGTCAGTCACGTTACTTCAAGGCGACGGCTCCGAACCCGCGCGTTACCAATTACCAAATACATCTTCGTGAACCCAAATAAAAGGAACGTTATATGTTGATTCGTGCTGTTGCGATTTCTGTAGGTATTGCTGTTCTTGCCGGCTGTGCCGCACCGACCCGCTACATTGACCCGGCCGCAGACGATGGCCCGGTCGCCATGACCATGGATTACCGGGATTTTGAAAAAGCGGCTACCGATGCGGTAGAGGATATGCTTGCCAGCGGAGCCGTGAATAACCCCAATGGTGGCCGTTACATTATGGTCGTAAGCCGTATTACCAATGACACTATGCAGCGCATTGATACGGACCAGCTCACCAAGAAAATCCGCGTTTCATTGCTGCGCTCAGGGAAAGTGGTAACCACCACCGCAGTGGGCATCAATGGTGCGGAAGACGAAATGTCGATGAAAGCCCGTGAGCTGCGTAACTCTGAGGAATTTGATCAGTCTGGCGTGCAGCGCAAAGGCACGCTTCAGGCGCCTGATTTGAGCCTTTCGGGAAAGATTCTTCAGCGTAATCACAAGGTAGGTAAAGAGCAG
>JBQCZX010000069.1:0-19232 GCA_052089485.1 Marinobacter sp. | reverse complement strand
CATCTGAAAGCTTCTTGAGGAAGACATCATGTCTGCCATTTCTTCCACCACATTTACATTAGGATAAAATACATAGCCGTCTTCATTAGCTGCCGGGTGTTGCGGCTCGTAGCGCATCTGCAACTCGGCATCGCTTTCAACAATGCCATCCACCTGAACACCTGCACCTGCGCCCTCTCCTGCCTGAGCGCCGAAGCCTTGCTGGTCCGGGTTTAGCATGGACTGCTGAATGGCTGAGAAAACCGGTTTGCGTGCGCGGTAAGTGGTATCCGTGCTAGAGCTTGCGGTCTCTGCGTTGGCAATGTTTGAGGCGGTGGTATTCAGCCGCAGCGATTGCGCTGTCATGCCGGAACCGGCGATGTCAAAAATACTGCCCAGTGACATGATGTCTCTCCTTCGCTAATCGTGGGGCGGCGGCTTACTCGCCTTTGATGGCTTTGGTCAGGCCGGTAAACTTGCTGTTAAGGAACTGAAAACTGGCTTGGTAGTCCATCGCGTTACGCATGAACCGGCTCTGTTCGGCCTGGGCGTCAACCGTATTACCATCTACTGAAGGCTGGTTTGGCACCCGGTACAGCAAATCCGAATCTCCGGCGCCTGCCGACGTATCCATATGGCCGGCGTGGGTTTTCTCCATGCCAAAGCCATTCATGTTGTCCTGGGCCTTTTGCATCATCGCCTGAAAGTCCATACCCCGCGCTTTAAAGCCAGGTGTATCGGCATTGGCCATATTGTTCGCCAAAATCTCAGCGCGCTGTACTCTGGCTTCTAGTGCGTGCTGGTGAATGCCAAGAGCATTATCAAAAGTGATCGCCATACAACCTCCAAAAGTCTGTCACCGGCGATATAGACTTTGCCGGTTGCGTTCTATGGCAGAACTAAAGCAATGCTAATGCCAGTTTTGGGAAGCCCAATGAATTCAGGCTCTACAGCGAATTACGGGCGAACAAGAGGCAAGAAGAAGGGAAATAAAAGGGCAAGCTCTGAAGAAAGCGGCAAGCTGTTTCCCCACCGGCGGCGGCGGGGGAACATATACATTATTTAGACTGGCCAGTGAGTGACAAAATCGGCTAATTCCGGGCGGGGAACCGCAGGCTTATTACAAGATACAGTGCCAGTATAAAGAAAGCCGGTTATAGACTCGCCTTCTTCAAGGCCGAGCCCTTCAAGAACCACTGGGTCGTAGGCCATCTTCCCCGTGCGCCACATAACACCGTAACCCGCATCTTGCAGAGCCAGCCCCAAAAAGCTCATACTCGCGCCGGCTGACAGTATCTGCTCTACTTCGGGCACTTTGTGATGTTTAGGCGATGCAATACCGACAATAATCATTGGCGCCCGCAACACCTTTTTACGAACCTTATCCAATTTTTTCTCATCGCTGTTGTGCGAATGTGCCGCGACGAACAACTCACCCAGAGCGTTAAGCCCCTCTCCTTCAATCACCAGATATCGCCAGGGGCGAAGTAGCGCATGGTCTGGCGCGCGAGCTGCACAGGCAAAAGCCTGATCGAGCGTTGAGGTATTCGGTGCTGGCGCTTCCAGCCGTGGCTCAGATGCCCGGTTGAGCAAAAAGTCGATGACTGAACTCATATCTATAGCTTTCCAGTGGCTGAATTCGGATTGATTTCCACTCAAGCGAGGCCCGTGAATTGTGGGACATACGTATTACTGTTAACCTTTAGTCGTACTCCCAGTCGTACTTTTAATTCAGTTTGCTCGGCATAACACTAATAAAACTATACGGTTCCAGCACCATGAGTGACCCGCGTACATGATGAGTGCTTCGGCAGATCTACGCAATGCCAGTAACAGCGTAGAAAAATCACTGTCACCCGAGGCTCTTAACAGCCCGGTGGCCATCCCACCTATGCCCGATTACAACGGGCGCCTGTTAGCGTATACCGCAACGGCCGCCATTATTGTTGTGGGTGTACTACAGGGTGTTTTTCAACAATGGCACCTTTGGTTAATCGCCGGTGCGCTGAGCTGGCCCCACATTGTGCACCTGCTCACCCGACGCACGTTCCTCAGAGACTCCCCCCGTATCCGCCAGAAAATGCTTATTGCGGATTGCCTTATTGGCGGTGGTCTCATTGGTTGTATCGGCCTGGTCGCTATTCCATCTGTTTCAATCGCCCTGATGCTGATGTTCAGCGCCCTGATTGTTGGTGGCATCCGGCAATGGCTGATGGGCTGTGGATTTATGGCAGCATCTATTGTGGCCCTCTTCGCCATCTGTGGCCCAGCCGAGTCATATCAGTCACCACTACTCACCAGCATGCTATCCATACTATCCACCGGACTTTACATCTGCGTAACCGCGTTTTACTCACATCAGCAGGCCCGAGCTCTAATGCTGGCAAAAACTCAGATACAGAACCAGCGTGAACAATCCATTGCGCTCTCCCACAAGCTGTCAAAATATCTTTCGCCCCAGGTATGGCAATCCATTTTTACCGGGGAACGAGATGTGCGCCTTGAAACCCAGCGCAAAAAACTCGCCGTTTTTTTCTCGGATATAAAAGGTTTTACGGAGCTTTCGGAAGAAATGGAGCCGGAAGCTCTCACGGAATTGCTGAACCACTACTTTAATGGAATGTCTGAAGTAGCGCTTAGGTACGGCGGCACCATCGATAAGTTTGTGGGCGACTCTATCATGGTGTTTTTTGGCGACCCCACAAGTCGGGGCCAGAGAGAAGACGCTTTTGCCTGTGTGTCCATGGCTATTGATATGCGCAAGCACATGAAGATCATGCGACAAAAATGGCGCAGTCAGGGCATAAAAACCCCATTGGAAATTCGAATGGGCATCAGCACTGGCTACACAACGGTGGGTAACTTTGGCGCTGAAAACCGTATGGATTACACCATTATTGGCAAGGAAGTTAACCTTGCCAGCAGGCTGGAGTCTCTCGCGGAGCCGGGTGAAATTCTCGTATCCTACGAGACCTTCTCACTGATCAAAGACCGGATTATGTGCCGCGATAAGGGCGAAATTACCGTGAAAGGCTTCGGCAGGCCGGTGCCCATTTATGAAGTGGTAGATTTCCGCCGAGACATGGGCCCAAACCGAAGCTTTATGGAGCATGAGCACAGTGGCTTTGCCATGTATTTGGATTCCGACAAAATCACAGAACGAGAGCGACACAGTATCCTCTGCGCCCTCGAAGGTGCCGCCGAGCGCTTGCGGCATGAAGAAGATAGCGCCCAGGAGTGATTTATTGCCGAATCAATCTTGGGCCGACCTGCTCTTCTGGCTCGGTGCTGCGCCATGGATTAATATCCAGGCCACCACGACGAGTGTAGCGAGCACAGACCGTCAGGTTCTGAGGTTTACACCGGCTTAGCAAATCGGTGAACAGAGTTTCCACACAGTGCTCATGAAAATCCTGTTTCTGTCGAAAGCTCACGATGTACCGCAATAACCCTGCCCGATCGATGGCCGATCCTGTATAGCTAATCAGCACCGTTCCCCAATCCGGCTGGCCAGTCACTGGGCAGTTGCTCTTCAGCAGATGGGAACACAGCTTCTCGGTAACCACAGGCCCACTCGCAGAAAGCGACTCGGGCGCATAGTCGTATATCACATCGTCAACCGGCTCGTTATCAATCAGCTGGTAGCCAGACGGGCGCCCAACGGCAGTATCTGAATCATCCACACTCAAAAAGCGAACATTTACCGCCGCACCGCAGACACTGGACAAATCCCCGGTCACAGCCTCAACAACCTGGTCGGCTGACGAGAACACCGTTTGGTTCAGAGAGTTCAAATAAAGCTTGAGCGACTTAGACTCAACAAGCGACGGCGACGCTGCGGGAAACCGAATTTCCGCCCAAGCCAAGTCGGGGATACCGCTTGGGCGCAGCCAAGAGATTTCCCAAGCTTGCCAAAGGTCCCCGCCGAACCAAGGCCAGCGGCCGTCTTCAAGGCCAATGCGGCGGCGGTTTTCCTCCCGAGCTACCGGGAAAAGCAGAGCGGGATCATAGCGATCCGGGTACTCGCTGGTTTTGCCAAGCGGCGTGTTATCGAGAGCCATAGGGTTTCCCAAAGATAAACGTGTCTGAAAACAAGCATAAGGTCAGTGGCGTATGCCCTTGCCTCGCGCCAGCAATTTAAGCGCGATGAACGAAAGCACCGCTATGAACACCAGAATCATACCCAGGGACACAAACGGGTTTACATCAGAAACGCCAAGTATGCCAAACCTGAAACCATTCACCATATACAGAATCGGGTTCACCATAGACACGCCCTGCCAAAAATCTGGCAACAGGTCGATGCTGTAAAACACTCCGCCAAGGTACGTAAGCGGTGTCAGAATAAACGTAGGCACAATGGAGACATCGTCAAACTTGGTGGCCAACAGTGCGTTAATGAAACCACCCACCGCAAACAGCGCAGAGGTTAAGAACACCGTTACCACAACCATAGGCAGGTTATGAATTTGCAGCTGGGTAAACGCCAGCGACAAAAGGGTTACGATAACCCCAATTCCCAAACCTCGTGCCATACCCCCGGTTACGTAGCCCGCCAGTATAACCCAGTTAGGCACAGGCGAAACCAGCAGTTCTTCCACGCTGCGCTGGAACTTCATGGAGAAAAACGACGACACCACGTTGGCGTATGAGCTGGTAATAACCGCCATCATAATCAGCCCAGGCACGATAAACGCCATATAGTCGAAACCGCCCATCTCACCAATTCTGGAGCCGATCAGGTTGCCAAAAATAATAAAGTACAGCGTCATGGTGACAGCAGGCGGCAGCAGCGTCTGGGGCCAGATACGGGTAAACCGGCGAATTTCCCGCAACACAATCGTTCTATAGGCAGTTATCAGGGCCTGTGCATTCATTTTCCGCCCTCCGTTTCCATTTCCGCATCGGGCACATTGTGCTCCACCATACGGATAAACAACTCTTCCAGCCGGTTTGCCTTAGTGCGCATACTGACGACTTTGATCCCTTGCTGTTCTAGCTGAATAAACACGTTATTCAACGACTGCCCTTTGAGCACATCCACTTCCAACACACCTTCATCCCCCAGCCTGCAGGAAAAGCCTTCCAGCTCAGGAGCGTTATCCAGTGGCACTTCAGCATCAAGCAAAAACGTTTCAAGGCTGAGCTGCTGCAGCAATTCCCGCTTGCTGGTATTCCGGATAATACGGCCGTGATCAATAATGGCGATATTCCGGCAAAGGGCTTCCGCCTCTTCCAAATAGTGGGTCGTTAGAATGATGGTGGTGCCCTGCCGATTCATCTCTTCCAGAAACGACCACATGGAACGCCTTAACTCGATATCCACACCTGCCGTGGGCTCATCGAGAATCAGCAACCTTGGCTCGTGCACCAGTGCACGGGCAATCATCAGCCTGCGCTTCATACCACCAGACAACATACGCGCCGGTGTATTGCGCTTATCCCAAAGACCAAGCTTTTTCAGGTACTTCTCAGCAGACACAGCTGCTTTTTTCAGGGGAATGCCGTAATACCCAGCCTGAATGGTGACAATATCGAACACTTTCTCAAACTGGTTAAAGTTGAACTCTTGAGGCACAACACCCAGGTGAAGCTTGGCATCTGAAAGATGGGTATCAATATCGTAACCAAACACTTTCAGCTTGCCCGCCGTTTTCGTTACCAGCGAACACACGATGCCAAGAGTGGTTGATTTGCCAGCACCGTTTGGGCCCAGCAGCGCAAAGAAATCTCCCTGTGCCACATGAAGGTCGATTCCCTTGAGAGCTTCAAATCCGCTGCCGTAGGTTTTGGTGAGCCCCTCGATTTCCAGAGCATTGGTCATAACAGGTTCCGATTCGAAAAAAGCGATGTGCAAGAAAGACCTATTTATTGAGGCGCGCTAGATATTTTTCAAGGCTGAAGCAAGCCAACGCAAGTTCCGCGAGCCCCGGCGAGATCTGCAAACTGCGACAGGTATCCCGATATAGCCTGGGCCGGCTGCCTATAATGCGGTTACAACAACTTACAGTCGGCCGTCCACAACCATTCCTCTGGTGCGGCCCAAACTCAGGGAATGAAAGACAAACCATGGCTGCCGTTCACTTCACTCGTTCACCGCTTACTTTGCCCCGCGCGCTTCTTACCGCGCTTTTTATTAGCCCGCTTATCTCTGGGTGCTTCGGCGGCGACAGTGATAGCAGTGGCGACGATACCAGCACCGGAAAAATTAACGCACTGGGAATCAGCGGCATAACTTACCAGACCACGAGCCAATCTGGTAAAACGAACGCCCACGGCCAATTTCAGTACTACCCTGGGGAAACGCTTAACCTTAGCGTAGGCGACCTGCCTATCGCAGAAGGCGTGCCTGCTCAAGAATGGGTAACACCGCTGGAGTTTTTCCCAGACATTCGGGCACTGCTATCCACTCCATCCTTCGATGATGAAGGTCTCTCCACCCATACAATTACCGAACAACAGCTTATTACCCGCGTGCCTTTAAGCAACCTCACTCGCTTTCTTATCTCGCTTAACTGGACTGAGAGCGTACGTGAAGGCAAAGGGATCGAGATCCGGAATCGCGTTATTCAACAATTAAATGCAGCATTGCCCAACCTCACCAAGCCGATCGACTTCACCGTAAGCGAAACCGAGTTCGACGCAACCGGCACCAATCTTTCTCCTGCAAACCAGTTGCTTGCTAACATCTGCTTCTACCCGGCAGGGGATGAGCTGTGTGAAGTACCTCCAACCGACGCCGACATAGACACAGCGCCGGAGCGCCCTGAAAATGACAACGACTGGGACCCGAACGTTGAGTACAAAGAGGACTTGCGGGCAAAAAAACAGCGGATTATCGAAGCTGCTCGCTCCATGGAAGAGGTGGATGCTGAAGCTGCCCAAGACTATCTGACGCGCGAATTAAAGACGATTAAAACGATTATTGGAAATCGCTTCTATCTGGACAACCACATCGCCAGGCACCCAGCTAGCGACAGAAGCAACAAGCAGATAAAAATACAACGCATCAGCGGCAGCGTTGAGCTTTCAGGTCTGGAGGCCATTACTACCAGACCACAAGATGTGGTGGTGCAGTCTTATAGTGAACAAATGGCAGAAGTGGACTACTACGTAGACGGCCTGGCGGGCGGTGAGTCTGAGGTTGTTATCAGTTTTTCACCAGAAAACAGTTATCGGTGGATACGAAAAAGCCTTCGCGTGGTTATTACCGACTGACCAGCCAGCCAATACTCCACCGGGATTCCGCGCCGGTCACATCGTAACCGGCCGGGTTCAGCCCCTCGGTTCCGTGGGCAAGACATTCCTTGATAGCCAGTATTTCTGTCGCTGCACGGCTTTGATTGAATTTCGCCAGATCGACAACTCTTCCGGCTTTCAATGGAGAACGGTCACGATCCGTCATAACCATCACTCGTGGCCACAGTCGACGCTCAGGAGAGTGTGAAACCACAACGCCACGCTGGCCATCGGTTAATTCCACAAGGCTACCCGTAGGGTAAATACCAATCGCCCGAATAAAGCCCTCAACCAGGTCATCTTGAAACTCAATGTTCCGCATACCGTAGAGCAGAGTGACAGCTTTCGCGGGCGTCATAGGTTCGGCAAGACTTTCCCTGGGTTCAATAAGCGACTCGAAGAACGCCGCAAGCCCAGCAATTTTAGCCAGCAGTGGAATTCTGTCACCGCGAATACCTTCAGGGAAACCCGAACCGTTATGGCGCTCGCGGTGGCCCTGCACAACGCTCAGAACGGCCCGTGAAAGCCCGCTCTCTTCGAGCATCACCATACCTTTATCAACGTAAGTACGGTAAAGCGCATATTCTTCAGGGCTAAGCTGTCCTTCCCGGCTGAGCAAATCTTCAGACAGTTGTGTTTTACCAACCTGAGACAACAGACAACCCAAACCAAGATGGTTCAACAAGCCTTCATTCAGCCCTAGTTGGCGCCCGCATACGATGGCCCAAACCGACGTATTCAGCGCATACCGGTATATGTGGTTATCGTGCTGCTGAATACGGCTAAGCCATAGCAAAGCATCCGGTTGGCGGACTACGCTGCGCACCATTTTGTTGATAACCGCAGCAACAGGCCGTAGATCTCGGGCGTTTTGGGTGGCAACCGCTGCGTAAAGTTGCTCAAGAGCAAGGCCTGCATCTTCAAGCAAACCCTTTGATGACTTCATTTCCCGTTTCAGGGTCGTAACAGACTGATACTTTACCGGTTCACGTATATTCAGCGGAGGAAGGCGAAGCTCTTCCCGGCCCTCCCCTTTGTGTTGGCTCCTGGCTCCAAAAGCCGGTCGGACAACTTTAGAAAGCTCAACGGCATCCCGGGTTTCTGCAACGTCGACAGAGACCCACTTGCAGTGAGAAACAAGCGCGCGGATATCATTCTGGGAACGGATGCGGAACCCTTGGATAGGGAAAGGAGTCTGATGCCACGGCCGATCAAGGTCAGACACAAACATGCCCACCTCTAGATCATGTACCGCTACTTTTTTCTGACAGACACCCACTATTCGCTCCTGAATACGTGTTTTTAGTGGCTACTATTCTTCAATGGCTGCCGGAAATAATCCATTACAATTTGGTAGTTCGAAGTAACGGCAGCAAGACAAACCGTAACGATATTCTTCAGCCGGAAACAATTTGTAGCAACGTGACCGGCATCACAACCCCTCTTAAGCCAACTCATCAATTCGCATCGCATGCGGCACTGTCGAACTTGGGCGGCCGAGCACTGAGAGACCCGCGAGGCGTTTTGCGAGTGTATACCGTGTAAGGCACGGTTGATGCCCGGATGTAATCAACATTCATCGCCTCCTCTCCGTTGCCCTGAACAGCCAAAACCGGTTCGCACGCTACCAGTAACTCCAGCCGGCCAGATATATCTGCAATTCGTGCTTCAGGGTCAGAAGGGTTCACCGACATGCATACATTGTTGGCATTGGCTGCCTGTTCTCCTTTGGCTAGCTGATCTGTTCCGCTTTCACCACAGGCGCGAATACCTTGGCCGCAAGGCCCGGCTTCTTCATGGCTGCGGTCGTATAAACGCCACGCCCGCTCGCTGCACTGGGTTTCTAGGGTTAAAGGTGTGGCAAGATCGGATAAAACCCACCAAGAAGGATATTCGGCGCTGTGCCACGACAGCCGCACGGCTCTTGGCTCGCCCAGGGAGTTCTCGGCAGGAAACATGGCGTAGTGGGAGTAATAAGTGGCACAGCCAGATTGCATCAATAGCAGCCAGATTAAGGCCAGCAAGCGTGTAACGCCCCTGAATGGTCTGCGACATCTAAAAGCAGTCATGAGCCTGTCAGTTAACACTCTCGTTAAACTGTAAGCCGTAGCCATCGTTCGTTATACGAACGACAACCATATTCAACACTGGGGCCGGCACGGGCAGGCCTTGCACCTGCACTTCTACCTTATCCCCCATGTCGGGCGTAAAGGGTTCATTGTCCAGCACTATAAACACTCCGCCATCGGATATATCACGGGTGGAGAAGACAAACTCTCCCAATCGTTCGTGACGTACTTTTACCTTGGCACTCATCGCGGTACGACAGTGCTCCCTGCGATCATCTACACCCATTTGCGACGTCCAATACTTTTCTAAGGTACCTGGTAGATTAACGTATGTGTTTAGGAATCATATCGTTTAAATCACATTAAGGAGAATAACACTATTTTTAAAGAAGTACGCCAAAGGGAATATTGACTTCGCGCGTAACACAAATGAGAATGGTTGGCGTTTTTAGGCGTTTGTGACTATCAATCAGTACTCAATCAGCACTCTATTCAGTACCCAGTCACAAGGGCACACCCAACCAGAATTATCGAAGGATGGCATCATGCGCATGAAACTCGTCGCAACTGCGGCAATCGCCCTTACGGCCCTTCCCCTTGCAGCCTCTGCAGACGGCGAAGTTAACATCTACTCATACCGTCAGGCATACCTCCTTGAGCCACTTTTGAATGCTTTTGAAAAAGAGACTGGCATCAAGAGCAATGTGGTGTTCGCCAAGCAGGGCCTGGCTGAGCGCTTGGAGCGCGAAGGCCGCAACAGCCCGGCAGATGTGGTTATGACTGTAGACATTTCGCGCCTAAATGAGTTGGTCGAACGTGATCTGGTTCAGGGTGTGGACAACGAGGTGCTGAACAAAAACATTCCAGCAAGCCTGCGTCATCCAGAAGGCAATTGGATTGGTCTCACCACACGAGCGCGCCTGATCTATACCTCTAAGGAGCGGGTTGAAGAAGGTGAAATCACCACCTACGAGCAGCTCGCAGATGATAAATGGGATAACCGCATTTGTACCCGCAGCGGCAAGCACCCGTACAACATTGCACTGATCTCATCCATGATCGCCCACCACGGCGAAGCTGAGACCGAAACCTGGTTAGAAGGGGTTAAAGACAACTTGGCACGCAAGCCTCAGGGCGGTGATCGCGACCAGATTAAAGCGATTTCAGAAGGCGTGTGTGATATATCCATCGGCAACAGCTACTACTACGGCAACATGCTGCGGGACGAGAATCAGCGCCCGGCCGCCGAAGCCGTTCGCTTGGTATTCCCGAACGCAGATGGCCGCGGAACCCACATTAACATCAGTGGTATTTCTCTCACCAAAAGCGCCCCTAACCGTGAGAACGCGATCAAACTGATGGAGTTCCTATCCTCTCCGAAAGCCCAAGGCATTTACGCCACGGCTAACACTGAATACCCTGCAAACCCGAACGTAAAGCCCACCGGGCTGGTTGCAGAGTGGGGCGAGATTCAACCGGATGGCCTTTCCCTGCACGATATCGCAGAAAACCGTAACGCGGCAGTTAAACTGGTTGACCGTGTAGACTACGACGGCGAGTAAGTACTTTGGCGAGGGC
The DNA here is from genome assembly GCA_052089485.1 of Marinobacter sp. Lineage (GTDB taxonomy): Bacteria > Pseudomonadota > Gammaproteobacteria > Pseudomonadales > Oleiphilaceae > Marinobacter. The sequence goes on along the minus strand of JBQCZX010000069.1, from coordinate 8,367 downwards.
GGAATCACCGCCCTCGCTTTTTCGCTCGATCATTCCTACAAATGATTCCAGTCATTGCAGCGACTATTTGAGCTGATTACAATCGACACCCTTCGATAGCTGTCTATCCAATCAATTTCATTAACAGGAACCCTATGAGCGAGGCCGCGACCAGCGTTAACCCAGGGCTCACCCAGCCCTTGCTGGCAAAGCGCACCTCCCGTCGCTGGCTTTTCAGTGCGATACTCACCACAGCCATCGTCGCTCTACCGGTTTTATCCGTCATATTTCTGGCCTTCTTCCCTGAAGAAAATATCTGGCCACACCTGATGGATACCACGCTACCCCGCTACCTTGTCACCACCCTGAAGCTTATGACTGGGGTTGGCGCTATTACTCTGGTGATCGGCCTTTCAACCGCCTGGGCGGTCACTATGTGTGAATTCCCTGGCCGTAAGTTTTTCGAATGGGCCATGTTGCTGCCGTTCGCGGTGCCGGCGTACGTAATCGCCTATGTTTACACCAGCCTTCTGGATTATGCCGGCCCCATTCAGAGCGCATTAAGAGACGTGTTTGGCTGGACCAGCGCTGCCGATTACTGGTTCCCTGAGATTCGCAGCTTGGAAGGAGCCACACTGATGCTCGGCCTGGTGCTCTATCCCTATGTTTATCTTCTAGCCCGTGCCGCGTTTCTGGAGCAGTCGCCCTCACTTTTTGCGGTCAGCCGTAGCCTTGGACATTCGGCAATCAGCACATTCTTTAAAGTTGTTCTTCCCATCGCCCGCCCTGCCATTGCCGTGGGCCTGTCACTTGTACTGATGGAAACGCTGAACGATTTCGGCACCGTCGATTTTTTTGCGGTGCAAACGCTAACTGCAGGCCTGTTTGATACCTGGATGAACCTTGGCAACTTGGGCGGCGCGGCGCAGATAGCCACAACCATGCTCATATTTGTGGTTATTCTGGTCACTCTTGAGCGTTATTCCAGGCGGCGCCAGCAACAGTTTGCCGCCCGGGACAACCGCGACCCCATTCGCCGCTTCACCATGTCGTACCCACGGCAGCTGATCTGCGTCGCCGTGTGTGCTGCGCCAGTCATCTTTGGTTTTGTGATTCCCGGGGTAACTCTGGGCATCTATGCCTGGGAATACTTTGATGAAAGCTGGAACCCGGTGTTTATACGCAACACCCTTAATAGCCTGTTTCTCTCAGGGGCTGCGGCACTAACCACTTTGCTTATCGGTGTCACCCTCGCCTACAGCCGCAGGCTTCACAACACCCGTGGGATGCAGGTGCTCATGCGCCTTTCAAGCTTGGGTTACGCCATGCCCGGGGCGGTATTGGCCGTGGGTGTGATTGTGCCTTTGGCAGGCTTCGATAATTGGCTGGATAGCCTGATGAGAGATTACTTCGACGTGAGCACAGGCCTGCTACTCAGCGGCTCGGCGTTCGCCATTGTGTTTGCCTATACGGTGAGATTTTTGGCAGTGTCTGCCGGTAGTGTAGAAAGCGCATTGCAGAAGATTACCCCGAGCATGGATATGGCATCTCGCTCACTGGGCAACAGCCCGGGTAAAACACTGGTGAAGGTTCACCTGCCCATGCTTCGCGGCACATTGATTACCGCAGCATTGGTGGTTTTTGTGGACTGCATGAAAGAGCTACCGGCCACCCTGATACTTCGGCCATTCAACTTTGAAACCCTGGCAACCTACGTGTACCAGTTTGCCTCTGATGAGCGCCTGTACCACAGCGCTTTGCCAGCGCTTATTATTGTATTGGCCGGCATTATCCCCATCATTCTGATGAGCAGATCAATCTCCAACACCCGCTCAATGGCCTAACACCACCCTCAAAGCTGCGGCGCTATGGTCGAGCGGGCATCCTGCACCACAAACCGCCCCTGAAACACAGCTACCGGATCAGCCTGTGGCGAGTTGTTCGGCGCTCCGCAGAATACCTCAGTAGTAAGATCCAACCGGGCTTTGCCATGCCTTGCCAGACCCTTTCTGAAACGCTCAGGAATTTCATTCCCCGGCAATCGGCAAATTGCATAAAAATCCGTGCTCACTGGCTCAAGATAATCAATGCTGCCAGTCTGCACCACCACATTACCATTCAAACCAAGATCGGCCAGCGCGAGTTCCACAAGGCCCCACGCCGCCGTTACGGCCACCGAATAAACACTGCCACCAAAGCCAGTGCCTTGGTGATTGGTATTGGGCTCAAGTGGCGCGCTGATCAGCAACGCACTGCCGTCCCAAGAATGCAGTTCAATTCCCAGGGCGCGGGAGAGCGGAATCTCAGCGTGAATACGCTTCTGAACCGCAGAAAGCTGAGTCATAAACCCCTCCTGATATGAGCTAATTCTATGCCCGCCACACGCTTTTCCCTATGCGACCAATGTCGGCTCTGAAACGAATCAGGCCCGGCGGAGCCGGGCCTGTTCAGAACAAAAGTTATACGTTACTGCCAAATAACCTTCTGGCGCTTCGCATACCATTCATCCACTTTGCTTTCATAAGCGTCTTCTACAACGTTACGCTTAAGCTTCAGCGTTGGGGTCAAGAAGCTGTTACCAATCGACCATTCATCGCTAACGATGATCACAAAGGCTAATTGCTCGTGGGGATCTACCGTCTTGTTTACGCGCGTAACAAGCTCAGTGAAACTGGCCTCAAGCTCCTCGCGAAAGCCTTGGTCAGCCATTTTCGGCCTTACGCCCTCTGCCAGTTGAATCATCGCAAACGGTTGGGTTTGATTGGCGCCAGACACACACACCATCTCAATCGACTGATGCGCCATCAGGCGGTTCTCAATAGGCGCAGGGGCAATGTATTTACCTTTACTGGTTTTGAAGATTTCCTTCATACGGCCGGTAATCTTCAGGCGGCCCATCTCGTCGATTTCGCCTATGTCGCCGGTTTTCAGGAAACCGTCTTCGGTAAAGGATTCAAGGGTTTTCTCTTCATCTTTGTAATAACCCATCATGCTGCCAGGGCTCTTAACCAGGATCTCGCCTTCAGGGCTGATTTTTGTTTCCACACCCGGCATGCATTCGCCTACATAACCCGTGCGTGACCGCCCAAATTTGCTGATGTGGGAATAGGCAAAGTTCTCCGACATGCCATAGCCTTCCAGCAACTCCAGCCCAAGATTGCGGTACCAGTCCAATACATCGCTGGCCAGCGGTGCGGAACCACTGCCGGCCAGCTTGGCCTTATCCAGACCAAGACCCTTCAGAATCTTTTTCTTGATCAGCTTGTTCACAACAGGAATCTTCAGCAGCGTATCCAGCTTCTTCTGGGGCAGTTTCTGCAAAACACCCTGCTGAAATTTAACCCACAGCCGGGGAACCGAGAGGAACAGCGTTGGCTGTGCACGCTTCATATCCTCAACAAAGGTGTCGAGAGACTCCGCAAAGAACACATGGAAGCCCGCATACAAGGAAGCCAACTCCACAAACGTGCGCTCGAATACGTGTGCTAGAGGAAGATACGACAGCATGCGCTCGTTGGAGCCAACCTGCAGAACTTCAAGGCCGCCTTCGGCCGAATAAGCCATATTCAGGAAGCTGAGCATGACACCTTTAGGCCGACCGGTACTGCCAGAGGTATAAACAATTGTTGCCATCTCCTCTCCGGAACGCTGCACGTTCTCTTCCAGGGGTGGGTACTTGGCCACAATGTCATCCCAGGTTTCAAAATCGTTAGGCGGGCTCAGGGGATAAGAAATGCAACGAACAGATTCGGGTACGCCCGGCTTCATAACGTCCCAGTCGTCCAGTTTGCCCACAAACAACACATCACACTCAGCGTGGTTCAGCACGTAGTTAACTGTGTCGGCATTTAACGTTGGGTAAAGAGGTACAGAAACATGCCCAGCCATCCAGATCGCCCAGTCGGTCATGATCCAGTGCGCGCAGTTCTTGGAGATCAGGCCAACGCGGCTTTTATCAGGCAGGTTTAGTGATTTGAGGTACGAGGCCATGCGGCGGGCCTCATCAACCGCCCTTCCCCACGTGTATTCCACCACTTTGCCATCGCCGATGGGCTGGGTCATATACAGAGAGTTCGCCTTGGTTCTCTCCCAGTGATAAACCATATCCAGGGGAAGTTTGTTTGTTGCGTGCATGGATCTTCCTTGCTTCGTTATTTGATTTATAAGGACATTATTTAGACTTTAGTAGCATATTTCAACACATTGCGGCCAGTCAAAGCGTGACTCAAGCCAACAGAACAAAAACTCTTCCCAAAAACAATCATCGGGCCTATTCACACTAACATGCTCTACCACCAAGGTAGTGGGGCTGTGGTAAACTCTCATACCTTAAAATAAAATAGCAACAAACCTCGGAGATGACATATGGCCAAGAAAACCCTGCGCACCCTGCTGGGCGCGTCATTACTGGCAATGGCAAGTCTTTCACAGGCTGCAGAGCCACGTGTTGTTGCCATTACGCAGATTGTTGAGCACCCGGCCCTGGATGCCGTTCATCAAGGCGTTAAGGATGAGCTGGCTGAACGAGGCTATAAAGAGGGTGACAACCTGAAGCTCATGCACGAAAGCGCTCAGGGTAACTCCGCCATTGCCGCCCAGATTGCCCGTAAATTTGTGGGTGAAGGCCCAGACGTTATTGTCGCTATCGCAACCCCTTCGGCACAGACCATCGCCGCCGCTGCGCGCAACACCCCTGTGGTATTTGCTGCAGTAACCGATCCGGTAGGCGCCAAGCTGGTTAAAAGTACCGAGGCACCTGGCGCCAACATCACAGGTGTGAGCGATATGGTACCCATCGAGCAACACCTGGATATGGTGCAGCGCATCATGCCCGATGCCAAGCGCATCGGTACCGTATACAACCCGGGCGAAGCCAACGCTGTAGCACTGGTTGAACTGCTGGAAGAGCGCGCAAAAGCCCGTGGTCTAACCGTGGTAAAAGGTGCAGCCACCAAGACCTCTGAAGTACTCGGCGCAGCCCGCTCTCTAGTAGGCAAAGCCGACGCTATATACCTGACAACTGACAACACGGTTATCAGTGCCGCTGAAGCGGTGATTTCCGTAGGCGAGCGCGCTAAAATTCCAGTATTCGCCGCCGACACGGCTACCGTTGCCCGTGGTGCTGTTGCAGCCATGGGTTTTGATTACTACGATCACGGACGCCAAGCCGGCGTAATGGTTGCGCGCATTCTGAAGGGTGAAAAACCAGGAGACATGCCCTTCGAAACCATGGAAAAGACGAACTTGTTCGTGAATCCCGAAGCCGGTGAGCGCATGGGCGTCACCCTGTCGGAAGACCTCATTGCCGACGCTCAAAAAGTTGTTAAAAGCGATAAGTAGCACCTGACCTACTGACCTACACGGGCGGAACCCAAAAGGATCCGCCCGTTTTTCTTTCACAGTGAACCTTACCCATGCTCAGTGAAATTGCATTTTACGGCGCAATCGAGACAGGCCTTATCTATGGCCTGGTTGCGTTCGGTATTTATATCTCGTTTCGTGTACTCGATTTTCCAGACTTAACGGTCGATGGCAGCTTCCCACTAGGCGCGGCTGTCGCGGCCGTGCTAATCATGGAAGGCTGGAACCCTTGGGTGGCCACTGGCTCCGCCGTGCTTGCCGGCATGGCTGCCGGTGCGGTAACGGCCATGTTGAACGTAAAGCTGAAAATTCTGAATCTGTTGGCGTCTATACTCACCATGATTGCCCTGTATTCCATCAACCTTCGCGTTATGGGCCGGCCAAACATTGCGCTTCTGGGCGAAGAAACCGTACTCACGCCTTGGTACTCGCTAGATCTCGCCTACCACCAGGTGCCCGTACTGCTATTTGTGATTGTAGTGTTCATCGCCCTGATTCTTTTGTGGCGCTTCATGAAATCTGAAACCGGCCTAGCTATGCGCGCAACCGGTGCCAACCCGCGAATGGCTCGCGCCCAAGGTATCGCCACTGGGGCCATGATCATTCTCGGTGTTGCTGTCTCAAACGGCTTGGTTGGCCTGGCTGGCGCACTGTTTGCCCAAAGCCAGGGGGCAGCGGATGTCACCATGGGCGTTGGCGTAATTGTTATTGGCCTGGCTTCACTGATTGGCGGTGAAGCGGTTATTACACCAACCTCGGTCGTTCGCGCCCTAATTGGCTGCGTGGTTGGCGCTATTATTTACCGTTTGGCCATTGCCCTGGCACTGAACGCCGACTTCCTTGGCTTCAAAGCCCAGGATCTGAATTTGATAACCGCGATTCTGGTTACTCTGGCAATTGTATTGCCCGGCGCCCGTAATTCGCTGGTTAGCAAACTTACCCGCAAGAAAGCCTGAGGAGGCAATATGATCAGCGCAACCGATCTCCAGCTTACCTTTGGCAAAGGCACGCCACTGGAAAATCCCGCTCTCAGGGGCATGAGTCTCACCGTGAATCAAGGTGAGTTTGTGACCGTGATTGGCAGTAACGGCGCCGGCAAATCCACCTTCTTGAATGCCTTGGCGGGTGAAGTTCTGGTTGATAGCGGTACCATCGTTGTCGACAACCTAAACGTTACCAAACTGTCTACCCACAAGCGTGCTGACCGTGTAGCGCGGGTGTTTCAAGACCCATTGGCAGGCACCTGTGAAGGCCTGAGTATTGAAGAAAACCTGGCCCTTGCCATCAAACGCGGCCAGCGCCGTGGCTTGGGTGCGGCGGTAAAAAAGCAGTACATGGAGCAGTTCCGGGAAAGCCTCTCCTCCCTGAATCTGGGGCTGGAAGACCGCCTGAGTGACAAAATGGGCCTGCTCTCCGGCGGCCAACGCCAAGCCGTAAGCCTGTTGATGGCAAGCCTTACGCCTTCCAACATATTGCTGCTAGATGAGCACACCGCAGCGCTGGACCCCAAAACCGCTGCTTTCGTGTTGGCGCTCACCACCAAAATCATCGATGAGCAAAAACTGACAGCTTTAATGGTAACCCACAGCATGAAACAGGCGCTGGAAGTTGGCACCCGCACAGTCATGCTGCACCAGGGCCAGGTGGTGTTTGATATTGAAGGCAACGACCGTGAAGGTTTGGAAGTGAAGGATCTTCTGGATCTGTTTGAAAAGCAGCGCGGGTTGTCAGTAGACGACGACAGCCTACTGCTGGGTTAACGAAAAGCGGGAGGCCGGCTCCCGCTTTTTTCTATTGCACCAGCCTCTAGTGACCGTAGATACGCATCGCGGTATCCGTAATCGCAAGATCGTCCACAAAAAGACTGCCAATCGACTGCTGGCCAATAATCAGCTCATCTATGCCTACGTCTGCTCGAAACGAAGGCATATCAATTGCCAACGACGATCCCCCGCTGGAGAAACGCGCGCCTTCATAGATATAAAGATCAACCTCGGCAAACAGATCCAGCGGGCTCGGGAAAGTGCGATCATAGTCCGCACCGGTAATTTGCATGCCGCGAACACCGATTCCCAGAAACGGCACATCGAATTGCATCGTCTCTATCGCAAACGCCGTTCGGAAGCGCATAACATCTGACCCGGTATCGATATGGATAGACCCACGGCCCATCAAACCTTCTGCAAAGAAGTTATCCATCAGATCAGTGTAGTTGTTGCTCCCGTCGGTGGCCGACAAATACCAAGCACCTGTGGTGATCCGAAAATCTACCGCATTAAAGTTTGTAGGCACAATGTTGATGGCAGCATCACCATCACTAAGCACATCGATATCAATGCGCATGTTGTCCAGCCGATCCGTGGCTGTTGGACCGCCAAGCCCACCAAACCCAAAGAAATCTGTGCGCTCGGCACCTCCGATACTGATATTTTCTATGGCTAATGCACCCTCATCAATATAGAGAAAGCGGCCAATATCAATTTTTGTTTCAAGTTCTATGCTCACCCCCGCCTGCCCCGTGATGCTACCCATCATGGAATCGTCCAGGCGTTGAATCTCAGCCATGGCTGCAGGTGAAGCCCCCGCAATACACAGCGCCAGCAATGTAGGTTTCAGGCCTCTCATTGTTCTTCCCTTTTTATAGTGGTTCACGCCCTGTGGGCCACTGCATTATTCGACCCCCACATCACTACTTTAACGACACATGTATTTTGAATACGTGCAGGAGTCACAAATCATGCGACCTTGCGAGCAATACAAGCTTTTTCGTGTGTTTTTTGGTCACAATATAGTGTGATTTTAACATTTTGCCCCAAGCACCCGATTTACCAAAGCTTTCCTTCTTGCAAGCCATTTTCCATTGATTTTCTTTGCCATAAGTCGCTTATCAATAGTCCAGCTTAAATTCACAAAACACTATATCCTGTTATACTCACCGAAATTGGACCTACATATAGTGATTTTTAATTGAGGGGTGGCAATGAACGCTAAGGCAGAGGCAGTGGTTACAACGATTCCGATGCAGGA
>JBQCZX010000068.1:0-19517 GCA_052089485.1 Marinobacter sp. | reverse complement strand
TCCATGGCCCGTACCATTGCTGAAAAATCCGGGCACACGCTGGAGATCGGTAAGGGCGCTTTTTATCAACAGCTGGAAATGCCGCTCACAGAGGCTTATGACTTTACGGCCAAGGTAATGGCAGAAAATATGCGAGCAAACGATGCGCGGGAAGGCATCTGTGCGTTTCTGGATAAGCGAAAGCCACAGTGGAAGGACAGTTAACGGTCTTTGCAGTTTTGTTCTCCTAGTCTGAAGCGGTCGCCGGAACGAATTCCATTCGATTCGAAGAATCCGGCGTTCATCTCCACGGCGGATACAAATTCAACGTCGGCAGGGTAGCTTGGACACTTTGTACCGTTTGAGGATGCGCAGGGTTCCATCTGCTGAATGTTGCCAATTACGCCCTTCTCATTCAGATAGGCGATATCCAGAGGAATGAGGGTCTGGTACATCCAGAAGCTGTGATCCGGGCGCTGCTGCTTTTGGTACCGAAACAACATGCCTGAATTGGCTGCAAGGGATTCCCTGCCCATCAGGCCATTTCGGCGTTCCTGTGGTGCTTGCGCCAGTTCCAGGCCGACGTTGACTGTGCCAGTTGCGCTCACAAAACACCCATCAACAACCGGCAAACTGGCTGAAGGTTCTACCGCCCCTGAACCGGAAGAACACCCGGCCAATAGGGCGGCAGAGCAGAGCAGGGCGCAGCGAGTTTGCATCAGGAACGAAGCCTGTAACCGGTTTTGAATATCCACCAGATACCCGCCATACAAGCTGACAAGAAGAGTAGGGTCATGCCTACGCTGATCCCTATGTGTACATCAGATACACCATAGAAGGCCCATCGAAAGCCGCTGATCAGGTAGACCACGGGGTTAAACAGACTGATGGTTTGCCATATGCTCGGGAGCATATCGATGGAGTAGAAGGTGCCGCCAAGAAAGGTCAGGGGCGTGACAATCATCATCGGAACAATCTGAAGCTTCTCGAAGCCGTCGGCCCAAATGCCGATGATAAAGCCGAACAAACTGAAGGTTACGGCGGTCAGTGCCAGGAACGACAGCATCCAGAATGGGTGCAGTACACTGTAATCTACAAACAGCCTGGCGGTGGCCAAAATGATCAAGCCCAGTATCACGGATTTTGTAGCTGCGGCCCCCACGTAGCCCAGCACCACCTCAACGTAAGATACGGGTGCAGACAGAACTTCATAAATCGTGCCAGAGAACTTTGGCATGTAAATGCTAAACGAGGCGTTGGATATGCTTTGCATCAGCAGCGAGAGCATCACCAGCCCGGGAATGATGTAAGCGGCGTATTCGATGTTGTCGATATTACCCATGCGCGAACCAATGGCCGAGCCGAAAACAACGAAATACAGACACGTAGAGATAACCGGTGAGAGCACGCTTTGCATCAAGGTGCGTCTCATACGGGCCATTTCAAAACTGTAGATGGCTTTAACGCCGTAAAAATTCATGCTTTCTCCAGTTAGCCGAGGGCTTATTCATGCACCAGGCCGACAAAAATCTCTTCCAGTGAACTCTCCCGGGTGCGCAGGTCGCGGTAATCAACCCCGATGTTTCCGAGCGTTCGCAGTAATCGCGCCACGCCGGATTGTTCCTGCTGGGAATCGAAGGTGTATATCAGCTCGTAGCCATCGTCTGAAAGCTCCACCGGTTCCAGTGCTAGCTCACCGGGGATCTTGTCCAGTTTGCTCTGCAACTGTAGGCGAAGTTCTTTCTTGCCTAGCTTGCTCATTAAACGATTCTTGTCTTCTACCAGAATAATCTCGCCCTGACGAATGACTCCGATGCGGTCTGCCATTTCTTCGGCTTCTTCGATGTAGTGGGTCGTCAGGATGATGGTGACTTCGTCTTCACGGAGTTTGCGAACCATTTCCCACATATCCCGGCGCAGTTCTACGTCCACGCCTGCCGTGGGCTCATCCAGAAACAGTATCCGTGGCTCGTGAGAGAGAGCTTTGGCAATCATTAGTCGACGCTTCATGCCGCCCGAAAGCGTCATAATACGATTATTGCGCTTGTCCCATAGCGACAAATCCCTCAGCACCTTTTCAATATGGGCAGCGTTTGGCGCTTTACCGAACAGGCCCCGGCTGAAAGACACGGCGTTCCATACGGTTTCAAACGAATCGGTGCTGAGCTCCTGGGGTACAAGACCAATGGTTTTCCGAGCTTTGCGGTAATCCTTGACGATGTCATAGCCGGCGGCTGTTACCTCACCGGAAGACATATTGGCGATGCCGCAAATGATGCTGATCATCGTGGTTTTGCCCGCCCCGTTGGGACCGAGCAGGGCAAAAATCTCGCCGCGATTGATGTCCAGATTTATATTCTTTAGGGCCTGGAAACCGCCCTCATAAACCTTGTTGAGGTTCTTAACGGAAATATCCGGCTGCACGGGCGTATCCTGTTCCTGAAAGTGAGTCAGAGATGAAAGCGCGGCATTTTCTCATGTCTGGCGCCGGTTTAGAAATCTTTGCCTGGAAGCTGATAGTGTCCATAATGCTCCTGGGTTTTAACATGAGCTTTAACACGCGTTTCAAGTGGGATTGAGTATGGTACGAACAATTGGGGTTGTGGGGTTCATCGTTGCCATAATTTCAGTGGTTGTATTTGGCTTTCGCGGGCTACAACGCGCAGACAACCCAACTGCCGGTACCAGCCAACCTGTATGCGATCTTCTGGCGGGGCCCTGTGAATGGGATATGGATGCCGGGCTCTGGCAAGTGGAACTTCAAACTCTGGGCGATGAGGGGCAGAGCACAGAGTATCAGCTTACTGTTCACGCACCGACAGAGCCGGAGCGGTTTCTGGCTGTCTTACGCGGCGAATCCATGTACATGGGGGAGTACCCGGTACCATTGCAGCGAAACGACGATGGCGAATATTCAGCACACTTTACTGCACCTCTGTGCACCACCGGTTCGGAAATGGTCTGGCGCGTTGATCTGAAAAAAGGGCAACAGCCACTTGCTGAAGCGGTTCCACTAAAGCTGGTATTTCAGGCCAAGGGTCATTGAAGCCTGGAAACAGGCGTTAGATCAGATCAGCGCGTTTGCGGTAATAACAGTGTAAAGGCTGCTTTCCGGTTGCACGTACTTATGGCTGTGCCAGTATTCCGCACCTTCTAGCCCGGCTCGGAAGCAGGCCAGCAGTACTTCGCATGAAGTCAGCGTTGCAATAGCTTGCACCGCTTCGGACTGGCGGATCCCGGTTTTTCGGCTGGCAATCTGTGCCACAAGGCCGGCGAGCGCATCACTATGTCGCTCTGATTGGCTGCACAGCGCGCAACCGGCGCCGTATAACCAGGCGGTAGCGTATGCGCGCACCGTTTCTGGTGCTTGGCTAAGTTCCAGCCCCCTTATCCGGCAATCTCGCTCCTGAAGCCCCGCAAGAATATGCAGGTGAGTAAACAACTCTGTACGATCCACGGAAGCTAGACGCTTCTGCTTTCGCGGTGCGGGTTTGTCCTTATGTGTTTCCTCTGCAGGTTGACGTTTACTGCCCGCTGCCAGAGGTTCGGAGCGCGCCAACATCAGTATTCGCCACGCCAAGGCCGCAAGCAAAACCAGAAGCCCAGCCTGGATGAATGCAACAAGTCCGTCGATCATGAATGGAGGCACCTTGAATATTACAGAACGTGCTGAGAGTGTAACGGATTGTATCTTGCCGTTACTGCAAACTGCCCGGCATGAACGCCTTTAAACTCGTCCCGATGATAGAAGTTGTGACAAACGTCGCACAGGCTTATGAAAGCGCGATGGGTTTAGCATCCTCAAAGGGAACCTGATGACCTATATTCTGGCACTCCACACACTACTGGTTATTACCTTCACTGTCCGGATTCTGCTCCGCGATGACCTATCGCCTCCGGGGCGGCTGGCCTGGTTTATCGTTCTCAACCTCTTGCCGTACTTTGGCAGCGCCATCTATTTTCTGTTTGGCGAAACCGACCTGGGGAACCGTGCAGACAAACGACACAAGGAAATATTTGAGGAAATTCGAGCCAAGGCTTCCTGGTTTATGGGGGAAGCGGCCAGCACTGAGAAACTAATCGATCCGGTTTACCGGCCCGCATTCCGGTATGCCGGTTCTATTAACGGGTTCCATCCTTCAGTTGGCAATACTGCAGAACTAATGGCTGATGGCGACGAAACCCTGGATCGCATGGTGGCAGACATTGATGCGGCCACAGACCACGTGCATGTGCTGTATTACATCTGGCTTGGTGACAACACCGGCCACGCGATTGCAGAGGCGCTGATACGTGCGGCCCGCAGGGGCGTCACATGCCGTGCCATGGCCGATGGGTTGGGGTCGCGTGTGATGATTAACTCCGAACTTTGGCAGCGTATGAAAGGCGCCGGGGTGCGTCTTGCTGTGGCACTGTCACTGAAGCACCCCATCCACACGATTCTGACCAGCCGGCTGGATCTTCGGAACCACCGCAAGATCACCGTGATTGATTCACGTATCACCTATTGCGGCAGCCGAAACTCCGCGGATCCAGAATTTCTGGTTAAAGCAAAATACGGCCCCTGGGTGGATATCATGCTCCGGTTTACCGGGCCGGTTGTGGTTCAAAATCAGCTGCTGTTTGCCAGCGACTGGATGCAGGCCACTAATCAATCCCTGGATTGCATTGCGTTGTCTTCCCAGCCAGCCGAGGGCGGCTTCCCGGCGCAGGTGATGGGCGTTGGGCCAACCGAACGCCACGGAGCCACCCCCCAACTCTTTGCCAACTTGATTGCCTGCGCTCAAAGCGAGTTGACTCTGTCTACACCTTACTTTGTTCCAGACGCAACGGTCCTGGAAGCCCTGTGCGCAGCCGCCCACAGGGGTGTCTCGGTTGAGCTGATCTTTCCCAAAGTAAATGACAGCTGGATTGTAGCGGCTGCGAGCCGCAGCTATTACCACCGGTTACTGGATGCAGGCTGCATCATCTACGAATTCAAGGGTGGGCTTCTTCATGCAAAAACCCTCACGATTGACGGAAAAATCAGCTTAATTGGCTCCTCAAATCTCGATCTACGCAGTTTTGACCTAAACTACGAAAACAACATTCTTCTGCAGGATGACGCCACGACTCAGGCGATCGCGGAACGTCAGCAGAGTTATATTACGCGCTCTGAAGTGGTCGCTTTGCCTACGGTTCTTGCCTGGCACTACCACAGACGGATATGGCACAACGTTATCGCAACTATTGGCCCGGTGTTATAGGCCAAGAGCGTTTGCGACACACCGGACAAAGATTATGCGAAGAGGATTGATTGGGCTCAGTGCTGCTCTGGGGTTGAGCTTAACGGCAAGCGACAGCTTTGCCGGCCTCCCGGATACGCGAATATCCGTTAAAGACATTCCTGCGGGGACCGTCGGTCTTGGGGCTGCTATACGCAGGGGCACCAGTCCATACATCGGGGTCAGCAATATTTCCAGCCACAAAGCAGGAAGCAAAGTGGATCTGTTACCTCTGTACCTGTACGAAGGCGAATGGTTGTTTGCACGTGGTACATCGGCAGGCGTCCACGTGGTGAACAACGACTGGCTGGAGGTGGATGTTCTCGCCAGATACCGGTTCAATCGACTTGAATCCGAGACCAGCACTTATTTCAGCGGCCTACATGACCGTAACCAGTCAGTGGATGGCGGCGTGTCTTTTACCTTAAAGAGCGATTGGGGGGCACTTTCTACCACTTGGGCGAATGATATTCTGGGCAATCATAACGGGTACGAATGGGACGTTACCTACAGGTACTCTTGGGAGCCAGGTCGCTGGTTTGTGTCGCCGTTCATCAGCTATATCTACCAAGATAATGATTTTATCGATTATTATTATGGCGTTGATGTGGATGAAGCGCTGCCTGACCGGCCGTTCTACCAACCTGATTCAGCCGCTTTCTGGCGTGCCGGTATTAATACATCCTATCAGGTGACGCCGCGCCTGATGGTCTTTTCAAACTTAGCGCTTCAGCACGTAGATAGCGAGATTTTCCAAAGCCCGCTAGTGGATGAATCGCAACAAAATACCGCTACGCTGGGGTTTGCTTACTTCTTTGGCAATGCCCTCGATGACTCTACCAAACGGCCTGGCTCTGGTAGGTCAGGGGAGTGGTCCTGGCGGTTGAATTCAGGCTACCAAGCGGAGGGGCCATTCAGCCGAACGCTCACGGGCACATTAAAACGCAGTGAAGACGTACACGCCTATATGGTTGGATTAACCTTGGGAAAGCTGATCACTGATAGCAAGTATGTCGACTACTGGGGCAAGCTTTCGTTAAACCGACGCCTCGAAAATGGCAACCAGAGTGACTTTGGCGAATACAACGCCTACGTGATGGCAATGACCACGGCCCACTCGCCCTGGACTCAAGAAGAGTGGCTTCGCGCCGGAATAGGCTTCGGCTTCTCTTACGCCTCGAACATACCCTACGTGGAGCAGGTTAAGCAGGCAAAGCGAGAGGAAAACACTTCACATTTTCTCAATTATCTTGAGGGGCAGTTTGATGTGCCGCTTCGGCTCATGTTCGACCACAAAGCAGTTCAAAACTGTTACGTGGGCCTTTCGCTGATACACCGCTCGGGTATTTTTGCTAAGTCTGACATTCTTAGCAATGTGTCTGGTGGCTCCGATATGGTAACCGGGCACATAGAGTGCAAGCGGTAAATGCGAGGAGATAAGCCGGCCTTTGGAAGCGCGCTTCAGCAGGTCGGCATGGTTTGCAGGGCGAGTTTGCGGCGGATATAGCGCCCAAGGGTATCCACCCCAATGTTGAGCAAGGCGGTTATCAATATCAGCACCATGGCGCGATCAAACCGTATATTCTGAATGGCACTGTCTACATAGAACCCGAGTGTGTAGATGCCCAAAATCCCCAAAATAGCTGTTTCCCGCATGATGATTTCCCAGCGATAGAACAAAAACGCCAAAAAAGAGCGGTACACCCTGGGCACCAGTTCCCAGCTATACCGATTAAACCCGGTTGCAGCATCTGCACGGAGATTGATGGAATTGGTTTGCCGGCCAATCAGATGTCCTATAATGCCACCGTTATGTAACGCCAGCGCGACAACCGCAGGTAGCATTGAAGGCCCCCAGAGCTGCAGCAGAATATAAGCCAGAATGTATTCCGGTGTGGATCGTGCAATTACCAGAACCACATGGCCGGCGTTGCGCCGCAAAGGCCCACCAAAGTGGTTGGAAATCAACGGGAATGCCAGCAGCGAGAGAATGCCAGAAGCCACAAGGGCAATCTGGGTGAGCACAATGGTATTCCAGATGCCGGGCATAGCCTGGTTGATCATCAGGTCATTCAGCCAGGGCGTTAACCCCGTTAAACCTTCCCCGTTACGAAGCGGCGCCGGCACGATGTCTTCAGTGAAAAATCGCTGCACGTTACCCCATACAATCGGCAAGCCTTCGCCAAGAAAGAAGGGTGCCCCGAGCACATACACCGGCAATAGCTTTGGCCTTACCCACAGCGGCATGGTCGCAATCAGTATGTAAAAAAGAATAAGCATTGCGCCGGCGTCGGAGTATAGCCCTTGTGAAAACGAGGCTTCCAGATAAAAGCCAAGTGTCGGCAGGCCAACAAAGCCAAGAATCGCGCTGGAGCGTAGACCACATTCCAGCCGATATGCGGTATAGGTGCGCATTTTTACCCAGCAATCAGGGATGCGGGCGTAAAGAAACGCTGTGATGTTGCCAGTACCAGGAGGCAGAACTCGCCCAGGTTCGGGGTCGGCTTCTTCAAGTATTTCTGAATACACTTTGGCGAAGATTCCGGCGTAGGGAATCGCGATCGCCAGTACACCGGTGAGCGGGTGAAACCCAAAGAACTGCAAAAAGATTAATGCCCAGAAAAGCTCATGAATGGCGCGGATAAAAGCGCAGAACATTCGCACGGGTAGTGACCGATAAACCAATGCCAGTAGGAAACCCGCGATACCGCCGAGTGCCACCCCAACAAACGCAAAGGCGACGGTTCTGAGCAGTGCGGTCATCAGCCCTTCGCTGCTGAAAAAGTTTGGAGTGACGATACCAAGGAAAAAGTTGCCTAAATCCTGCCAAGGGTTGGATGCGGTGATCGCAATGTCCGCAAACAGTAACCCTACCAAGGCGACGGCAAGGAAAATAAGGCTGGTACGAACCGTTGGGGAAGAGAGCATGAAACCGGCCGCGTTACCTAGTAAAGAGACATAATGTCTGAAGATGCAAGGTGTTCACTGGGCTGATCCAGTGCAACCTGGCCGTCCTGTATACCCACAATTCTGGTGCAGTATTTCAGCGCCAGGTCCACATCGTGTAGCGCAATAATGCTGGTTGAGAAGCGGTCTCTCAGGTGTGTCATGACTGAGTTCGCCATGGGGCCATCGAGAGCAGAAACCGGTTCGTCTGCCAACAACACGGCAGCGTTGCGGTATAGCGCTCGGGCAATGGCAACACGCTGGCGCTGCCCACCAGAAAGCGAGGCCGTGGGTGTCCAGAGCTTTTCAGTCATGCCCAGCGATTGCAGCAAGGTATGTACTTCGGCTCGGTCTTTAGCGAACGGGCGGGCGAGCGTTATCGTATTGTACCAGGTGGAGTGCTTGTCCAGTTGGCCCATAAACACGTTATGGAACACGGGGAGGGCACTCACCAAACCCAAATCCTGGGGAATAAGAGAAGAATCCCGGTTAACCCGTTCATGAATCAAGCGGATAAGCGTGGATTTCCCCGCGCCGCTCTTGCCCACAAGTGCAACTTTGTCGCCCGGGTTAACCTGTAGCGACAGCGGGCCAATAACCCGCTTGCCGCTGAATGAGGCCGTAAGGCCAGAAAGGTCGAAGCCTGCCATCAATCGAGGATTCCGATCTCTTCAGCTGTTTTGCGAATCGGCTCGTAATCGTCGTTGGAAGCGGGAATGAAGCCTGAACGCGGAAAGCTTTCCAGAAGTTCGGGATCGTCGAGGTTCAGCAACGCTTCGGTAACCCGTTGCTTGAAACCTTCGCCAAATCGCTCGTTCACATCGCCTCGAATGGTCCACTGATAATCCGGGTAAGCGGGCGTTTCCCAGATAATCTGCACGGCATCGGTATCAATGTTCCCATCGCTCAGTTCTTTATCCCAAACCTTGAAGTTAAGCGCGCCTACATCGTAGGTGCCGGCTTCCACCAGGCGAAGGGTGCGAGTGTGATTGCCGCTGAAACCAACGCGGGAGAAAACATCCTCAGGCTTTGCATCAAAGGTATCGCGCACGTAGAACTCGGGCATGAGGCGGCCAGAGGTTGAGCCTTTGGAGCCGAAGGTGAAGGTTTTGCCCTTCAATTGGTCTTTCAGATCTGACAGTTCGTCGGCCGGCTCAATCTTTGTGTTGGTGTTGGCAATAAAGTAGGTTTGGAATGCTTCGTCCTCAACACCCTGAGCGACGGCTTCAGAGCCAGATACCAGTCGGCGCGCCTGTACACCGGAAAGACCGCCGAACCATGCTAGCTGAACCTGGTTGTTACGGAACGCTGAAATGGCAGCCGCGTATGATTTTACCGGGATATAACGTACATCCACGTCCAGTTGCTCAGACAGGTAGTCGGCAACACCGCGAAAACGTTCTACCAGCTTGGTTTCGTCTTCATCTGGAATTGCCGTAAATACAAAGGTTTCCGCCGACGCCGCAGCCGCGGTGAAACAGAAAACACTGGAAAGCATCAACTTCCGTATAAGATTCAAAGCCATTTGAATTCCTTAATCGGTTATTTAATTGAATAATGCAGAAATGCCACACCTGATGCGTCTGCGAGTTGCAGGATACCTGATTCTATTTAACCCTGAACAAACTATACGGATTATGGGTTCAAATAGGTCACGTATCAGGGCACTATCCTAACAAAAACCTCCCCTGTAAAATGGTACCGGGCGTTTAACGAACCCCCTTTAACGAAAGATTGCTATGGATATCACCATGATCACGCCGGCCAGCCTTGGCTCAAAAGCTGGCAACAGAGCAACGGCAGAGCGCTGGCAAACCTTGCTGGAGCATGCGGGGCATACAGTGTCTGTTGTTACAGCGTATCACGGCGAGCCTTGCGATCTCTTTATTGCTCTTCATGCCTGGCGTAGCCATGAGGCCATTAGGCTGCTCAAGGGCTCCTGGCCAAACACGCCCTTGGTTGTTGCGCTAACGGGAACGGATATCTACCTGCATCAGCACCAATACGCTGAGCAAACACTTTATTCTATGCAGGTAGCCGATGTATTGATTGGCCTGCATGAGAAGGTTGCAGACGATATCCCTGAAACTGTTCGGGATAAACTGGTTACGCTTTTTCAGTCGGCTGAACAGCCTGTTTTCGAATCAGAAAAAGCGGGTTCTGCTTCGGCCTTTTTTGATGTGTGCGTTATTGGGCATCTTAGAGATGAAAAAGATTCGCTCAGGGCAGCCTTGGCAGCCAGGCTACTGCCGGCTGAATCACGCCTTCGCGTTTCCTGTGCGGGCAAACCGCACGATGACCGCTGGGAACACATCGTTAGGCAGGAAGCACTGGAGAACGCTCGTTTCAGGTGGCTCGGCGAGCTGGAAAAACCCGACATTGCCAGGTTGATGGCAGATAGCCAATTGCTGGTAATGAGCTCTGTGGTGGAGGGTGGTGCAAACGTGGTGTCGGAAGCCTGTCGCGCCAGCTTGCCTATTATCGCATCTGACATTTCAGGAAATACCGGCTTACTGGGTACCGATTACGCCGGCTATTATCCGGTAGGTGACACTCAGGCACTTGCCGACCAACTCATGCGTGCGGAGAGCGATCCGGAGTTTCTGGAACAGTTACGCAAGCAAGTTGGCCAACTTGCCAGCCAATTTACGCCAGAAAAGGAGCGGGAATCCCTGGAGCAGGCGCTTTCGCTTGCCGTGCAGCGCTGCTCCGGAAACAACTGTTAAACTCACTCTTTAAGCGTAATCGGCTCAATCGGCCCGCTTTCATCCTGGGGCGTTATCCGGCCTATAACAGCGGTATGCGGGTAGCCAAGAGCTTTAAGTTCTCTTACACACTCTTCTGCCTTATCTGCCGAGACACTGGCGAGCAAGCCGCCAGCGGTTTGTGGATCAAAAATCAGAGCATAGCGTGGGTGCTGTACCCACTTTTCCTGATCCCGGATACCACGACGCAAGCGTATGTTTGCCGGTTGCAAAGAGCTGAGAATGCCTGCCGCGGCAGTTTCTTCCGCACCAGGGAGGATGGGAATCGCAGAGAGATCCAACTCAGCGTCTACACCCGACGGCCGCGTCATCTCAACCAGGTGGCCAAGCAACCCAAAGCCAGTCACATCCGTGCAGGCCTTAGACCCGAAGCTACGAAGGCAATCCGCCGCCGCCTTGTTGGACTGCACCATAGAGGCCAAAGCAGAATCAATCCAGCGGCCTTTCGCTGCCAAACGGGCATGAGCCGCAAACAGCGTGCCTGTGCCAATGGGTTTGGTAAGGATCAATACATCACCCGCCCGTAAACCGCCTTTACTCATCACTTCATCAGGATCGATCAGGCCATTCACCGCGAAGCCTAGGGCAAGCTCACGGCCTTCGCCCGTATGGCCGCCCACCAGGGCGCAACCCGCTTCATTTAGCACGTCTACGGCACCAGACATCATCTGGTAAACCACATCTTCTACTTTGGATTCTATACCGTAGGGCACTGTGGCCACAGCAGTGGCACTTTGGGCTTCTGCGCCCATGGCGAACACATCACCTAAGCTGTGGTTGGCAGCAACGCGGCCAAACGTGTAGGGGTCATCAATGAACGCCCGGAAGAAATCGACGGTATGTACCACGGCCATTCCGGGAGGTACCCGCAGAACGGCGGCATCGTCTGGCGCATGTAGGCCGATAAGAATGTCGTCTCGATCAATAGGCCTGAGTTCGCCCAACGCCCGTGAAAGAACTGTGCTGCCAACCTTGGCGCCACACCCACCACAGCGCATGGCAACGGCAGAGATAGCCTGGGATGCTTCCTCTGGGGTCTGAGCTGCTGTTGTGTCGGGCAGAGCAGACGCTTCCTCCATTGGTGGAAGGTCAGAGAATTTATCCATAAAGCGACGGTCGATCCAATCTTTCCAGCGCCACACCAAAGCACCATCAAATTGGGTATCACCGCGAGAGGCAACAGCGTATTTGTCGCCAGTACTGATCAGTGCCAACCATTTTTTCTGAGGATGGAAAGCTTTCGGTGCTTTGCCCAGAGCCATACGCTTGAGGTTGTCCGCCAGTGGCGGGCCTTGGCGAACCGCGAACACACCGGCTTTCTCCCGTGGGTGATTGGTCACGTTAGCAATATCGCCCGCGGCAAAAATACTGTCGTCGTTTTCAACCTGCAGGGTGTCTCGCACTCGCAGGAAAAGGCCTTCGTCCAACGCCAGACCCGTTTCCTCCAGCCAGGCTGGGCCACCCGCTCTGGTTACCCAGAGAACTTCGTCAGTCTGCAGACTATCGCCGGCGGCGGTGCGCAATAACCCTTCACCGACCCTTTCTACTGGCGAGCCAAGATGAAGCTTTACGCCACGGTCGGAGAGAGTCTTGCGGAAGATCTCTCGCACTTTGGCGTTGTGAGTAGGCAAAATCTCATCGGCAGCGTCAAACAAATGGAAATGCAGCTGATCGGAATCTCGGCCTCGCTGCTCTAGCTCATTTTCAAGGCGATACTGCATGGCCAGCGTAAGCTCCACACCGCCAGCACCCGCGCCCACAACACCAACGGTGAGTGGCCCTTCGTGGTTTTCTATGCGCGAGAGCAGGGCAAGCCACCGGTTGTTGAAGCCAGTGATTGGTTTTACCGGCACTGCGTGCTGCAAGGCACCATCAACTTCATTCACCCTTGGGGATGAACCTATGTTGATCGACAGGATGTCGTAAGGAACATCGGGCCGGCCATTGCAGATCACGCGCTTGTTAGTGCGATCAATGCCCATGGCTTCAGCCCGGTAAAAGCGTGCGCCGGCGAATTCAGCCAGGCGGCTCAGGTCGATGTGCACATCATCGTAGCTGTAGTGTCCTGCCACGTAGCCAGGCAGCATTCCGGAGTAGGGTGTGTGTGTATCGCGACAGATGAGGGTCAGACGCACGCCGGGCACCGGTTTCATTGCAAACCGTTTGAGTACTCCGACGTGGCTGTGCCCGCCACCAATCAGGACAATGTCCCGTAAAACAGGCTGGTCAGGCGTTCGCATCAGTTAATTTTCTTAGCTTCATTTGTAAGTTGGTCGAATCCCTTAAGGCTAGAGAAAGCATTCAGTTTTTCCTGATCGGCTGCCGATGGATCGGCAATTTGATCGATGGAGGTAATCCCAGCATCCTGCATCTTTTTAGCCGTAGCCGGCCCAATACCCTTCACAAGAGTAAGATCGTTTCTATCGACGGGCTTTTTGGCCTTGGCTGCAGGTTTTTTGGCAGTAGCCTTCTTAGGAGTGGCCTTCTTTACAGCAGGCTTCTTGGCAGATTTGCTTGCACCAGATGCAGACGATTTTTTGAGTTCTTTTTTACTTTCTTTTTCAGCTTTACGGATGTCTTCTTTGGAGGCGACACCCAAGCGTTCAAGTATGTTGGATTGCAGTTCATGAAACTCATCTAGGCGACGCTCAAACTCGTCGTTGAAGCGTTTCAGCTCGCGCTCACGAAGTTCGTCAATTTCTTTTAAAAGTTTGCGAACCGGATCCTGAACCTGGTGTTGTAAGCTGTCGAACTGTTTCATCGCATCGCTGATCAGGCCTTCGATCTGGGACGACGTTTTCTCAAATTCCTTGTTGACCTTCTTTACGATCTTATCAACGCTAGATTTGGCTTTCTTCGCCATGGAAATATCTCCTTGCAGATAGATAGAACGGATAACAATGATCAGGCCATCTGCCGGAAACCCGACATGGAACCTGAGGAACGACGTGATTTCAACGACTGTTTTTTGGACAGAACTTCTCTGATACGACGTAGCGTTTCTTGTAAAGCCGTATCACCACCAGACTTAAAGTCCGAAAAATCAATAGAATAGAAGAAGTTGCTGCAGTGTTTTCTACGCTCGGTAACCAGCCCTGTCAGGTTCTCGGCACGAATCTTATCGAATGGCATATCCATGATCAGGTCCAACACAATGGTGTCGCCAGGATTGAACAATTTGTCGGTCTTCATAACGCACCCGTAGGAGTCCAATTCAAAAAGCTCGGCTTCAACCAACTCCTTACGGAACAGGCCTTGCCGAACTCTGAAACGGGCTACAAGATCAGGTAACGCTTCCTTCATGAATACAAAGTCTCTGCTTGGGCTGGCTTGGCATTAATTAAACTATTAATCGAGCCATTGATTGAACAATAGACGTTGATTAAAAGTTTCGCAACGCCATCAGTGCGATACGCTAACTCTTTGAGTCAGTTCTTCAACGTCTACGAGGTGATAATTTGGTACATATCAACTCGACGGTCTTTTATGTTGGTTACAGAGCCTTCGTTACGAACCAATGTAAGTTTTTCCAGATCCATATCCGAAAACATGATCATCTCGGTATTCGGCGTTGTTTCCGACAGCACAGCGTCGTGGGGAAAAGAAAAATCAGACGGTGAAAACGCCGAAGACTGAGCGTATTGCACGTCGAGGTTTTCTACTTTTGGCAGGTTGCCAACGCTGCCGGTGATCACCACGTAGCATTCGTTTTCAATGGCGCGCGCCTGAGCACAGTGACGAACCCGCAAATAGCTGTTTTTGGTGTCTGTCCAGAAGGGCACACAGATGATATCCACATCTTTACTGGCGGCAATCCGCCCCAATTCGGGGAATTCGATGTCATAACAGATAAGAATCGCGACGCGCCCGGCATCTGTCTCAAAGACTTCAAACTTGTCGCCACCTTCTACAACCCAGTCACGGCGTTCGTGTGGGGTAATGTGGATCTTGCGCTGTTCGTCCACCCGACCATCACGATGGCACAAGTAAGACACATTGTAGACTCGGTCGTTCTCAAGCAGAGGCATGGAGCCGGTAATAATGTTGATGTTGTAGCTAACGGCCATGTCAGACATACGGTCGCGGAACTGCTGGGTAAACCCGGCAAGGAAACGAATGGCACGGGTCTGATCCACCTGATCGGTCAGGCCCATCAGTGGTGCGTTGAAAAACTCCGGGAATAGTGCGAAGTCGCTCTTATAATCAGACAATGCGTCGACAAAATATTCGACTTGTTCAAGCACTTCTTCAACCGATGAAAACTCGCGCATCTGCCACTGAACGGCACCCATGCGAACCTGGGTTTTCTTTACGTCGAGAACCGAGGAGGGCGGCGTATAGAGAATGTTCCGCCATTCCAGCAGAGTTGCATAGCCCAGGGACTTTTCATCCTCCGGCAGGTATTTGTGCATCAACCGGGTGACCTGGAATTCGTTCGACAGCTGGAAGCTCAGAATCGGATCGTAAATATCTCTGCGGTCAACCCGGTCAATGTACTCGGCAGGTGAACACTGGTCTGAATATTTGAAATACCCGGGTATACGACCGCCAGCGAGGATAGCTCGCAGGTTTATCGAACGACAGAGTTCCTTTCGGGCCTCATACAAACGCCTGCCCAGACGGTAGCCACGATAGTCGGGATGAATGAACACATCCAGCCCATAAAGGGAGTCACCTTTTGGGTTGTGCCTGATTTGCTCGTTCCGCTTAATCAGATCGTCATAAGTATGAGGGTTACTAAATCGCTCGTATTTGACGGATACGGTGAGCGCTACCGCAACCAACAGGCCCTTATCTTCAATACAGATCTGCCCATCAGGGAACTCATCAACCAATGCCTTGATGGTATCTCTTGGCCAGGATCCGCCAATGTCGTCATAAACGCGATCCATGAGCACCTGAAGCTGCTCGTAATCATCCAGTGTTAGATTGCGAAGGTTAAGGTGCAGTTCTTCATGGGCCATTCACTAAACTCCCGTATGGCGGTGATATGGGTTTGTCGGTCAAGTTTATCAGAAGGCATTAAAGAGTTCGCACTAGCGGCCGAAAACTAATAAAACCAATCTCTGGAGTACGTTGTGCATCTTACATTCGGTCAAAAGCTGTTGGTCGCTTTCAGCATTCTGCTCATTCTGGTGATGGCTGCTTTTACCATTTCCGGCAACCTCCGCCTACAGAACACTACGGAAATGTATGTGGATGCGTTGATTGAAAACACCGCCGAGCAGAATACGGCAAGTATTGCCGATTGGCTCAATACACGCTTGGCGATGACTGAGGCTACCGCCAAAGCCTTAGAAGCAACCACGGGTGACCCCCAGACACGTATACTACTGCAGGCAATGTCCACTGGCGGCAACTTTAAAGATGTGTATGTAGGCCGTAGCAACGGAAAAATGCTGATGAAAACAGAGGCGGACGAGGCCACGCTGCCGTCGGGTTACGATCCCCGTGTCCGCCCCTGGTACAAAAAAGCTATGGATCTTGGCCGCTCATCGTTTACCGAACCATACTTAGATGCCACCTCCGGCGAGATCGTCATTTCTACCCTGGCGCCCGTCACGCGCGGTTCAAATAGCGGCGTTGCCGGAGCTGATATCACTCTGAAAGCCATCGGCAACATGCTGTCCGTTATCAACTTGGCTGATACAGGCTATGCAGCACTTATTAGCCAGGAAGGCACAGTGCTTTACCACCCACAACAAAGCCTTATCGGGAAGAATATCAAGTCCTTGCTTGGTGAGGCTCCGAACCTGAAAGGCGGAGAGCACAGCTATCATGAAGATGATGTTCCCTGGAGCGCCAGTTTTCACCATATAAGCCAGGCTCAGGGTGTCGATTGGTACCTGGGCACCTTTGTTAACGAGGCAAAAATACATGCCCCGGTTCGCACCGCAATCATAACCGGCCTGATTATAGCTGTAATCGGGCTTCTGGCTTCCTTGGTTGTGCTTCATTTAGGTATCCGCACCTTGATGGCCCCGGTTCGAAGACTGAATGTGGCGATGGCGGACATTGGCTCAAACGATGCGGATCTCACCCAGCGCCTGGACGACAGCGCTCGTGATGAGTTTGGACAGTTAGCTGCAAGCTTCAACCAGTTTGTCGTAAAAATTCACGAGGTGGTTCAAGAAGTGCAGCAGGGCAGTACCGAGCTGGCTACCAATGTAACCTCACTGAGAGATACCGCAAAGACCAGCCGGGCCAGTGTTGAAGGCCAGCAAACTGAGGTGGATATGGTCGCCACCGCAATTAATGAAATGTCCGCCGCAGCAGGAGAGATCGCACAGAACGCACTACAAACAGCCGACGCGGCCAATACGGCCGATGAAGACAGCCGCGCGTCGCTGGAAACGGTATCTGCTTCTCGGGATGCGGTACAAAAACTGTCCCATGAAGTGAGTGCCGCAACAGACGTTATTGATGCGCTGGGCAGGGACGTTACCTCTATAACTTCTGTACTAGAGGTTATTCAAGGCATTGCTGAGCAGACTAACTTGCTGGCGTTGAACGCAGCTATTGAGGCGGCGCGTGCAGGAGACGCCGGGCGCGGCTTTGCCGTTGTCGCAGATGAGGTAAGAAACCTTGCCCAGCGCACCCAAACCAGCACTGAAGAGATCAATAACATGATTGAGCGACTGCAGAAGGGTGCTAGCAATGCTGTAGAGGTTATGAAAGCTTCAACGGCCGTCTCCAACGTAAGCATGGAAAAGGCGCAAGATGCCATGGAATCTTTGCATAGAATCGCTGGTGCCATCACCTCCATAAGCGAAATGACCTCGCAGATTGCCACGGCTTCGGAAGAGCAAACCTCAGTAACCGAAGAACTGAACGCTTCGATTACTCGCATTGCGGATCAGGGCCAGGATGCAGCGGCGGCGGCCAGTGAAAATGATGTTTACAGTGGCCACATCGAGAAGATTGGGCAGACCCTTAACGGCAACGTTTCTCGCTTCCGGGTCTGAATGAGTGTTGCGATGTGTACGGAGCATTGTAATGATCTGCACTAATCAACATTCAGGAACTGAACAATGGCCTTAATCGACCGCATTATTGGAGCGACCGGGCAGTGGGTTTCCACGTCGGATCCAGAGGCGACCCTCGCTCAACCCTTGGCATGGCTAAAAAAGGCGGGGGGCTACGCAGCTGTAAACAGGATTATCGGCCTTTCTATACCCTTTGCGCCCCGGAACCGGTTCAGTGTTGAAGAAGTTCGCCCCGGATACGTGCGCGCACGCATTCAACTCAAGGGCAACAAGAACCACTTTGGCAGCTTGTATGCTGGTGCGTATTTTCTGGTGGCGGAAATTCCGGGTGGGGTGTTAACGCTGTTTGACCTTGGCCCAGCTTATACGCCAATCCTGAAGGAAATGACTCTGCAGTTCCTGCTGCCGGCCAATTCGGACGTTACCGTCGAGTTCTCGCTGTCACCAGAGAACGTCGCTGGAATTCTCGAGGATGCAGATGTCTCGGGCCGGGCGAAGTTTACGCTAGAAGGGGAATTGCGAGATATGGAAGGCAATCACGTTGCTACCTCCATCGCGCAATATCGAATTCGCAAGAAGGGTTTTAAGCCAGCTGAATAACATTAGCTGAAAGCCGCCCTTCAGGCTGGGTCCAGTTCGGCAATAGCAGCCAAGAACATCGCGCCATACTTTTCCAGCTTGGCGGCCCCAACGCCGCTTACGCCGGCAAGCTCATCAAGGGTTTGCGGCTTGCGCTCAAGCATGTCAAACAAGGTGGTGTCGTGGAAGATAACGTAGGGCGGCACTCCCTGCTTTTCAGCCAGTTCCTTACGGCAGGCTCTAAGCGCCTCCCAACCAACGTGGTCTGTGACTTGGTCTTTGATTGCACTGCCTGATCTACCGCTGGAAGAACGGCCTGTCGATTTTTTAACAACCGGGTCTTTGCGCAGCTCCACTTTATTTTCGCCTTTCAGCAGCGGCCTGCATTCGTCCGTCAGTTGCAGTGCGCCATAGCCCTCAGGGTCAGCTCGCAAGTAACCGTTGGCCACCAATTGCCGGAAGACAGACTTCCATTCGCTGGCTGTTAACTCGGTACCAATACCGTAGGTTGAGACTTGATGGTGCCCGGTTTGTTGAATTCGCGCATTATCAGAGCCGCGCAACACGTCAATAAGGTAGGTGACCCCGAACCGCTGCCCAGTTCGATACACACAGGACAGCGCTTTTTGAACGGCAACCGTACCATCCCACGTTTCTGGCGGGTTTAGGCAGGTATCGCAATTACCGCAGGGCGTCTCAAGTTGATCGCCGAAATAGTTCAACAGAACTTGTCGGCGGCATTTTGTGACTTCACACAGGCCCAGCATTGCATCTAGTTTCTGCCTTTCTACCCGCTTGAAGTGATCGTTGCCCTGGGAAGCCTCCAGCATCTGTCGCAGTTTAATTACATCCTGCAGGCCGTACACCATCCAGGCGGTAGAGGGCTTTCCATCACGCCCCGCACGGCCAGTTTCCTGGTAATAGGCTTCCAAGCTTTTTGGCAAATCGAGGTGTGCAACAAATCGAACATCCGGCTTATCAATGCCCATACCAAAGGC